>NZ_JBTOQI010000001.1:0-504901 GCF_055283875.1 Pseudomonas sp. HP_14 | reverse complement strand
TCGCCCCCCTCCCCCAAACCCTTTTGGGGGGCGCCGCGGTTGCTGGCAATCGGGCGGCTGGCTATAATTGTTAGTCCGCAGGGCCTTTACGGCCAGCAACCTCGGCTCCCACAGGGATTTGAGCAGATGGACGTGGGACCGGCCTCAGCCGGGAGGGCGGTGTTTGTGACGATGCAGGTTTGTTGGCTGTACTGACGCCTTCGCGAATGAATTCGCTCCTACCGGATTTGCGCTGACTTATTAGCACGGCCAAACAATCCCGCTCGATGCTATTCGTTGTTTTATAAGCGCATTGATCATTGAGGCTCCCCCATGAATTTTCGACATTACACGCTGGGTCGCCGGGGTTCTTTCTGGGTGGCTGCTGCGGTGGTCATGCACACGTTGTGGACCAGTGCTGCGCCTGCCATGACCTACCCGCTGTATGCCCGGGAATGGTCGCTGACACCGACCGTCACAACGCTGATCTTCGCAGTGTTCCCCATCGCTGTGGTGGCGACACTGATCGTGCTCGGTGATCTGTCTGATTACATCGGACGGCGTGCTGCGATGCTGCTGGGGTTGGGGTCATCATTGCTGGGCGTGTTGCTGTTCGCTGTGGCACCCGACGTGACCTGGCTCCTGATCGGGCGGGCGTTCATGGGTATCGGCGTCGGACTGTCTGCCGGGCCTTCAGCCGCTGCGGTGGTGGAGTTCAGTGCGCCGGGGCAGGCTAAACAGGCCGGTTCGATTACCACTGCAGCGCAGGCATTGGGGCTGGCCTCAGCGTTGATCCTCAGCGGCGCGTTGATTCAGTACGCGCCGCTGCCGACCCGCTTGAGTTTCCTGCTGTTAGCGCTGGTGTTGATTGCAACGCTGTTCGGTACCTGGTTCCTGCCCCGGCATACACGCGCAGAAAGCAGGCAGGCCTGGAAACCGCGCTTGCCGAGCATCCATAAACCGCTGCGCAGGGTGTTTCTGGTGGCAGTCACCGCTGTGCTCAGCGGCTATTCACTGGGGGCAACGATGCTCTCGTTAGGGTCGCAGATTGCCCACGACCTGATCGGTTCCAGCAATGCATTGGTCAACGGCGCCGCTATTTCGGTGTTTGCGATTGTTACTGGCGCGACCGGTATTGTCGCGCGGCGGCTGTCTGCCCATGTCGCGATCATCATTGGTGGTGCATTCGCCTGCATGGGCATGTTGTTGCTGATCCTCGCAACCTCTGACCATGCACTTGCGGTGTTCCTGTTATCGAGCGCCAGCAGTGGTGTTGGCTACAGCCTGCTGTTCATGGGCGGCCTGAATCTGATCAATGCCCATGCACCGGCTCATCATCGGGCTGGCACGTTGTCTGCGTTGTTTCTGGTGGCGTATCTGATGCAGGGCGTGGTGGCGATGTCGCTGGGCAGGGCTGCGACACGCTGGGGCCTGGATCTGGCGATTGATGTAGGCTGTGCAGCACTCGCATTGTTGAGCCTGTTTGCGATTTTGCTGGTGGTCCTTGTGCGCAGGCCCGCCATCGCCAGCAGCGCCCAGCCATTGACGCCTTGAGATTACAGTGTGCTTGCGCCTATCTACAGACAAGGAATACCCCTATGAAGCTGGTTCGCTATGGTCTGCCGGGTGCTGAAAAACCGGGTCTGATCGACTCCAACGGTGATATTCGTGACCTATCTGCTCACCTCGATGACATCGACGGTGCTGCACTTTCCAGCGAAAGCCTGTCGCGTTTGAGCGCGATCAATAGCGCGTCGCTGCCGTTGGTTGCTGCCGATGTGCGTGTTGGCCCACCCGTCAGTAAAGGCGGGCGGGTGATCTGCATCGGGCTCAATTACACCGATCACGCCGCTGAAACCAATTTGCCGATCCCTGCCGAGCCGGTGATGTTCCTCAAGGCTTGCCATCCCACCGGCGCCAACGACGATATTCGCTTGCCGATCGGCTCGGTGAAGGCCGACTGGGAGGTTGAACTGGGGATCGTCATCGGTACTCAGGGCTTGTATATCGACAAAGCTGACGCCCTGAAGCATATCGCCGGTTACTGCGTGGTGAATGACTTTTCCGAGCGCAGTTATCAGATGGAGCGGGGCGGGCAGTGGACCAAAGGCAAGAGCTTCCCAGGCTTTGCGCCTGTTGGCCCTTGGCTGGTAACCACGGATGAAGTGGCTGATTCCAGCAAGCTGGCGTTGTGGCTGGACGTTAACGGCACGCGCCATCAGGACGGCAATACGGCTAACCAGATTTTCGATGTGGCGACTGTCGTGAGCTATGTGTCGCAGTTCATCGAGCTGGAGCCCAGCGACCTGATCTGCACCGGTACCCCCGCCGGGGTTGGGCTGGGCCATAAACCTGAGCCGCTGTTTCTCAAACCCGGCGATGTGGTGACGCTGGGTGTCGAAGGGCTTGGGCAGCAGCGGCAGGTGATCAAGGCGTTTTGACGTTGCCTGAAATGCGATTACCTTGGGGGAAATTCTGTGTTGGCCTGCAAACGCAAACCCCGGTAGGAGCGAATTTATTCGCGATGGGGGCGGTGCATCCGCAGCCTGTGTACGAGGCTTGCTCAGGACTCAGCCCTTGATGGATCAGGCATGGGATGTCGTCGCTCATCGCGAGCAAGCTCAGCTCCCACAAGGGGAGCACATTTCACATCCGGTAAGTGGTTCAATTTCGAGCAATCAACGCAGCAACAAAATCAGCCACCAAAGCAACCGCAATAGCCGATGCGGCGATCACGAACAACATGACGTGGTGGCCGTCGTTGGCGTTGAAAATCACTGAATACCCATAACCGCCCAGCGCCTGAAACGTCGCAAAGGAAACGGTCGCACGGCTCCAGGCGACTTGCTGCATGTCGTGGCGAGGTACCAGTTCGTGGATCCGGCCCAGCGCCAGTGGCACGATGCCGGGCGGGAACGAACCAATGATCACAGCCAGCAGCGCGAGCAGGGCGAAACTGCTGGTGCTGCACAACAACGCGACAGCCACTGCCTGTGCTGCCAACACCACACGAATTGAGGCGCGCGCGCCCAGACGGTCCGCCAGAAAGCCATAAACCACAGGCCCCAGAATCGCCCCGACGCCGTACATGACCCAGATCACTGCACCGGCGTGCGCAGTAAGACCAAGCCCCCGCGTCACGTAATCCACCAGAAATACCATCGCTGGTACCAGACCGATGGCCATCAGCGCGTATTGGCCGAACAACAGGTAGATCCCTGGATCCATGCGGCTGTGCTGCGATTGATGGGGCTCTGGGCTTGAGGCCGACGCTGCTGCGGTAGCACTTGCCGATGGCCAGCCGAACCAGCTGATTGCGGTCAGTGCGAGGGATACCAGGCCGAGGCCAACCCAGGCATCGCGCAAGCCCAGGGACAAGAGGAACGGTACCAGCGTGCCGGAACCGGCGATGCCGAGGCCGACACCGATAAAAATTGCGCCGCTGGCCAGCCCCCGGCGAGCGACGGGCACGTGAGGAGTCACGGTTGCGGCCACCACCACCATGATTGCGCCGCCTGCGATACCGGACAGCAAGCGCCAACTGAAGAACCAGGCGAGGGACAGCGGGTACGCGCACGCAAAGAACGAGGCGGTGGCAATCAGCATCATCAGCCGCAGTGAATGCGCGTTGGACAGTCGCGCGGCAATAGGGCGGCCGGTCAGCGCGCCGATCAGATAACCGATCAGGTTGGCTGCACTCAGATAAATCACATCCGATGCGGAGAACCACTGGGCGTGAATCAGTGAAGGAATCAACGGCGTATAGGCGAATCGCGCCAGGCCAATGCTGACCAGGCTAGCGCTAAGGCCCGCAAGAATATGCAGCCAGACGCTATTGCGCCGGGGTGCAAGGGTGTCAGTGGTGGTGTGCATGGTGGAATGTCCTTACCCATGAATTCTGGAAATCAAAGTGAGCACTGCAAAGTGCTTGGCTGCGTCCATAGTAACGGCGATGATTGATGCAATATTGCAGTTAATTCTCTTGGCTGAGATGCAAAAATGCATCACGGAGGCGATTTTTGAATTGGGACGACACGCGAATCTTTCTGGCTGTATGCAGGAAGTCCACGTTGCGCGGCGCGGCGCGCGTGCTGAATGTGGATCAGGCCACTGTCGGGCGCAGAATCGCGGCGCTGGAGAAGGCCCTGGGCACCACGGTATTTTTACGGACTTCGGAAGGCTACGTGCTGACAGCCGCGGGGGAGGCGGTGTTTCGCTCGGCGGAAAAAATGGAGCGTTCGGCACTGGAGCTTCAGCGTCAGGTTCAGGGGCTTGATGATCGACTGAAGGGAGAGGTGCGCATCACCTCTACCGATTCGTTAGCCATCGACTTTCTGATTCCCGCCATCGCCAACCTGCATCTGCAGCACCCTGATGTGAAAGTCCGGCTTGATGCTTCGATTCAAATGCTCAGCCTGTCCAGGCGCGAAGCCGACATTGCAATCAGAAACGTCAAGCCGGAAAACCCTGACCTGATCGCCCGGTGCATCGCCCGCTGGCCGGTGGGGCTGTTCGCTTCGGCGGAATATGCACAACGTCGCGGTTCACCTGAACAAGGTGCAGCCTTTGCCGGGCACGACGTGATCATGTTTCAGCCCTATCTGGAAAGTGGCCGTGAAGCGACTATCGTTTCTGAGCCGGTCACTCAAGGGCGTCTGGTTGCAACCGTTAATTCGGGCTTGATGATGAGACGTTCAATCGCTGCAGGAATCGGCATTGGCGAAATCCCGGTGTGCCTGGGTGAGCGGGACGGGCTGACCCGGCTGTGGCCTGACCGGCAACGGCAGGAAACCTATGACGTCTGGCTAGTGACCCACGAAGATTTGCGGCATACCGCGCGGGTCAGGGCGGTGATTGAGCAGATTGTCGACGTATTTGGCGAGGTTGGATGAGGCTTACAGTGCTTACACTCGAATGGATGCTTTTGACATCATAAAACCGATTTACGGTTGTTTTTCCTCGAAAATCGGCGTCTTTACACCTTGACGACGAGCATTAACCAATGTGCCATTATCGGCCGCTTGCATTTCAAGGCAAATGGTAGAGAATCGCCGCATGGCGAGCCTCGCCCCCCTTTTTTTCATCTTTATGTTGCATGCCTGAGTGATCAGGTTTGCCGACATCGGTCCGGAGTTCAAACAATATGGCAGCAGTGCAGCAGACCGTTGAAGCGATCAAGAAGTCTCAGTCCGAGTTGACAGCCGCATGGGGTGCAGCACTGGAAGCAAACGGTGCAACTCGCAACATCAAGGATGATGACCTGAAACAACAGATGGCAGATTTCTTCCACCTGGTTGTTTCTGTGGCAGAGAAGGGGCGTCATCAATCACTGTCAGGCAGTGACTGGGATGAAATTCGCCAGTTCCTCGAAAAGCTTTCTCAAAGCCGCGCCCTGATCGGTCAGGACTCACAGCAGACCGCCAGTTTTATTTTTTCCTTCAAAGGGCCTTTGTTTGCTTTGCTGCAGCGTGAATACCACGCTGATCCGGTGATGTATGCCGAGCAGTTGCTGGAGCTGTCCGAGTTGCTTGACGCGCTGGCCATGCACACTATCCGCACCTTCCAGAAGTCGCGTGAGAGCGTGATCAAGCGTCAGCAAGAAGAGTTGCTGGAGCTGTCGACCCCGGTCGTCAAACTTTGGGACGGCGTACTGGCTTTGCCAATGATCGGCACCCTGGATTCGCAGCGGACTCAGGTGGTCATGGAGTCTTTGTTGCAGCGCATCGTCGATACCGGTTCGGAAATCGCGATCATCGACATCACCGGGGTGCCAACCGTTGACACGCTGGTCGCCCAGCACCTGCTGAAAACCGTCACCGCTATCCGTTTGATGGGCGCCGACTGCATCATCAGTGGCGTGCGTCCGCAAATTGCACAAACCATCGTGCACCTGGGCCTGGACCTGCAGGGCGTCGTGACCAAGGCTAACCTCGCCGATGCGCTGGCTCTGTCGCTGAAGCGCCTGGGGCTGACCGTCACCAAGGCGGTATAAGTTCATGGAACGTATTCCTATTCTGCAGATGGGGGCTTATCTGCTCGTCACTATTCAGGTCGACATGCATGATCAGCTTGCGCTGACCCTGCAGGACGACCTGTCCGAGCGCATCAGCAAAACCTCTGCACGGGGTGTCTTGATCGATATCTCCGCGCTGGACATCGTCGATTCGTTCGTCGGGCGCATGATCGGCACCATTTCCGGCTTGTCGCGGATCATGGATGCCGAGACCGTGCTGGTGGGGATGCAACCCGCTGTGGCCATCACGCTGGTTGAACTGGGCATGACCTTGCCGGGCGTGAGCACCGCGTTGAACGTCGAGCGCGGGATGAAACTGCTGCAAGAGCGAGTACACGCGCAATGACCGTGCGTAGCAGCGGCACGCAACCTGTGCTGATCGAACAGGATGTCGTACTTGCGCGCCAGACCGCGCGCAAGCTGGCTCAGGAGTGCGGCATGCGCTTGATTGATCTGACCAAGATGGTCACCGCTGTCAGCGAGTTGGCCCGCAACACCATGGTCTACGGTGGCGGCGGCGACATGGACTGGCAGATTATTGAAGATGGCCTGCGCACTGGCTTGCGTATTACCTTCCGCGACGAAGGGCCGGGCATCCCTGATCTGAAACTGGCGATGACCGATGGCTGGACTTCCGGCAACGGCATGGGGCTTGGTTTGACGGGCGCCAAACGCCTGGTGGAAGAGTTTGAACTGGACACCGCGCCCGGTGCCGGTACCCGAATAACGATTACCCGATGGACTTGAATCTGCGCAGCACCCTGACGCAGGTTTTGTTGATCGAAGACAGCAGCCAGGTAGGGCACGCCAGACGTACCGCTCAGCAGTTGGCGCAAGCACTTGCGTTCGATGAGGTGGATGCCGGACGTGTTGCGTTGGTGGCTACCGAACTGGCCAGCAACATCCTCAAGCATGTGGGGCGTGGCGAATTGCACCTGCGGGTGTTCAATTCGCCGGCGCTGTCGGGCATCGAGATTATTGCCGTGGATCGCGGCCCGGGCTTCGACCTGCATGACTGTCTGCGCGACGGTTTCTCGACCGGTGGCACGCAAGGTATCGGCCTTGGCGCAATGTCGCGACAGGCTGACGTCTTTGATGTCCATGCGGATGCCCGTGGCTCAGTGGTTCTGACCCGGTTTTATCCACGTAAAAACAAGGTCCGGGATCTGCGCATCGGTATCAGTCAGCATTCACTGCATGATGATCCAGCCTGCGGTGACGTCTGGTCGCTGGCGATAGACGGGCCGCGGATCAGCGTACTGGTCATCGATGGCTTGGGTCATGGTGAAGACGCTGAAGTCGCTGCCCGTGCGGGCGAGGTGGAGTTTCAGTTACGGCCTTTCGATTCGGCCGAGCAGATTTTTGACGATATGCACCACACCATGAGGGGCACGCGTGGCGGCGCGGCGGCAGTCGTTCAGTTCGACGCGGGTAGCGGTGGGCTGCGTTTTGTGGGAATCGGCAATATCGGCGCAACGCTGATTGAGGGTGAAAAGACCCGAGGGTTGGTATCGCATCCGGGCATCGTCGGTCTGCAGTTCCGAAAGGCTCAGGCGTTCGAGCATGCGGGCGCGCAAGGCCAGTTGCTGGTGATGTTCAGCGATGGCCTGCAATCTCGTTGGAACCTGCGTGACTATCCGGGTCTGATCTATCGTCATCCAGCGATTATCGCTGCTGTGCTGCATCGCGATTTTTGCCGCGGGCGCGACGATGTCACTGTTTTGGTCATTACCCTGGAGGCGTTCAATGCCTGATTCGACTGTTACCGATCAGTCCCTTGAGCTACAGCAACTGCGCGCTGAGGCGGATGCCTTGCGTGCCGAGCTTGAAGAGACCAATCAGGGTGTACTGGCGTTGTATGCCGAGCTCGACAATCAGGCAGATGAATTGCGTCAGGCCTCTGACTTGAAAAGCCGTTTTCTCTCATACATGAGTCATGAGTTCCGTACTCCGTTGGGCTCGATTCTGAGTATCACCAGCTTGCTCAAGGACGAAATCGACGGGCCGCTGAGTGACGAGCAACACAAGCAGGTCGCATTCGTCAGTGGCGCGGCCCGTGAGTTGAGCGACATGGTCGATGACTTGCTGGACCTGGCCAAGATTGAAGCCGGGCGCATCTCGATTTCCCCTGCCTGGTTCGACATGTTCGACTTGTTCTCGGCGTTACGCGGGATGTTTCGACCGATCGTGAACGCCTCCTCTGTTGACCTCATTTTCGAAGAGCCAGTGGGCTTGCCCCGGCTGTACACTGACGACAAAAAGCTTGCACAGATTCTGCGCAACTTCGTTTCCAACTCCCTCAAGTTCACTCAGCGTGGCGAGGTGCGGGTTTCGGCCCGGCTGGAAGGCGAGAACGAAATACGCTTCGCGGTAAGTGACACCGGCGTAGGCATTCCTCAGGAAATGCACGGCGCGCTTTTCGAAGACTTCTCCCAGATCGATTCGCCCTTGCAGAAACGGCTGCGTGGTACGGGCCTTGGCTTGTCTTTATGCAAACGTTTCGCTGAATTGCTTGGCGGGCGGGTAGGGCTTGAGAGCGAGCCGGGCCAGGGGTCAACATTCTTCGTCATCATTCCGCTGGCCATTGCGGCAGGGCATCCCGATGAAACGTGAGCTGCGGTTACTGATCGTCGATGACAACGCCGCCACGCGTTACGCGTTGCGTCGGCGCATGGAACGTCACGACTTCATCGTTTCGGAAGCGGGCACCGGCACCGAGGGCCTGGAGCTGATCGCTGCACAGGTCCCTGATGCATTGATCCTTGATGTGAACCTGCCGGACATGAGCGGTTTTGACATTGTCAGACTGCTGCGTTCCGAGCCACGTACTGCTTTGCTGCCGGTGGTGCATGTCTCTGCTGCGTCTATTCAGACCGCGGACATTGTCACCGGGCTGGAGGCAGGGGCTGATGCGTATCTGGTGCACCCGGTAGACCCGGATGTGCTGTTGGCTACATTACGCACCTTGCTGCGGGTACGAGACACCGAGTACGCCTTGCGCGAAAGTGAGGCGCGCTTCCGGGAAATCTTCGTCAACATTTCCGCGCCCATTGCAGTCATGGATGCACAGCTCAAGGTTCATGAGTGCAACCACGCCTTCGCAGTGCTGATTCAGCAAAGCGTGGCACAGCCAACAATGCTCGGCTCCCTGGCTGAGGGTCAGGATGAGATTATTCAGGAACTGCGCGCTGGCTTGCTGGCGGGCGAACGCTGGCAAGGCACATTGCGCATGCTGGTCAGAGGCGAGCTGCGTGAGACCGAGTGGCAGATATCGCCTTATCGCACGCCGCAGTTGAGCCTGGTGTTTATCGAGGACGTGACAGAGCACCGGCAGCGTGAGCAGTCACACCTCAAGCAACTCGACAACGTCAACACCCGGCTTGCCCACGAGGTTGCCGAACGGGCGCGCACTGAGGCGCAGTTGCTTCAGGCGCAAAAAATGGATGCGATTGGCAAGTTGACCGGTGGCATCGCCCACGACTTCAACAATTTGCTGACCGGAATCATTACCGGCATCGAGTTGATCAAGAAGCGCACCCAGGAAAACCGTCCCGAGAAAATCATGCGTTACGCCGAGGCAGCGCTGGCGTCGGCGTCAAGTGCCGCTGCATTGACTCACCGCCTGCTGGCATTTGCCCGTCAGCAGCCACTGGACGCCCGGCCGATTGATATCAACCAACACATCCGGTCCCTGGAAGACTTGCTACGGCGCACCATCGGCAAACGCATAGCGCTGACACTGGACCTTACTTCGCAGTCGGCCATCGCGCTGGTGGATTCCAGCCAGCTGGAAAGCGCTTTGCTGAATCTGGTCATCAATGCCCGCGACGCATTGCCTAAGGGCGGCACGATCCGTGTGACCACTTTCGCTGCTCATTCCAAGGGCGACGCGAGGCTGGCGGACGGTCCGTACCTCGCGCTATCCGTTAAAGACGACGGGATTGGCATCGAACACAGCGTCATCGATAAAGTATTTGACCCGTTCTTCACCACCAAACCCATCGGTGAAGGCACGGGGCTGGGACTCTCAACGATTTACGGTTTTGCCCGGCAGTCGCGGGGCGATGTCGTGATCCGTAGTGTTGCGGGGCACGGGACTGAAGTCACCCTGATGCTGCCTGCCGGAATCGACTCTGTGCCGGTCGAGCTGCCACCCGCCGCGGCGCCACGAGAGGGTGCAGGGCAACACATTCTCATCGTGGAAGACACAGCCTCGGTGCGAATGTTCGTCAACGAGTTATTGATCGATACAGGTTATCGCTGCACCCAGGCATCGGACGTTCCTACGGCGCTTTCGATACTGGAAAACGATCCATCGATCGACCTGCTGCTCACAGACGTCGGTTTGCCACATATGAATGGCCGCGAGTTGGCAGATCGCGCCAGGGCCTGGCGACCGTGCCTGCCGGTGCTGTTCATGACCGGGTACGCAGAGAATGCCGTTAACCGGCAAAGCTTCCTGGGGCAGGGCATGGACATGATCATCAAACCCTTCAAGCTGGGTGCATTGCTTGAGAAAGTCGACTTGATGCTTGAGACAAATCCCCGCGAAGCCTGACAGACCGGCACGTTTCGGTGACCGGTCGGTCAGAATCAGAAATATGTAGTGCTCTAAAATAATCACTACATAATCATTGACGCATGCCGTTTCGACTTGCATTATGCAGCTGTCTCCCTGATCGGGAGAACTGGAAAGGGTGTTCTTGACATGCACGACGAGCCGTCGTGATGTTCCCGGATGTGTGCTGCCCACAAGGCAGATTGATGAAGCTGACCTGGCATGAGCGTTATTTGACGTGAAGGTGCTGGCGATACGTCCTCATGAGGCTTGTGGTTGACTGCTGTCAGAGTCGCTGTTGGTCTCGGATATTCGCTAACTCTCCTCTCGTTGTGACGCTGCTCTGTAGCGGCTTTTCATCAAGGCTACATGCATCTAGTCAAGGGCCGACTCTGCAGACGTATGAACGAATGCTGTGTTTCGTTTATCTGCAGCGACATGAACCCATTGGCCGATTTGATGATGTGTTTGAGCTGACTAATTAATCAGATGACGAGCGGTCAAGGAGTTACACATGAACTTGAATAACCAACCAACGATTAATGAACTTGCCGAGCTGTTCGCTGCGCGTAAAGACAGCCTCGATAACCACATATTGTGGGTCTGCGAAGAGGGCGAGGTGCGTATTGACCCTCTTGCATCAGGCGTACCTGAAGAAGAGTTTGTTCATCGCCATCCGAACCTGCGCGCCCGGTTGTCGATGTACCGTCGTGGTCACGGCTGGGTCGGCAAAAAGGCCGCTGCCGACAAGCAGTTCATGAGCGATGTCCTGCAAACACTGCGCGATGCGTGGAATCAGGCCGAGCGTCAGCCGGAGGCTCGGGTTGTTGAGCGCTCTTATTAAGTTGATGTGATCCCGGATGATTGATCTGCAGGCGCTGCCGAAGGCTGCGATGGCGATAGGTCAGGAAGAATGCGTCGCAGCCTTCGGCAGTTCCCACAGAAAGAGCATCTCCATTATTAATGGCGTACGTGTTTTATTGTAAGAGTGCTCGTAAGAAGTGCTAATCCGTAAGTTGTTTTCAACGGCCCTCTGGACGTATTCAGAGGGCCGTTTGTTTTTGGGTCTGTATAAAGCCATTCCCCAACAAGGATCTCTCGCATCCACATTCCCCAAGTAGGCGTGTTGTGTTCGATAGGTTAGGCTTGGCCGCGTCCCAGTGTGGGTTAGCGCCGGGCGGTATCTGATCTTCATCGTTCATAACAAGGCGTTCGTATGGATTTGCGGCAACTGGAAGCGTTCGCGGCGGTTATGTCGGCTGGCAGTGTTACGGCGGCAGGCAAAATGCTTGGTCGTTCACAACCCTCGGTGACGCGGGTCATTCAGGAGCTTGAGCAGGAGCTGGGCTTTGCGTTGTTCGAGCGCAGCGGACCCAAGGTCACGCCTACCCAGAAGGCTTTCATGATGTATGCCGAGGTAGAAAGTGCCTTGTTGGGCATACGCAATATCCGCCAGCGTGCTCAGCATATTGCTCAGGACGAGAACCGTCAGATCAAACTTGTGGCGATCCCCGCGCTGGCTGCCGGTTTGCTGCCGCTGGCTTTGTCCCGGTTGCCACAAGCGCTGCAGCCGCAGCATATCCAGTTGCACAGCATGTCTCCGGAAAATGTAGTCCAGGCGGTACTTTCCAAGACCATGGATCTGGGGGCCGTGAGCCTGCCGCTTGAACATCGTGGTCTGGATATCCATTGGATTGGTGAGTCGCCGTGTGTCGCTGTGCTGCCCGCAGACTCAGAACTGGCCCGTTACGATGTGTTGCCCATGGAGGTGCTGGCCGCGCACCCTTTGATCACAATGTCCAACCCGTTCCGCTTCCGTCGGCGCATCGACAAGGCCTTTCAGGATGCTGGCGGCAAGGCTCCGCATATGCTCGATACAAATACCTCGCTGGTCGCGATGCAGATGGCTCGTGTCGGGCTGGGAATCGCACTGGTGGATCCGTTCACCGCGTTGGGCGTGCCGCTCAGTGGTGTTGTAGTACGCCCTATCGAGTGCAACATCCCGTTCTTCTTCGGCTTGATTTCTGCCTTTGCCAGCCCGCTTTCCGAGGTGTCGGTGGCACTGGTAGGAGAACTCGCCAGATCCGCTCAAGCGCTGCTGCCGACCATGATCATGCATGACCCCAGCGAACACGACGCTTTGCTGCAGAGCATATATGCGGGGTAGCCGAAGGTTCTGAGCGGTGGCGGTGCGCCTGCCTCACTCCATCCTGATCTGGAATGCCGCTTCTATGTAGGTGCTTGCCCGCGATACAGACACCGCGGTCTGCCAGGCAGATTACCTGAACCTTATCGCGGGCAAGCCCGGCTCCCACAGGGTTCTGATTGCTCTAATGCCTTTATGGAATATCAATATTCAATAATCATCATTGTGGGAATATTCGGCGGCTTTTACTATTCGTTATATGAATTCATACCGCTTATGAATTCGAAAATGTATGAGTGTGGAACGCTTCTTGTATAGCAAGTGACCACCTTTCCTCGAGCGCCGAGTATTGAAAATGTCCGATATAAACACCGTCAGCGGTCTTGCTGCGCTGGAAGCTCGTCTGCAGCAGGATTTGCAATGGCTGGATCTGCCCGCAGCGCCCTGGGTAAAACCACGGGTCAATGACGGCCAGGCGGTACTGGACGTGGCCATCATCGGCGGCGGTATGGCAGGGCTGGCACTGGCCGCCGAGCTGCGCAATATGGGCGTGGTCGCGCGCATCTACGACCAATCGCCCACCGGCTTCGAAGGCCCTTGGGCGACCACGGCGCGCATGGAAACCCTGCGCTCGCCCAAGCAGCTGACCGGGCCTGCACTGGGGTTGCCCGCACTGACCTTCCGTGCCTGGTTCGAGGCCCAGTTCGGCCTCGAGGCCTGGAACGCTCTGGACAAGATTCCGCGTCTGCAATGGGCTGATTACCTGCGTTGGTATCGCAAGGCATTGAATCTCGACGTGCGCAACGAGCATCGCGTCAGCCGCGTACAGCCTAGGGCTGACGGGCTGGTGGAACTGGACATTGAGAGCCCGACGGAGACTCAGCACGTGCTGGCTCGCCATGTGGTTTTGGCGACCGGGCGTGACGGGTTGGGCGGCCCTTGGGTGCCTGATTTCGCGCACGGCTTGCCCCGGCATGTCTGGGCGCATTCGGCTGATGGCCTGCAGGATGACTGGTTCGTCGGCAAGCGCGTTGCCGTGATCGGTGGTGGTGCGTCGGCGATGGACAGTGCCGCCACGGCGCTGGAAGCCGGTGCGCAGCGTGTCGATCTGTTGATTCGTCGGGCCGAACTGCCGCGCGTCAACAAAGGCAAGGGCGCTGGCAATCCCGGCATGACCCACGGTTACTGGCGCCTGCCGGATGCCTGGAAATGGCGAATTCGCAAATACCTGAACACTCAGCAAGTCCCGCCGCCACGCGGCAGCACCCAGCGCGTCTCGCGCTCACCCAACTCACGCTTCCTCTTGAACAGCCCGGTGGTTGCCGTTCAGCAAAACCCGGCGGGTGGCCTGTGGCTGGATACGCCGAAAGCGCGGATCGAGGTGGATTTCCTGGTGTTTGCCACCGGATTCCGGACTAATTTCCAGCTGCGTCCCGAGTTCGCCAGCTTCGCCCAACATGTCCGTGCCTGGAGCGACAGCTTCACACCGCCAGGGGGAGAGCCGGATAACGAACTGGAGGATTTACCGGACTTGGGCCTGTGCTTCGAGTTTCAGGAAAAGACCCCTGGCGCATGCCCTGGCATCGGTCAGATCCACTGCTTCAATTACCCCGCAGCCCTGAGCTACGGCGCGGTGTCGGGTGATATTCCGGCCATCAGCGAAGGCGCCAAGCGTCTCGCTCAAGGTCTCGCCGGGCAGTTGTTCAATGAAGATATCGAGCTGCATTTCGCGGCCATGCAAAATTATGCCGAGCCTGAACTGCTCGGTGACGAATGGGTTGCCAGCGAGCCTACGGCTCAAGAGTTGCGCGGATGATCGGCTGGCTGGTGCGGCGTCTGAGCCAGTCGCTGCTGGTGGTGCTGCTGATGACGCTGGTGGTGTTCATTGGCCTGAACGCCATAGGCAACCCCATGGATATTCTGGTCGGCGAAGACCTGAATCAGGCCGAACGGCTCGCGGCCATCGCGCATCTGGGGTTGGACAAGCCTTTGTGGCAGCAATACCTGCTGTTTCTCAAAGGCGCGGTGCAAGGCAATCTCGGGCAAAGTTTTGTCTATCACGAAGACGCCATGCGCCTGATCGTGCAGCGTCTGCCTGCAACGTTTGAACTGGCGTTCAGCGCGATGTTTCTGGCGGTCGTACTGGGCGTGCCACTGGGCATGTTCGCGGGCCGCTATCCCGATCATCCTCTGTCACGCGTGCTAATGGCCTCAAGCATCGTCGGTTTCTCGCTTCCCGCCTTCTGGGTCGCGCTGATGATGATCATGCTGTTCTCCATCAAGCTCGGCTGGTTGCCTGCCAGTGGCCGTGGCGAAACGCGCGAGCTGCTCGGCATTCAATGGTCATTCCTGACGCTGGATGGCCTGCAGCATTTGATCTTGCCTGCGCTGAATCTGGCGTTATTCAAGATATCCCTGGTGCTGCGTCTGACCCGTGCTGGAGTGCGTGAAGTGCTGCCGCAGGAGTACGTGAAGTTTGCCCGGGCCAAAGGCCTGTCGCCGGTGCGGGTGATGTGCATGCATGTGATGCGCAACACCATGATCCCGCTGGTCACCGTGTTGGCCATGGAGCTGGGTTCGACCATCGCTTATGCCGTGGTGACTGAAAGTATTTTTGCCTGGCCTGGTGCGGGCAAGTTGATTCTGGACAGCATCAACATGCTCGACCGTCCGGTGGTGGTGGCTTATCTGATGGTGGTCGTGGTGATTTTTGTAGTGCTCAACCTGATTGTCGATGCGTTGTATTACTTCCTCGACCCGCGTGTGCGTGTGGAGGCGAAACGATGAGCCAGGCTCCTGTAGCGACCTTCAAGGCGCAGTCTCCATGGCGTCGCGGTGTGTCGGAGTTCAAAACATCGACTACGGCCATGCTCGGTTTGCTGGTGTTGTTGTTCATTGTCGGGGTTGCGGCGCTGGCGCCGTGGATTGTCTATCAGAACCCTTATGACCTCATGCAACTCAACGTGCTTGATGCGCGCCTGCCGCCAGGCACGGAGAACGTCGACGGCGGCTACACCTATTGGCTGGGGACTGATGGTCAGGGTCGCGATCTGTTGTCGGCGATTATCTATGGTCTGCGTATCAGTCTCTGGGTAGGTATCGGTTCTGCGTTGATCGCGGCGGTACTCGGCACCATGCTCGGTTTGCTTTCTGCCTATGCGGGCGGTTGGGTCGATGCCTTGTTGATGCGTCTGGTGGATCTGCTGCTGTCGTTCCCGGTCATTCTCATGGCGTTGATGATTCTTGCCTGGCTGGGCAAGGGCGTCGGTAATGTGATGCTGACGCTGGTGGTGCTGGAGTGGGCCTACTACGCACGGACTGCCCGGGGTCAGGCGCTGACTGAAAGTCGCCGCGAGTACGTTGATGCCGCACGCGGGCAGGGCATTGGTTCGTGGCGCATCGTGGTTGGGCACATTCTGCCGAACTGCCTGCCGCCGCTGATCGTCATTGGCGCATTGCAGATCGCCCGGGCGATCACCCTGGAAGCCACGCTGTCGTTCCTGGGCCTGGGTGTGCCGATTACCGAACCTTCTCTGGGCCTGCTGATTGCCAACGGTTTTCAGTACATGCTCAGTGATGAGTACTGGATCAGTTTCTACCCGGGGCTGGCGCTGCTGATAACCATCGTCGCCATCAACCTGGTGGGCGACCGTTTACGTGATGTGCTGAACCCGAGGTTGCAACGATGAGCCTGCCCGACATCTCTGCCGAGCCGTTGGCAAACGTGCAGCCGACTCTGGATGTGCGTGGGCTGTGCACGTCTTTCTACACCCGCGCCGGGGTCTTGCCTGCAGTGCGTGATGTATCCCTGAGCATTCAGCCGGGGCGCATCCTTGGCCTGGTGGGCGAGTCCGGTTCCGGTAAGTCAGTCACTGGTTTCTCCATCCTCGGGCTGGTCGATGAACCGGGGCGGATCAGCGGCGGGGAAGTGCTGTTTCAAGGCCGTGACCTGACGCGTCTGTCGGCCAAAGAGCTGCGTCACCTGCAGGGTAACCGGATCGCGATGATCTTCCAGGACCCGATGATGACCCTCAACCCGGTGCTGCGGGTCGACACGCAAATGATCGAGGCAGTGCAAGCGCATCAGCCGCTCAGCCGTGCCGACGCTCGGGAGCATGCCAGTCGCACCTTGGGGCTGCTGGGCATTGCCAGCCCTGATGAGCGTTTGCGCGCCTACCCACACCAGTTGTCTGGCGGCATGCGTCAGCGGGTAGCGATTGCCATTGCGTTGCTGCACTCGCCGGACTTGATTATTGCCGATGAGCCGACCACCGCGCTGGACGTGACCATTCAGGCGCAGATTCTCAGTGAAGTGCAGAAGCTGGTCCGCCAGCAGGGCACTTCATTGATCTGGATAACCCATGACCTGTCGGTCGTCGCCGGGCTGGCCGACGATATTGCGGTGATGTATGCCGGACGGATCGTTGAGCAAGGCAGTGTCGCCGCCGTGCTGGATCGCCCGCAACATCCCTATACCCAAGGCCTGATCGACAGCCTGCCAAGCCGCAACAAACGCGGCCAGCGTCTGCGGCAGATTCCGGGCATGGCGCCGGACTTGCTGTCGATGCCAGCGGGCTGTGCCTTCGCTGCCCGTTGCTCCCGAGCGACTTCGGTGTGCGAACAGGAACCGCCCAGTCAAGCGATAGAGCCGGGCCGACTGGTCCGCTGTTTTCATCCGGGAGCCGCCGATGAGCAATGAATCGACGCCAATCATTGAGCTGCGCGATGTCAGCAAGACGTTCGGCAAAGCCAGTCCTGAAACCGGACTGCAGCATATGTTGCAGCGTCTGCAACTGACTCGGCCGACCTCGGTGACTCACGCTGTTGACCGGGTAGACCTGCGCATCGTGCGGGGCGAAGTGGTCGGGCTGGTGGGCGAGTCCGGCTGTGGCAAGTCGACCCTTGGCCGAATGGTCGCGGGCTTGCTGCCGGTGTCTTCCGGCACGGCTTTCATTGACGGCAAGTCCATTGAGGATTTCACCCATGAAGAGCGTCAGGCTGCGCGACTGAAAATTCAGATGATTTTTCAGGACCCGTCCGCGAGCCTCAACCCGCGCCTTCGGGTGGACCGCATCGTCGGGGAGGGCGCGCTGCTGCATGGCCTGACCGACAAAGCCGGGTTCGACGATTACGTCAGCGCCCAACTGCAACGTGCCGGGCTCAGCCCGCAACTGCGCCAGCGCTATCCGCATCAGTTCAGTGGCGGTCAGCGTCAGCGCATCGGTATCGCTCGTGCGTTGGCGGTACAGCCTGAATTGCTGGTGTGCGATGAATCAGTGGCGGCACTGGACGTGTCGATTCAGGCGCAGATTCTTAACCTGTTCATGGACCTGCGCGACGAGCTGGGCCTGACCTATCTGTTCATCAGCCATGACCTTGGCGTGGTTGAGCATCTGTGCGATCGCGTGGTTGTCATGTACCTGGGGCGGGTCGTGGAGAGCGCCGACGTCGACGATCTGTTCAGTCGTGCCAATCATCCATACACCCAGGCCTTGCTGGCGCAGATCCCGCGTTTCGATATTCGCAGTGCCCGCTATGACGCGATCAAAGGGGAAATCCCCAGCCCGCTGAACCCGCCTGCCGGGTGTCATTTCCATCCTCGTTGCCCGCACGCCATGGCGCGCTGTCGCGTGGAAGTTCCACCGCTCAGGGAGGTTTCGCCGAATCACCTGAGCGCTTGTCACCTCAACGAAACAGCCTGAACGGGCGCTTGATCGTCCGTCTTTCTTATTGCCATTGCGTACAAGGAAACAACACATGAAACCTCTTGTTCGTTCACTGTTGGCCTCGGCCCTGATTCTGGCTGGCGGTAGTGCCTCGGCTGAAGCCTTGCGTATCGGTTACGCCGACCCGGTCTCGTCCCTCGATCCGCAACTGAACAACTATGCCGGTGATCGTTCGGTAGCGCTGCACGCCTTCGAATCGCTGGTCAATCGTCACGACGACAAGACCCTGCCGGGTCTGGCCAAAAGCTGGAAAGTGCTGGACGACAAGACCTGGGAGTTCAGCCTGCGCGATGACGTTAAATGGCAGGACGGCAAACCGCTGACCGCTGACGATTTCGTGTTCTCCTTCGAGCGCGCCCGCGCCGTGCCAGGCTCCGTAGCGTCTTACGCCGGTGCCATGCGTACCGTTGAGTCGATCCAGGCAAAGGATGATCACACCCTGATCATCAAGACCCGCACGCCTAACGCCAACCTGCTGCCGGACGTCGATTCGATTTACATCGTCAGCCGCCACGTCGGTGCAGGTGCTGCGAGTGCCGATTACAACTCCGGCAAAGCCATGGTCGGTACCGGGCCTTATCGGTTTGTCTCCTTTGTGCCAGGGGATCGCACGATTTTCGAGCGCAACAACGAGTACTGGGGCGATAAGCCGCTGTGGGACAGCGTTGACTATCGTTACATCGCCAATGCCGCGAGCCGCACCGCAGCCTTGCTGGCGGGTGATGTGGACGTGATCGACAAGGTTTCGCCGACGGACGTGGCCCGTCTGCGTCAAAGCCCGAACGTGAAGGTTTACGCTTACTCCGGGCTGCGTGCGCTGATTGTTCAGCCGAGCTTCCGCGAAGGCCCGAACGAGTTTATCCGCGATAACGCGGGCAAACCGCTGGAGCAAAACCCGTTGCGTGACGTGAAGGTGCGCAAAGCGTTGTCGCTGGCGATCAATCGTCAGGCGATTGTCGAGCGCATCATGCAAGGCACCGTGACCGAGGCCAACCAGTGGATGCCAGCCAATACCTTTGGCTACAACGCGAATCTGAAAAACATCCCGTACGACCCGAAACAGGCCAAGGAGCTGCTCAAGGAAGCTGGCTTCCCGGATGGCTTCCAACTGACCGTGCACGTCCCGGGTGACCGCTACCCGCAAGCGCCGGAAACCATGCAGGCAGTGGCGCAGTTCTGGTCGCGTATCGGCGTCAAAGTACAGCTGGAAGTCCTGCCGTGGGCGGTTTACGCCGGTAAGGCGAACAAGAACGAACTGGCGATCAGCGTGATCGGTTGGGGTAATGGTACTGGCGAAGCGGCTTATGCGCTGACCAACATTCTGACCACCGTCGACAGCACCAAAGGTCTGGGCGCTTCCAACTGGGGCCACTACAGCAATCCGTTGGTGGATCAGGCGCTGACCAAAGCCACCGCCGAGTTCGACGAAGCCAAGCGTCGGGCCATTCTGGAAGAGTCCGCGAAAGTGGTGACTGACGACGTCGGCATCATCCCGCTGTTCCATTACCAGAACATTTGGGCTGCGCGCAAAGACCTGAAAGTTGAACCTCTGGTCAGCGACCGTACCGCCGCCAGCATGGTTACCAAACTGCCTTGAGCTTTGAAGACTTAAACCCTGAGCCTGACGCCTTGCTGGCGACGGGCTCAGCACGATGTATTCAGAGGATGTGTGATGAATTCCACCGTTCAATCGCCTGATGTGCTGGATGGGTTGCTGGGCCTCGCGCCCGGTACTCATTTGCATCAGGTTCGCCACGCTCGTGACAAAGTACTGGCCGCTACTCAGGGCAGTCATGAGCAGTTTTTCGATCCGCAGCTTGCAGACAATCTGTCGTTGAGCGAGCGGCTGCTGGTGGCGTATTTCGCCACCAGGCTGACCCCCAATCAGTTATTGGCGGATTACTATCTTGAGCAATTACAGGCGCTGGATGTCGCCCCGGCGATGATTGCCGCGCTTGAAACCGGTTCGCTTGATCGGCTTGAAGACGCACGCCTGCAAGCTATTCTCGGTTTTACCCGGACCTTGATCGAGCGCCCGGTGGAAGGTGATCAGCAAGCGTTGCAAGTCTTGCAGCAGGCCGGATTGTCCACGGCAGAAATCGTCGTGCTGGCGCAGTTGATTGCCTATCTGTCTTATCAGGTCCGGCTGGCTGCCGGCATTGCCGCATTGTCTGCCGCAGGAGCCGCATGATGAGTGAGCCGATCCGCATTAATGGTTTCACCAGCGAAGTGCTGGGCTGGAAGGCCTGGCTGCCGACCATCAAGCTTGAGAACGCGACGCCTGCACAAGTGGCTGTGCTGGAGGAGAGTCATCCTCAGGCCAAGGTCTCCGATTACTACCTGACCCTGGCACACCAGCCAGAAGTCTTGCGCCAGCGATCGGCTGCATTCAACGCGATCATGTACGCTCCTGGCGGCTTGTCACGGGCTGAGCGCGAGCTGGCCAGCACGGTCGTTTCCCGTATCAATCAGTGTGTGTATTGCGCCTCGGTGCATGCCCAGCGTTTTGAGCAACTGGCCAAGCGCAATGACGTGATTGCCGAGATCTTCACGAACCCTGAAACAGCCGGGACTACCGACAGGGAAAAAGTCATCGTGCGTTTTTCCATCGACCTGACCCTTGATCCGGCAGCGCTGGGGGCTCAACACATTCAGCCACTGCGTGCGCAAGGCCTGGATGACGCGCAGATTCTGGACCTGATCCACGCGATTTCGATTTTCGCCTGGGCCAATCGTCTAATGCTCAACCTTGGCGAACCCGTCTACAAAGGTGAGTAGGCGCGGCTTTCCAGCCAATCGAGTGTTTGAATAAAAACCTCGATAAAAATTGTACAAACTCCTGTTCGTCGTATAGCTTTTAAGTCTGAAGGGTCAGCATCCCGGTGTTGTTGTGGTCTTTGACCTTGCACCTGGATGCTGACCCTTTTTTGGTCTGGTTTTGAAGACCCGGACGGGAGGCGTCGAATGGCACGGCTTTGTTTAGTGGTTTTTCTGCTGTTTAGTCAGGTGTTCGGTCAAGTGGCAAGTGCCTCGTGGCAGGAAGCGTTGCCCAATGCTCAGGTCATCGGCGGCGGCGATCTGCGCGTGTTCGGCTTCCGTGTCTATACCGCGCGATTGCTGAGTGTTGGCAAGCCTTTGAAGGCCGATCAGCCGTTTGCGCTGGAGCTGACCTATCACCGGACAATTTCCAGGGATGATCTGGTCGAAGCCAGCATTGTCGAGATCAAGCGCACTTCACCGAAGGCGGTCCCCGAGAAGCAGTTGGTCGGCTGGCGTGAGCAAATGGCCCAGGCGTTTGTCGATGTTGAAGAGGGCATGAAAATCACCGGGGTGTATTTCCCGGGCCGCGAAGCGCGCTTTTACGTCGGTGACAAACTGCAGCACGTTGTACAGGATCCGCAGTTTGCAAAAGCGTTCTTTGATATTTGGCTAAGCCCGAAAACCCGCAACCCCGAGCTGCGTGAGCAACTGATGGGACGCACCGCCAAGTAATTTATTTTGTTGGGAGCAGCCACATGTTGAAGGCCTTGATCATCGCTGCATGTATCGGTTTGACTGCCTGCAGCGGCGTAGACGTGAAGCAATACAGTCAGGAAACCCCCAGGCTGGATCTGCGAGAGTATTTCAACGGACGCGTTGTGGCGCAGGGCATCTTCCAGAAGCGCTCGGGAGAGGTCACCAAGCGCATGGACGTTGTGATTAACGGCCGTAGCGAAGGCGAAGCGCTGATCCTGCACGAGGACTTCACCTACAGCGACGGTAAAAAAGAAACCCGGGTATGGACGCTTCGCCCTGATGGCCCTGGCCGCTGGAAGGGTACGGCTGGTGACGTTGACGGCGAAGCTTTCGGCGAGGTTTCCGGCAATGCCTTCCATTGGCGCTATGTGCTGAACCTGCCTGTGGATGGCACGACCTACAAAGTGCACTTCGATGACTGGATGTGGCTGCTCGACGACAAGACCCTGGCCAATCGCTCGTACATGAGCAAGTTAGGTGTGGAGTTGGGGCAGGTGACGTTTTTCTTTCGTAAGGAATAATTGGGCGAAGACGCAGAGCAGGTAGGAGGCAACTTGTTGGCGAGGAGGTTGACGCGGTAGTTCAGGTCCGACGCCTCGCGAACAAGTTCGCTCCTACCGTGTGGCGTGCGCTGTCGGGTAGGAGGCAACTTGTTGGCGAGAAGGCTTGATGCGGTGATTCAGGTCTAACGCTCGCGAACAAGTTCGCTCCTACCGTGTGGCGTGCGCTGTCGGGTAGGAGGCAACTTGTTGGCGAGGAGGTTGACGCGGTAGTTCAGGTCCGACGCCTCGCGAACAAGTTCGCTCCTACCGTGTGGCGTACGCTGTCTGGTAGGAGGCAACTTGTTGGCGAAGAGGTTGACGCGGTAGTTCAGGTCCGACGCCTCGCTAACAAGTTCGCTCCTACCGAGTAGTGTCGTTCCATGAAGAAAATTGCCGCGTAATTTCATTTGCCTGCCTGAAATTTCTTGAAACCTTCTCTGCCGCTCCATCCCACCCCTCTGTAGTATGGCTACCCCGGCTTTCGACGCCGGGCGCATGACCATGAATTTCCTCACCGGGTGCCCCGCATGACCGATTCTGTTTCAACCTCCAGCAGAGATTTCATTCTGGTGGCCTGCGCGCTGCTTATCGTGATGGTCGGTACGACATTGCCGACGCCGCTGTATGTCTATTACCAACAGCAAATGGGCTTCGGTGAAACCTGGGTGACGCTGATCTTCTCGATCTATGCGGCCGGGGTTATTGCGGCGTTGCTGGCAGTTGGCAGTTGGTCGGATCAGGTAGGCCGTCGTCCCATGTTGTGTGCCGGTCTGGTCATGGGCGCGATCAGCGCAGTGATTTTCCTGTATTGCGACTCCATCGGCGGTCTGTTGATGGGGAGACTGTTTTCCGGGTTTTCCGCCGGGATCATGACCGGCACCGCGACGGTGGCCGTTATCGAACTGGCCCCAAAGTCCTGGAGTAAACGGTCAACGCTTGTCGCGACGGCCGCCAATATGTTTGGCCTTGGGCTGGGGCCTTTGCTCGCGGGGCTGACTTCTCAGCATTTACCGCACCCTCTGCAACTGGTGTTCTGGCTGCATCTGGGTTTTCTGGCTATTGCACTGGTGGGCGTCGTGGTCGCTCGTGAAACGGTCACGCGCCCTGCGGTGCCACGTCTGCGAGTCATGCGTCCCTCCATCCCTGCTGAAGTGCGCGGCCTGTTCATACCGGCGGCCATTGCCGGTCTGGCAGGTTTCAGCGTCGCAGGGCTGTTCACCAGCATGGTCCCGTCGATCATGCGTCAGGTCATGGAGCAGTCCAGCGGTATCGTCATCGGCGCGGTGGTTGGTTCGTTCTTCGCCGCTTCAGTAGTTGGCCAGGCGCTGCTGCAATGGCTGCCGTCCCGCCAGCATATGACCCTGGGCTGTGTCGCATTGATCATCGGCATGCTGACCCTGGGGCTCAGCATTGCCACCGAGCAAATCCTGCTGCTGATCATTGCCGGCATCACGGCAGGCATAGGGCAGGGCATGGTGTTCCGCGCGGGCATGGGGGCTGTGACCGCTGCCAGTCCTGCGCATCAGAAAGCTGCAGTCGCCTCGGCGTTGTTCGTGGTGCTGTATCTCTCCATGTCACTGCCGGTGATTGCCGTTGGCGTCAGCGTGCCGGTCTTTGGCTTGCGCCATGTGGGCGAGTTGTTCAGCGCTATTGTTGCGCTGATCGCTGTGGTCGCGATGTGGAGCATGAAAAGGGCACAGGCTGTGGCGGTCTGACAGGACATGGAAAACAAAAAAAGCCTCGCGATGCGGGGCTTTTTGCTCTGCGCAGTTTGAGTCAAGGCGTGTCAGTTCGTCGTGCGCAGCACAAACCTGCTATCCGCCCGGGTAAAAAAGGACTAACAAGAAGGCCAGGACTTTCACATGCGTGCGGCACGGCCGCCCAAGGACTAGCCATGAGCTTGCTTGATACCCGTCGCCCGCAAATGTTCCCTGTTTTCACTCCCGCCCAGATCGAGCTTGCCCGGCGCTTTGCGAGTGGTCCGGCGCAGCGCTTCGAGCCGGGAGCGACCATGTTCAACGTGGGCGAACGCGGGATTGCCATCTGGCTGGTGCTTGAAGGTACGGTGGACTTGATTCGGCGTGACGGGCTGGGTCGTGAGGCGGTTATCACTCAGGGGGGACCGGGGGAGATCACCGGCGAGTCGGGCCTTTTAGGGGATCGTGCTTCGCTGGTGGAGGGTCGTGCCGGGCTGGACGGCTGTGTGGCGCTGCCTTACGACGTCGCGCACATACGGGCGTTGATCATCGGCTCGGCAGAGTTGGGTGAAATGGTCATGCGTGCGTTCATTTTGCGTCGGGTCGGGATGATCCAGTCTGACCGGGTCGGTTCGATTCTGGTGGGCCATTCCGGAGAGGGGCGGCTGGCCGGATTGCAGGGTTTTCTGACTCGCAATGGTTACCCGAATACGGTGCTCGACATCTCCTCGGAAGATGAAGAAACAAAGCTGCTGATTGCTCGTCTGGGTGTTGCCGAGGCCGACCTGCCGCTGATGATCTGTCCCAACGGCACCGTTCTGAAAAATCCCGATAACGCCGAGGCTGCGGTTTGCCTGGGGATTACCCCGCAGCTGGACCCTGATGTGATCTACGACATCGCTGTCGTGGGGGCCGGGCCTGCGGGATTGGCCACTGCGGTGTATGCGGCGTCTGAAGGTTTGTCGGTGCTGGTGCTGGATCAGCGGGCGTATGGCGGTCAGGCCGGCGCGTCGGCGCGGATTGAAAACTATCTGGGGTTCCCGACCGGGATTTCTGGCCAGGCACTGGCCGGTCGCGCGTTCACCCAGGCGCAGAAGTTCGGTGCGAAGATGGCCATCCCGTTGCAGGTTTCCCATCTCGATTGCACGCTGCCCGACCTGCCGCGTGTCGAACTGACCACGGGCGCAAGTATCCATGCAAAGGCGGTGGTGATTGCATCCGGTGCGCGTTATCGCAAGTTACCCGTGGCCAATATTGATGTGTTCGAGGGCAAGGGCGTTTCGTACTGGGCGTCACCCATAGAAGCGAAGATCTGTCAGGGAGCGGAAGTTGCTCTGGTGGGCGCGGGAAACTCCGCAGGGCAGGCAGTGGCGTTTCTGGCTCCGCAGGTCAAGCGTTTGCACCTGGTGGTGCGCGGCGCAGGGCTGGAAGCGTCGATGTCTCAGTACCTGATCGAGCGCATTGCTTCGTTACCCAACGTAGTGATCCATACCCGTACTGAAATCGTTGAGCTACAAGGTGATGAGGTCAGCGGCTTGCAAAGCGCTGTATTCCAGAATCGCGACACATTGCAACGCGACACGCGCCCATTGCGGCATCTGTTTCTGTTCATTGGCGCCGATCCCAATACCGACTGGTTGCGTGATTGCGTGGATACCGACGCTAAAGGCTTTGTCATCACTGGCCGCTCGGTGTGCAGTGTCGCGGTGGACGACTGGATTCCTTTGCCCCTGGAGACCAACCGCAAGGGTGTCTTTGCCATCGGCGATGTGCGGGCGCAGTCGACCAAGCGGGTGGCTGCAGCAGTAGGCGAGGGTGCGGCAGTGGTCGCGCAGATATTTGAGGCAATGAAGCGGGTGTGACGCTCGGTCACTCCTCCAAGAAGACTGATTCAATCATTGGATTCGCATGATGTTCGGCATTTGCTACAAATAGGGCGAGAGGCACATATCTTGCTCTGCTAACAATAAAACTATTGATAGCTAGCAAAAATAGAGAGCCTTTGATCATGATCGCTACCTCCACTCGCGCCGTCATCTGCACACCTCATGCCGAAGCCAGTGCCGCCGGCCTGCGTATTCTCGACGCAGGAGGTACGGCCATCGATGCGATGCTGGCCGCCAGCGCCATGCTTGCGGCGGTTTTTCCGCACATGACCGGGTTAGGCGGCGATGCCCTGTGGATGATCCATGACAGCAAGGTACGCACCATCGTGGGGATTGGTCACGCCGGTCAGCGCTTGCCTGAGGGTGGAAAAATCACCATTCGCGGACCTGCTTCGGTTGCTAGCACCGCGGGTGCGTTGGCCAGTTGGCAGACTGCAGCGAATATCAGTCGTCTTGAGT
Organism: Pseudomonas sp. HP_14; assembly: GCF_055283875.1. NCBI lineage: Bacteria > Pseudomonadati > Pseudomonadota > Gammaproteobacteria > Pseudomonadales > Pseudomonadaceae > Pseudomonas > Pseudomonas sp. HP_14. The sequence continues at coordinate 478,379 of NZ_JBTOQI010000001.1, read as the reverse complement.
GGGGCTCCAGGCTGGGTTGGCGGGACTTGCTGGAAGACGCCGCTGTGATGGCCGATCGTGGTGCGCCGGTGTCCCAGTCGCAATTGTTCTGGCAGACGATGCGTCAGCCGCTGATCGAGCAATTGCCTGACCTGCATCGGCTGTGCAAGACCGACGGGCGCTGGCTGGGCGAGGGCGACACGCTGCGTCAGCCCGAGCTGGCCAATACGTTGCGGCATCTGGCCAGGCACGGTGTTGAGGATTTCTATCGTGGCGAGTTGGCCGAGGCATTCGGTGCGGCGTTTGATCGCCTTGGTTGTGGCCTGACCGCAGCCGATCTGGCGGCTACTCGTGCGCTTGAAATCGCGCCGATTTCGGTGCGTTATCGTCAGGGTCGACTCTACAACGTGGCGCCGCCGTGTCAGGGTCTCTATACCTTGCAGGCAATGGCCGCGCTGCAACACAAGTCATTGGCGCAAGTCGATAACGGAAGCGCGCAGTATTACCACTACCTGGTGGAAGCCATTAAGCAGGGGTTGCTGCGGCGTAATGCGCAGCTGTGCGATCCGCTGAGGTCAGCGTGGGATTTCGCTGCCAGCCTGGAGGATGAGCAAATCAAGGCCTATGCCGATGCCATCGACGATCAGCGAGCTGCGCCCTGGAATGAACCGGGTCGACCTGCCGATACTGTCTGGATGGCGGCCACCGATGCACAAGGTCGGACGGCGTGCCTGATCCAGAGCCTGTTTCACGATTTCGGCTCGGGCTGCATCCTGGGTGATACCGGCGTGCTGTGGCAGAACCGTGCTGCGGGTTTCAATGCCGATCCTGCTCACGTTAATGGCTGGGCTCCCGGCAAGCGGCCTGCGCACACCTTGAATCCGTCCTGCTATCTGGCCGATGACGGCCGCCGCTGGTTCTTCGGCACCCAGGGTGGCGATGGCCAGCCACAGACGCAGATGGTGCTGGCTACGCAACTGGTGGACTATCAGCAGCCGATCGATGTAGCGCTGGAAACCCCGCGCTTTTTGCTGGGCCGCAGTTTCTTCGACAGCACCGACAACCTCAAACTTGAAGCTGACATGAGCGCCGCGACCCTCGAAGGGCTGGCTGCCATGGGGCATGAGGTGGAAATCATTCCCGCACGCAGCCCCATGACCGGGCATGCTGGAATCATCGCCATCGATGCCGACGAGCGTCGCAGCGCCATGCATGATCCTCGCGGCGAAGGTCTCGCACTGGGGCAACCGAACTGATCGAAAAAGCCTTTGTACAGGGGGTTTGCCGGTGCCGGACGGCTGGCGGATAATGCCGCCGATTGTCCGCTGTGCGCAGTTCGTTTGCGCGGCGGCACCTGGCTTTACGAAAAATAGAGGAAAGAATGGGCTTGAGCACTGTCACTGCCAAACAGCTTGAGGTTCAGCGCATCGCCGATGCGTTGTTCAAGGCTATCGCCCAACATCGTTTGCCGCCCGGCACGCGACTGATCGAAGCGCAAATCGTCGAAACCCTGCAAGCCAATCGCAATCATGTGCAGGTGGCCTTGCAGCGCCTGGCAATGCAGAAAGTGGTGACCATCGAGGCCAATCGCGGGGCTATGGTTGCGCAGCCTACCGCCAAGGAAGCCCGGGATATTTTCAGCGCCCGGCGTGCCATTGAGCGGGCAATCGTCGAAGGCATTACGCCTGCGGTCATGCGCAAACAGCGCCAGCGTATTGCAACGCACATGAACAATGAGCGCAAAGCCACCAGCGATACTGATCGTCGGGCCATCGTGCGTGAGCTGAGCGAGTTTCATTTGATGCTCGGCCAGATCAGTGGCAACACCGTACTCAGTGACATCCTTGCCAATCTGATGGTGCGCAGTTCGCTGATTGTCGCGTTGTATCAGCGTAATGACGTGCCGTCCTGTGCGTCGGACGAGCATCAGGAGATCATTACGGCACTGGAGAACGGCAACAACGAACGTGCCGTTGCGGTCATGCTTGAACATCTGGATGAGCTGGAAGCGCAGCTTGCCCTTGAAGAAAGCGCGCCGGAAGAGTTCAACTTGCGGCAGGCGTTGAGTGATTGAGAGGGCCGCAGCCCATCAGTCCTGCGGGACTTCACAGAGTCAGTGGGAGCAGAGCTTGCTCGCGATAAGAACGACGTGATCTGCAGTGAACCGCGTCCAGCCTTATCGCGAGCAAGCTCTGCTCCCACAGGGACAATGCACTAGGTTTCCACAGTGCTTAATCATCTGGCCCCAACAGCTTCCCAACCGGGCGGTTGAAGGTTCGTCTCCCTGCCTTGAAGCCCATCAACGGCGCGCTGATCTCGGCGACTACTGCAGCAGGTGAGGGCGCGTCGAAGACGATGAAGTCGGCGCGGCAACCGGGCAGCAGGCCGTAGTCGGGCAAGCGCAGCATTCGCGCAGACTCGCTGGATACCCACGCCAGGCATTGCAGTAATTGCGCCACCGTCCCCATCTGACTGACGTTGGCGAACAGGTTGGCCTGCCGGATCAGCGACGCATCGCCATAGGGCGTAAACGGGTTGCCGATGTTGTTGGTCGACACCGAGCAGGTTACGCCGCAGGCATGCAAGTGCTCCAGCGGCGCGAGCCCGCGAGGCTTGTTGTGGAATGACTCGCGGCCCATCAGAAACAGATCGGTAGACGGCAGGCAGGTCACCTGTACACCGACTTTCGCCAGATGAAGGCCCAGCACGGTCATTTGCTCTTTGGGTAACGTCGACAGCTTGGTCACATGGCCGATTGTCACGCGTCCCGACCAGCCATGCAGTTGCGTGCAGCGCGCCACCTCCATGACCGTCATGCCTTCCGGGTTCAGGTCGAAGTCCAGATGCAGGTCCAGGTCACAATCGTATTTCACGGCCAGTTCGAAGAGGCGCTGTATCTGTCCGTTCGGATCGCTGTCCATGTAAGGGCAGCCACCCAGAACTGTTGCGCCGTTTTCCAGCGCCTGACATAGCAGTGCTTCGGTGCCCGGATTGTTCAGCAAGCCTTCCTGGGGGAACACGCAGATTTCCAGACTGATCGCCCAGGCATAATCCGCCTGCAAGCGGCGAATGGCATTGAAACCAGTCAGGCCGATCTGCGGGTCAAGCTCCACATGGGTACGCATGTGCGTTGTGCCCTGAAGAATGGCTTTATCCAGCACCAGCGCGCCGCGGCGATAGACATCTGCTTCGGTGAATTCAGCTTTGGCCGCGCGGGTCTGCGCCACCGCCTCCGCGAGAGTGCCTTCATGCAGATGACAACGCTGCATGATGCAGGCCTTGTCCAGATGGATGTGGGTCTCGATCAGCCCCGGCAACAGTAATCGGCCCTCAAGATCCAGAGTCTGCCGGTCGACTGCCGCCTCGCTGAAGCGCTCGACGAAATAGCCGTCTTCCACGTACAGCACGCTTTGCGCGCCGCCGTCGCCGAGTCGGGCATTGATGATTTTCAGGGCGGTCATACGCTCATTCCTGGAATGCTGTTGGTGTTTTCGCTACTGGCGCTTTCACCCAGATAAGCCGCCGCCAGTTCTTTATCGTCGCGTAACTCGGCGGCACTGGCAGATTTCACAATGCAACCGGTTTCCAGCACGTAGGCGCGGTCAGCGACTTGCAAGGCAAGGTTGGCCATTTGATCCACCAGCAAAATCGTCACGCCTTCGTCGCGAAGCGCTGCCAGCGCATCGTAAAGTTCGCCGATCATGGCGGGCGAGAGGCCTAGCGACGGTTCATCCAGCAACAGGATTTTCGGTTTGGCCATCAAGCCACGACCTACCGCGACCATCTGTTGCTCGCCACCTGAGAGCATGCCCGCCGGGTTATCGATACGGTCGCGAAGGCGCGGAAAGCGCTTGAGGATCGCCTCGATTTCAGCTTCGGCATCAAAGGCTTCGCGTCGCGAGTAACTGCCCAGTAACAGGTTGTCGCGCACGCTCAGGTACGGGAACACCTGACGGCCTTCCGGTACCAATGCCAGACCTTTGCCTGCGATGGTGCTGGCGCTGGCCTGGTCGATGCTTTCGTTGTCCAGCAGGATGCTGCCATCGGTTGCGCGATGCAGGCCGGCCAGGCATTGCAGGATGCTGGATTTGCCCGCCCCATTGGCACCCAGAATCGCCACCAGCTCGCCGGGATTAACCAGTAAATTGACTTTGTTGACCACTGCTGCGGCGCCGTAGTCGATGACCAGATCCTTGACGTAAAGCCGCGCATCGCGACTTCCATCCCAGGCTTGATCGCGTGGCGTTGCCTGATAATCGGTGCCGCCCAGATACGCGGCGATCACCTGCTGGTTCTGGCGAATTTCGGCAGGAGGCCCCGACGCGATGGGCTTGCCCGCATCCAGCACCAGCAAGTGCTCAGACACTGACATCACCAGCGACATGTCGTGCTCGACGAGGATTACCGTCAGGCCGAAGTCCGCCAGCTTGCGCAGCAGCACCGCCAGGTCGTCAGTATCGCGGCGGCTCAGGCCGGCAGCTGGTTCATCCAGTAGCAATACCGCAGGCGCGGTGGCCAGCGCCCGTGCGATTTCCACCAGGCGACGGTCAACGTGGGGCAGGTCTTCGGCGGCGATATTCACTTCCCCGCGGTAACCCACCAGTGCCAACAGGTCCAGCGCGATGCTGCGTTGCCCGGAGGTCGACAGGTTGAAAGGCAAGCCGAGGCGACCTTTCTGCATCGCCACCAAGAGGTTATCCAGCACCGACATCTCGCCGAATAACAGGGTGGTCTGATAGGTTCGGGCGATACCGGCACGGGCGCTTTTCCACGCAGGCAGGCCAGCCAATGACTGTTGCAGTTCTATCTGACCGCTGTCCGGGGCATAGAACCCGCTGATCATGTTCAGCACCGTGGTTTTGCCCGCGCCATTGGGGCCGATGATGCTGGTGATACTTCCGGCAGGTGCATGCAGGCTGACGTGTTGCGCCGCCTGCACACCGCCGAAGCGAATACCGATATCGGTCACCCGCAAACCGGTGGACGGGCCACGGCTTTGCAGGTGCGCGGCGATACGTTGGGTGTTGATCGTGGTGGGCGGCAACAGGCGGGTTGGCTTGATCCAGCGACGGGCGAGGGCGCCCAGCAAACCGTTCGGCGCGACCCACAGCACCAGCAGCAACAGCACCGAGAAAATCAGCAGGCGGTATTCGGCGAAGTCCGACAGCAACTCCGGCACCAGTACAATCAGTAATGCACCGATCAGCGGCCCGAACAGCATGCCACTGCCGCCGACAATCACCGCCAGCACAAACAGGATCGACTGCGAAAACGGAAAGGACTCCGGGTTGATAAACATCAGCAGGGGCGCAAGCAGACCGCCTGCCAGGCCCGTCAAGGCTGCTGACAGCGCGAACGCCAGGGTTTTGCTCAAGACCGGATTGAAGCCCAGCGAACGCGCGGCAATCTCAGATGCCTTCACGGCACGCATGGCTTTGCCCCAGGTGCTGTGGCTCAAGCGCTGATAGAAGAGCAATGCGCCGATCATCAGCGCACCCGCCAGTAGCGCGAGCAGAATGGCTGGATCAAGACCTGCGAACTCAGGCAGAGGAATACCCATCAGGCCATTCGAACCACCGGTTACGTCACGCCATTCAATGAGGCTGTGATGCACCACGAAAGCGAACGCAATGGTAATCATCGCCAGATAAGGGCCGCTGACCCGCAACGCAGGAATGGCCAGCAATGCGCCGATCAGGCCACAAACAATGCCCGCCAGCGGCAACGCCAGCCATAACGGCCAGCCCGCCATGGTCAGCAGTGCTGATACATAAGCGCCAATGGCGTAAAACGCGATATGGCCAAACGAGATTTGCCCACTCAAACCAATCAGGATATTCAGGCCGACACCGACTACGGCCGCCAGGGCGCAAAGGGTGAAGACCAGCAGGGAATAGCTGTCCAGCGTGAAGGCCATGACGCCGCACGCGACTGCGAGCAAACCGATGAAAACCGGAGCTGCGAGGGTTTTGATGTCTTTCATACTTTCACCAGAGCCTTGCTGCCGAACAGACCGTTGGGACGAATCGCCAAGGCGAGAATGACCAGCGCAAAGGTGAATATCTGGGTAAACGCCGAGCCGAAATACAGCGTGATCAACGCTTCAGCCAGACCGAACAGCAGTCCGGCCGCAAACACGCCCCCGGCACTGGTGATGCCGCCCAGAATCGCCACCGCAAAAGCCTTCAGGCCAAACAACATGCCCATCTCGGCGTTGACGCTGAACAGCGGCGCAATCAACAAGCCCGCCACGGCCGCGAACACGGTGGAAATCGCAAAAGCGATCGCCACCACCCGATTGACGTTGATCCCCATCAGCATCGCCGCACGCGGGTTTTGCACGCAGGCTTCAAGCACCTTGCCCAGCCGCGTGTAGCGCCGGACCAGATACAAGGCCAGGGCAATTGCTGCGCCGACCAGCGGAATCAATAACTGCAGCGCGCCAACGCTGCTGCCAAACAGCTCGACGTTGAGGTTGATCAGGCTGCTCTCGAACTGGCGCGGCTCCTTGCCGAATGTGAACAGCGCCAGATTGTCCACCAGAATGCCGCCTGCCACCGTCGCCATCAGCCAGGCTTGTGACCCCCGGCTGTGGAATGGTCGCACCAGCCAGCGCTCGATCACCAGGCCGTAAAGCGCGCAGAGGATCAGCGTCAGAGGCAAGGCCAGCCATAGCGACCAGCCCCAGTTGATGCAAAAGGTGTAGCCCAGCACCGCGCCGACCATCATGGCGCTGCCTTGGGCAAAGTTGACGGTGCGCGAAACGATGTAGGTCAGGTGAAAACCTAACGCCAGTAGCGCGTACATGCTGCCCAGGCCGAGGCCGGTGATAGTGGCGGCGGTGAACATGGCGACTCCTTTAAGGCTTCAACGGTACGATCTGGTCGTTGACGAAGTGCGTGAACAGATAGTCGTCCGGCCCCAGCGCATCGTGTTTCTGCACGGTGAACGGCTGTTTGTAATGCTTGATCAAACCGTCGTATTCACTGATGGCGTAGAAACCGTCGCGGACCGCTTTGCCGTCGGTACTGCCAGCTTTCTCGATGGCCAGTGCGGCCAGATGCAGCGCGTCGTAGGCGTTGGCGATACCCACGGCAGGCGTAACGTCAGCCAGGGTCTTGATTTGCGGATAAGCGCTTTTCAGCGCGCTCAGCAGGGCATCGCCCCTGGCGCTGTTGTGCTCGGTGAACACGTAGGTCTGAATGAAGTGCACGCGGGAAGCATTCGGCCCGGCCAGCTCACCGAAACGACCGCCCGCCGGACCCCAGTGGGACACCACTGGTACATCCCAGCCCATGCGGTCCAGGGATTTGACGACCTGTGCCGAAGGGCCGACGTTGCCCACCATCAGCAGGGTGTCAGCTCCAGCGTCTTTCAGACGGGTCAGCTGCGGTACGACGTCGAGGTCGCTGTCCTGAATGCGTTCAACCCCGGCGTTGGCCATGCCGCGTTTTTCCAGCGCACGTTTGAATCCGGCTTCGTTGGACTCGCCCCACGGGTTGTTGATCAGGATCATGCCCGGCTTTTTCATGCCGTTATCGACGCCGTATTTCACAAGCGCTTCGTCCACCAGTTCGTCGACTGCCGAAACCCGGAACACGTAGTTATCAGCAGCGCCGTTCTCGGTGATTTTGGTACCCGCTGCCCAGATGCCCATGAACGGCACTTTCATCTGATTGGCCAGCGGCACAATGGCCAGAGACACCGGTGTATCCAGGCCGCCAAACAACACGGTGACCTTTTCCCGCTGGACCAGTTCGCGAGCGGCCAGCATGCCTTTGGACGGGTTGCTTTCGTCGTCGCGGCGCACCAGCTCCAGTTGACGTCCGAGTACGCCGCCCTTGGCGTTGACTTCATTGATGGCCATGGTCAGGCCGCGGGTCAGGGCTTCGCCGGATTTGGCTGACTGCCCTGACAGGGCTGCCACCAGTCCGACTTTGATCGGCGGCTCAGCGGCTTGCGCGCCACCGAACATAGCCATGTTGAGCGTGACTGCCGCAGCCACGGGAAACAGCAGACGTTGCAGGTTTGGAAGCCGGATGGCCATAGTGTGTTCTCCTGATTGCTAGCAGTTGCATATTTATTGCTAGCAAGTAGGATGCCAGTCGGAACGGCCCGCAAAACGTTGGGTTTTCCAGTGGATCTTCAACGATCACGCGCCAAATTAAAGCGGCATGCACCATGGGGATGCGTGATGGCAATTTTAACCAAGTCCAAGGGCGGGAGATAAAGCGATGTCGGAAGTTAATAAAGATGTACAGATTGTTAGCAATTTTCTGGAAGCGTCCATGGCGCCTGATCCGGTTCGGGCCGCAACGTTCATGAGTGAGGACGTGAAGATCACTTTCACAGGGGGCCGCGTGATGCCCACCCCGCAGGACATCACTGCGTTCAATGGCTCGCGCTACGCCTGGGTCAAAAAGGCGTTGGGCAACTTCGACTGGATGGATCGCGGTGATCATACCGTGGTGTATTCCAACGGCACGCTTTACGGCGAATGGCCGGACGGTCGTAGTTTTTCGGGCAATCGTTATCTGGATCGCTTCGAGGTCCGCAACGGCAAGATCACTCATATGGACGTCTGGAATGACAGCGCCGAGTGGCTGCTGGTGCCGGAGATTGCCAAGGCGTAGTCGTAGCGTTCTGCTGGGCCCGCCTGATGCTCGACGCTTTGAGAAAACGGCGATTCTGTTGGAGCTAGGCTTGCCCGCGAAGAACGATAACGCCAGGTTGCTGATCAACCGAGTCGCCTGGTTCGCGGGCAAGCCTCGCTCCAATAGAAACCATTCATGACAGATAGTTGTGCGATGGTTGGCCAGTAGACCTCTGCTTCGATCCACACTGGCCTTTGTGAAGAGCGTCGCGGTAAGGTGGTGGTTTATTCAATTCGTATTCAAGAGGCCGTGGTATGCGCTTTTCCCCCTTTGTCGAACGGATAGCCGGGCAGGGCGTTGCCGCCTGGGATATTCACTTCGCTGCCTGGCAAGCCCAGCGTAATGGGGAGGATGTGATCATTCTCAGTGTCGGTGACCCTGATTTCGCGACCCCGGACTTCATTACCGAGGCAGCCGTCGGCGCACTGCACGCCGGGGACACCCATTACACCGATATCGCTGGCCGTCCTGCATTGCGTGAGGCCATTGCCGAGCGCTATTCCAATCGTCTTGGACGGTCTGTACAGGCGGAAAACGTGATCACGTTGGCCGGTGCGCAAAATGCTTTGTTTGTAAGCGCCATGTGCTTGTTGCAAGCGGGTGACGAAGTCATTGTCCTTGACCCGATGTACGTCACTTATGAGGCAACCCTCAAGGCGAGTGGGGCAACGCCGGTGCGTGTCAAGTGTGAGGCCGATGCTGGTTTTCGCCCGGATATCGCGCGTCTCAAGGCGGCTATTACCCCGTGTACTCGCGCTATTTTTTTTTCCAATCCCAATAATCCAACCGGCGTTGTGCTCACTGCCGAAGAGCTGCAGGGCATTGCCGAGCTGGCCATCGCCCATGATCTATGGGTCGTCGTCGATGAAGTTTACGAAAGCCTCTGCTACGAGCGTGAACACACCAGTCTGGCCAGTTTGCCGGGCATGGCTGAGCGCTGCGTGATTGTTGGCAGCTTGTCCAAATCCCATGCAATGACCGGCTGGCGGTTTGGCTGGATCATCGCCGACCCGCAGTTAGTGAGGCACGCGGAAAATCTTTCGTTGAGCATGCTTTACGGCTTGCCCGGTTTCGTCATGGCGGGGGCGCTGGCAGCGGTGCTTGCCCACGAAGAAGTGACGGTGGGCATGCGCGATATCTATCAACGCAGACGCGATCTGGTGGTCAGCGGTTTGAGTGAGTGCCCCGGTATTGAGGTACGCAGCCCCGACGCCGGCATGTTCGTCCTGTTGGACGTGCGTGATACGGGCCTGAGCTCGCTGGACTTTGCCTGGCGCCTGTTCCGCGAGGCGGGTGTGTCGGTGCTGGACGCCGCCGCATTCGGGGAGCCCGCGCAGGGTTTTGTGCGGTTGTCGTTCACCGTAAGCGATGAGCAACTGGCCCGCGCTTGTGTGCGAATCAAGTCGTTCGTGACGACGCTCGACAAGTCTTGAATAAGGTATTTCCGTGAACGAATTTATTGCCCCCGTTGATCCGGCCAAGGCCTACCGCTTGCTCAATCACGGCCCTACAGTGCTTGTCTCTGCCAGGCACGAAGGGGTCGACAACGTCATGGCGGCCGCTTGGGCCTGTGCGCTGGATTTCATGCCTGCCAAGCTCACCGTGGTCCTGGACAAAATTGCCAAAACCCGTGAGCTGGTTGAGAAAAGCGGGCTGTTCGTGATTCAGGTGCCGACGGCCGCGCAATTGCGACTGACCCATGAAGTGGGCACGCGAAGCTTGTTCGATGAGGCGGACAAACTTCAGCGCTCCGGCGTGGAACTGTTTGAGGTTCCCGGCCATGATCAGCCATTTGTGGCTGGATGTTCAGCCTGGCTGGCGTGCCGCCTGATCCCCGAACCGCATAACCAGTCGAGCTACGACTTGTTCATCGGTGAAGTTGTTGGGGCATGGGCCGATACGCGTGTGTTCAATGACGGGCACTGGCATTTCGAAAGTGCCGATCCCGCGTGGCGCAGCTTGCACTACATCGCGGGCGGGCATTTTTATGCGATTGGTGAGGCGCTGGACGTTCCGGCTAGCGAAGACGCCTGAGGGCTGCTTGCGCCGCCCTCAACGTGTCTGAACCAGCTCCAGAATCACGTTTCCGGCGGCCGATGGCTCAATCAACAGGCGTGTTGAGTCAGCATGATGGGGCACCTCGTTGCTTTCGATAATCGCCCGCGCGGCGTGCAGATTTTTGCTATTGATCTGCAGGGCAATCGCGTGAGGTCGCTCGTTCGCGGCTTCAGGCAAGTTGACACCGGCAAACTCGGTTTTCGCCGTGCTCAGCGACATGGCGCGTAATACGCCACAGCCGGTGTCAGCCTCCAGTACATCGCCGTTATAGCGAACGGCATCGCCATACAGTGCCTTCCAGCGGAGCTCCAGTTGCGCAGGTTCTGCAAGGTAAGTCACTGCAAGGATGCCATCGGCACCGTTGGGATGATTTTGCCATTCCGGCACCCAGATCAATTCCGGGCGGTGTTGATGGCAGATGAAGTTGGACACGTCAGGATGCTTTTCGTCCATGAACAGCCCTAGCGACACTACAGCTTCATCCGGGCTGCCGTCGGGCAAGGTCATCTTGCGTCGGAAGTCGATACGACCCTGGCTCGCCAGACCCGCTTTTGTCAGCCGTGAGTAGTCGGCATCTGCGTCCTTGCTGTGCAGCGCCACCAGCGAAACACCTTCTTCGCCGCGATCAATAAACGTGCCCAACTGGCGACCGAAGCAGAAGCCGTTCACCGAATTAGTGCCAAATTTCGAGGCGTCATCCACGGCGATGATCTCGATGAAGTTGCTCGGGAACATCACTAAAGTGGTGACGGTGCCCCATGGGTGATAGCTGACGGGCGAGGGCGCAAAACCCATCTTGCGGTACAGCTCCAGGGCTTGCGGGTGATTGCGTACGGTAACCAACGGGTGGTCAACGCCTTGTGGGGATTGAGCGGCTGCGGCCATGATCATTGCTCCCGTTCGGTGATGGTTTTCGAGGTCAGGGTCGCCAGCGAATGCGGTGCGCTACCCACGATTTTTGCCGGTGTGCCCGCGACTACTGCGCCCGCGGGTACCGGCTTGAGCACCACCGCATTGGCAGCCACGATGGCCTTGGCGCCGACTTCTATGTTGCCCAGTACGGTGGCACCCGCACAGATCAATGCGCCTCGGCGGATCTTGGGATGACGGTCGCCAACTTCCGCGAGCGTGCTGCCCAGTGTTACGCCATGCCAGAGGCTGACTTCGTCTTCAACCACAGCAGTCTCGCCAATGACCAGGCCAATGCCGTGATCCACGAACAGCGCTTTGCCCAATCTGGCCGCCGGGTGAATATCAATGCTCCAGGTGTTGGCTGCCCAGTTCTGGACCAGCACTGCGCTCTGGATATCACCTTCATTCCACAAGGCGTGGCCAATACGATAGGCCTGCACCGCCTGGATACCCCGGAAGGTCAGAAATGCGGTCAAGTGATCGGGGCAGGCCGGATTGACGATCACCAGATGATTGATGTCTGCCGCTGCGGCTGATGCGATATCGGGATGGGCGCGAATGATGTCGGTGAACCAGTCCGTCAGGTCGGCATTGTTGGCCTGGCCTTTGAGCTGCCGGGCAAGATTCGCTGCCAGCGCTGTTTCGAAGGAGGGCTGCGACACAATCCCTTGCTGCACATATTGGCTCAATACGGGATTGCGCTCGGCTAACTGACGGGCTTGATCCTGCAGGCGCTGCCAAAGGGAATCCATGGCCTTCTCCTTTTTGGGGTCGACCGAGTATGGGCAGGCATAGGGGGCGCTATCAATCCTCATGGGGTGATAGCTCTGTTGCTTTTTTCGCAACGCAGAAGGGCCGGGCTCTCGTCAGATGCCTGCTGCATTGATGGCTTTTTGACACGTATTCTGCCCGCTGTTACGGTGCCGTCCGCTGTCAGACCCATCACTGTTTCTATACGAAGGACCGTTAAATGTATTACCCGCGTGAGGCTGAAAAAGACCATCTCTACAATCGGGTCATTCTGTTGATCATCGCTTGTTGCGTGATGTTGGTGCTCGCCGCCATGGCGCGAAGCAGCGGTTTGATTTACGGCGCGATCAAGACAGGCGCGGTTGAAGTCAACGCGACCGTGACGCAAGTGGAGGACATTTCGAGAACCTCCGACATGAAGCTGATCCACTACCGGTACGTCGATCAGAACGAGCAAACCCATGATGACGCTTACGTTCGTGACTGGCCCGAGAAGAGCGAATCGTATGAAGTGGGGCAGACGGTGCCGGTTCTGTACTCGCGCTGGTTCCCGTCGAAAAACTCTTTTTCAGGCAAACTCAACAGTCATCGGCCTGGTTTTTTCATCATGATTGGCTGCTTATCGCTAGCGTTGCTGACGCTATTGATCTCGCTGTGGACGATCAGACGCATCGGAATTTTGAAGGCTGAAGACCGTTATTACTGACACCTGCGGTCTGCTGTCATTCTGACTGGCTGGCAGTCGGCCAGATTCCCAGGCATTCAAGCCGGAGATCGACCGACTGACTACAGCGATTTATCTCAAACCAGGTATTTGTTAAACCACTCCAGCGTCCGGTCCCAGGCCAGTTTGGCGGCCGCTTCGTCGTAGCGCGGAGTGGAGTCATTATGGAAACCATGGTTGGCGCCCGGATAAACGTATGCCTGATACGTTTTGCCAGCCGCTTTCAATGCCTGCTCATAAGCCGCTGCGCCTTCATTGATGCGGGTGTCCAGTTCGCCGTAGTGGATCAATAGCGGTGCCTTGATTCGTGGCACGTCTGCGGTGTTGGCCTGACGTCCGTAGAAGGGGACGGCGGCAGCCAGTTCGGGGTATGCAACGGCTGCCGCGTTGGCAACACCGCCGCCATAACAGAAGCCGGTGATGCCAACTTTGCCGGTGGTCGCGTCGTGCTTCATCATCCACTCGATGGCAGCGAAGAAGTCGTTCATCAGTTTTTCCGGGTTGACGGTCTGCTGCAGCTCGCGACCTTTGTCATCGTTACCCGGGTAGCCGCCCACTGAGGTCAGGCCATCGGGGGCGAGGGCGATGAAACCGGCTTTCGCCACGCGGCGAGCGACGTCTTCGATATAGGGGTTGAGTCCGCGATTTTCATGTGCAACAACCACTGCAGGTAGCTTGCCGGTGGCCTTTGCCGGGCGCACCAGATAAGCACGGACCTGCCCATGACCTTTTGGCGAGGGGTAGGTGACGTATTCGGCGACGATGTCCGGGTCGGTGAATTCCACCTGCTGGGCCAGCGCGTAGTTGGGGCTTAACGAGGCGAGCACTGCGCTCGCCGTCAGGCCGAATACGGTAAAGGCAGCGGCGCGATCAAGAAATTCGCGTCTGTTGATCTTGCCGTGGGCGTAGTAGTCGTACAACTCAAGCAGTTCCGGGGAAAAATCTTTCGCGGTAAGACGCTCCATCTATTCGCTCCTTCTTCGGTCAGTCGGCTGATTAAAGCAGTCTTTACCGGTGAGGCAAATGGGCATTGGGGAACTGTCCTTGGCACACCGCTATCGCGGATCAAACTCGATTTCGTGTGGGAGCGGTGCTTGCTCGCGATAAGAACACCGCGGTTTGTACTTCAGAACGCGTCGCCTCTATCGCGGGCAAGCACCGCTCCCACATGAAAATCCTGTCTATTCAGTGCCTTTGACCGCTACAGAGCAGTGCGGCGTTGCGCGCTCTGTTCTGATACCAATAGCGGGTATGATGGCGCCACCTCGGACCGATGACGTCGGTCCGGGGATGCCTTAAAGTCTGGAGCCACCATCTCGATGTTCACCGTTACCCGCTTTGAAAACCCGCCACCCGAGTCCATCAAAAGCCAGATCATGCAGATGGTGGTGGATTACGTCACTGACATCAGCATGGTCAACATCGCGCCCAGCAATCCGTTGTACAGCCTCTATCAATATGGCGTCGGCTTCGAGGTTCACCTTTATATCGAGGCCATGGACGGGGCCAAAGGGATTCCTGTGGAGTTGATCGTCGCGCTGGACGCTGATGAGCCGGACACAGTTATCGGCTTTCTGCTGTATTTGCCCGTCAAGGATGATCCGGATGCGTGCGCGGTAGCGTTTATGGTCGTGCAAGCCAGCGAGCGCCGCAAAGGCGTGGCGCGCGGCATGCTCAAGGAGATGACCGGACGCTACCCGCACGCCGAACTAGCCTGTCGCGCCGCCGCCGTGCCGCGCTTCGAAGCAATGGGGTTTCAGGTTCTGGCCGCGCGCGGTCCACAGGTCCTGATGAACACTTGGGATCACGGCACTGAGGGGTTGGTGGCAGTGCTGGACGTTGCGCCGATCTACAATTCGCTGGAGATTCGGCAAATTCACGCCTATCTACTTCAGCAGCACGGAAAACGGCCGATGATAGAGGCTGAGAAACAGCGTGATCGGCATCTGGATCAACTGACGCGACAAGCCAAAGCCCTTGTTGAGGCGCGTCAAAGACCAGCGTCCAATGACACTATTGATTAATACGCACGTTTGATTATCGGTAAAAGTTCGCTCCGCAACCTGTATCCGATTACAATTACCGTTCGCGGTTCCCGAAACACGTGTACATATGTGCTTAACATCGCATGATCTTCTGGTGTGACAAATATCAGATGTTGTTCCGTGAAAGGCCTGGGTGCTGGTTGTAACAAGGTTGTCGGGGCTGTTTATTCCGACGATGTACCAAGAGATTCAATGTCACTCAGCAGCTGAAAACAATGGCAAACAAGAAGTCAGCTCAGGAGAGACAAGAGAGTGAGGTTGATAGCAGTAAATCAGCCTTGTATGTCCAGCCGTCGGTCCTGCCGATTGCCGATGTTCACGATGCCACGTCGCATGCGTGTAACCGGTTATCAGATGCGTAGATTGACGGAGGGATGACGTTCTATCCTGGAAATCACAGTATGTTAAAAAAAGTGAACACAGCCCTTCTGGGCCTGGCGCTGTCGATGGGACTTACGCCTTTGCATGCAGAAGAAGCCAAGAAAGTCGATGTGTTGTTGATCGGCGGCGGCATCATGAGCGCCACGCTCGGCACATGGCTCAACGAGCTGGAGCCGACCTGGACCATGGAAATGGTCGAGCGTCTCGACAAGGTTGCCGAAGAAAGCTCCAACGGCTGGAACAATGCCGGTACCGGTCACTCTGCCCTGGCCGAGTCGAACTACACCCCGTACGGTAAAGACGGCAAGATCGAGATCGCCAAGGCCATCGAGATCAACGAAGCGTTCCAGGTCACCCGTCAGTTCATGGCGTGGCAGGTCAAGAACGGCGTTTTGAAGAATCCGCATTCGTTCATCAACTCTACCCCGCACATGAGCTTCATGTGGGGTGACGATAACGTCAAATTCCTCAAGGCCCGCTACGAGGCGCTGAAAACCAGCCCACTGTTCGCCGGCATGCAGTACAGCGAAGATCAGGCACAAATCAAGCAGTGGGTTCCACTGATGATGGAAGGCCGTGATCCAAGCCAGAAAATCGCTGCCACCTGGTCGCCGCTCGGTACCGATGCGAACTGGGGCGAAGTGACTCGTCAATACGTTGCCAATCTGCAGACCAAGCCCAACTTCGACCTGAAGTTGTCGAGCGAAGTCAACGCGATTACGCGTAACAAAGACGGCAGCTGGCACGTCGAGTACAAAAATCTGAAAGACGGCACCACGCACGGCACAGATGCGAAATTCGTGTTTGTCGGTGCGGGTGGCGGTGCGTTGAAGCTGCTGCAAAAAGCTGACATCCCAGAGGCTCGCGAATACGGCGGCTTCCCGGTCGGCGGCTCGTTCCTGGTGACCGAGAATCAAGACCTCGCTCTTCAGCACATGGCCAAGGCCTATGGTATCGCCTCGACTGGCGCGCCACCCATGTCCGTGCCGCACCTGGACACCCGTGTGCTGGACGGCAAGCGCATGATCCTGTTTGGACCATTCGCGACCTTCTCCACCAAGTTCCTCAAGGAAGGTTCTTACCTCGACCTGCTGTCGACCACCACGACTCATAACGTGTGGCCGATGACCAAGGTTGGTGTTGAGCAATATCCGCTGATCGAGTATCTGGCTGGTCAGTTGATGATGTCGGATGACGATCGCTTCAACGCACTGAAAGAGTACTTCCCACACGCCAAGAAAGAAGACTGGCGCTTGTGGCAAGCCGGTCAGCGCGTGCAGATCATCAAGCGCGATGCTGAAAAAGGCGGTGTGTTGAAGCTGGGTACCGAGGTTGTTTTCTCTCAGGACCGCTCTATTGCAGGCCTGCTGGGCGCTTCCCCAGGTGCATCGACTGCTCCTCCGATCATGATCGACGTGCTTGAGAAGGCTTTCAAGGACAAGGTTGCTACTCCAGAGTGGCAAGCCCGTATGCGCCAGATCGTTCCGAGCTACGGCACCAAGCTGAATGGCTCGCCTGAGCGCGTTCAGCAGTCGTGGGATTACACCGCTGAAGTCCTGCAGCTGACCAAGCCGCCGGTAATCGACCCTGCGGCGTATCCTGCTGCCAGCGCTGCACCGGCCAAACCGGCCAAACCGCAGCCAAGCAACCCTGCTGCTGATATGGCGCTGTAACACGCCTTATCTTGAGAGGTACCGGGTAAAGCGGTCAGCAATGGCCACTTGAAACCCGAACCAGAAACCCGGCACTGCCTTAATGGCATTGCCGGGTTTTTGCGTTTCAGGTCCCGAGGTTTTTAAAAAAGCGACTGCTTAATAACCACATATAAGTATGGGTTTAATCGACTAAAACCTCAGGCTTGAAAATCACGTTTGCCTGGCTTGATAAATAAGCTATGTTGTAAGACGTCGTATAAGATAATTCGATCTTGTACGCGTCACCAATAAACAATAACAAGGAACAACCATGACCAAGAGTTTCAAACTGCTCGCTGCATTTCTCTGCCTGTTCAGTGGCTACATTGCAACTGCCCAGGCGTCGGATCAGGCTGATGTAGAAAAGGCTGTCGATCAACTTACCCAAGCCATGTGGCACAAAGATATTGCGCAACTGCAGGCGTTGACCGCTGAGAACCTCACTTATGGGCACTCCAGTGGAAACATCCAGGACAAGAAAGCTTTTATTGCCGATATCGAAACCGGCAAGAGCGCTTTCAACAGGCTTGAGATGCAGAAGCAGCACGTCACCCTGTCGGGTGATACCGCGCTGGTTCGCAACCACTTTTCCGCCGATGCAGTGAACAGTGGCAAGGTTGTCCCTACCGAAATCGAGAATTTCCAGATCTGGCAGAAGCAGGGCGGGAAATGGCTGCTGATCGGACGTCAGGCGTTCAAGTTCTGATGTGAATGCAAAACCCAATGGAGCTTTTAGGCTGCCCTTGAGTTGATGTGCGACATAAATCCTGTGGGACCGGATTCATCCGGGAAAGCGACGTTCATGACGATGCGAATGTGTCGGCTGTACTGGCCTTTTCCCGGATGAATCCGGTCCCACAGGACTGGCGCGATTCAGGAAAATGGCTTCGCAGCCTTTGTCAGCGCCTACAAGCTCTGTGCGCTAGCCACAACTCGACTGAGTCCTCACGCTCGTCTCTAACCACAGTTCGTCCAGATTGCTGAATCCCCATTCCTTCGCTGATTCACGGCCCACGATGCGGTCCTGACCCACTAACGCTGCGAGGTTGAGGGTGGTCTGCGCGATGTACTCATGGCTGTTGGCGCAAAAGAACACCCGGACCTTGGGTGTGAGCAACGACTTCTCATGCTGCTCGGTGACCACGCCAATTCTTCCGCTTTGCAGGCGAACCAGCGCGCCGACCGGATAAATGCCGACGCATTTGACGAACGCCTGGAAGACCTTTTCATCAAAGTGACCTTGCCATTGGGCCATGCGGTGAATGGCTTCGGCAGGCCCCCAGGCTTCTTTGTAGGGGCGGTCCGAGGTGACGGCGTCATAGACATCGCATACCGCGCCCATTCGGGCGAACAGGCTGATCTGGCTGCCTGCCAGTCTGTGCGGGTAACCGGTGCCATCGATCTTTTCATGGTGATGCAGGCAGACGTCCATGACGCGCGAGCTGAAGTGCTGGCTCTGCATCAGCATATTGGCGCCACACTCGGAGTGGCTGCGCATGGTCGCGAATTCCTCATCGCTGAGCGCGCCTGGCTTGTTCAGGATGGTCAACGGGATCACCACTTTGCCAATGTCATGCATCAGGCCTGCGATACCCGCCTCGTGAACCAGTGCAGGCGGTAGCCCAAGCTGGCGGGCAAGGGCGATCATTAGTGCGCAGACCGCGACCGAGTGCATGTAGGTGTATTCGTCGCAGGTTTTCAGGCGGGCGAGGCTGATCAAAGCATCAGGATGCCGAGAAATCGAGTCGGAGATTTCCTCGACCAGTTCGCTGACTTGCTCCATTTCAATGACCCGGCCCATGCGCAAATCGCTGAACATCTTCTCGACTGCCGCCCTGGAGTGAGCGCAAAGCTTGAGAGATCTGGAGATTTCCTGATTGAGTGCAACACGGTGCGGAATCGGTCGGCTGGCGATGTTCCGCAGGCTGGTGGGCAGCGCTGGGTCCGGCTGGAACGAGGTGGCGGGTATGGGGCTGGCGCCTCGGCTGTCATCAATCCAGAGTTCAGCGACTCTGGCATCAAGGATGCGTTGTAGATCATGCTCGTTAGAGAGCATGAACCCGTGTTTCCAGAATGACTGCTCTATCCCTGAGCCACAGAATTCGTGTACGTACATGCCAAGCCGCAGCTCGGTCACAGAGATATGTTTCAGCACGATAATGACTCGCTTTTGTTATGGCTGAATTTCACGATCAGCGCATTCGGAGCTGATCGGGCTTTTCTTGCAGTTGCTACACCGAGAACCTCGCTACCAGGCGATTAAGGCCTACGGCCAATTGCGACAGCTCATTACTGGCCAATGAGGTCTGGCTGGCCGCTGATGAGCTTTGTGAAGACAGATCGCGGATGCTCACCAGGTTCTGGTCAACCGAGCGCGCGACTTGCGCCTGCTGCTCTGACGCCGTGGCAATCAGCATGTTTCTCTCATTAATGTCGGAGATTGCAGAGGTGATTTCTTTGATCGCGATGCCAGCCTCATGGGCAATCTGCAAGGTTGACCCGGCTTCAAGCGTGCTTTGTTTCATCGATTGCACCGCCAGCGTCGAGTCTTTCTGGATGCCCTGAATCATCTGCTCGATTTCCCGGGTAGACGTCTGTGTCCTGTGAGCCAGTGCGCGGACTTCGTCGGCCACCACGGCAAACCCGCGACCTTGTTCACCGGCGCGTGCTGCTTCGATGGCGGCGTTCAAGGCGAGCAGGTTGGTTTGTTCGGCGATGGAGCCAATCACGTCCAGCACCTTGGCAATATGCTGTGCCTGGTTGGCCAGGCCTTCGACTTCAACGCCGGTGCGCTCAACCGTTGTACTGAGTTTTTCCAGCGAGGCGATGGTCTGGCTGACGCGTTCCTGTCCGGTCCGGGCCGAGCGTTCTGATGCCTGGGTTGATTGAGAGGCAGCAACCGCATTGCGTGCGACCTCTTCGACAGCAGCGGTCATCTCGTTAACGGCCGTGGCTGCCTGTTCGGTTTCCATACTCTGACGCTGGATACCGGCATTGGATTCTTTGGTGATCGAGCTCATTTCCTCGGCAGCGGAGGCGAGTTGTCCTGATGAGTCCGAGATGTGCTGGATCGTGCCTTTGAGACTCGCGAGCATCGTTGCCGTGGCAGTCTGCAGCTCGGTCATTTCATCTGCGCCGCTGATTTCGACCGTCGTGCGTAAGTCGCCGTCGGCAATCTTGCGGGTGGTGATCAACAAGGTTTGAATAGGCTGGGTAATACTTCGGGTAAACGCCACCGCTACAATTATCGTTACAAGCACGGCGATCACAATGAATATCATTGATATGTAGCGCCCGCTGGTAAAACTTCCATCCGCGATGGCGCCAGACTGATCTGCACCTTTCTCATTAATGGCAATCAACTCCTCGATCGAGTTTTGCAGTGCCACGGCCTGAGGCTTGGAAGTGTCCTGTATGAATACCGCCATTTCCTGGTAGGTGCGGGTTTTACTCAGCTCCATCAGTTCGTCGATTTTGCTTTGGTAGGAACTGACGTTGGCCGAGACTTTATTGAACAGCTCTTTCTCGTCAGCGCCACCGACCATCGGTGCATAGTCTTGAGTGGCGGTACTCAAGTTGGCTTTAAGTTGATTGATTTTCTTGATCGATGCTTCGCCCTGGCGTGCGTCATCCATGACAAAACGCCTCGCGTCCAGGCGATACAGAAGCATCGCGGTCTCTATCCTGCCAGCCTGTCTGACGCTGGGCAGCCAGTTATTTTGCAGGTCGGATGCGGAGTCATGGATGTCGTCCATTTTGAGCAGCGAGGCAACGCCAAGGCCGATCAATAATGAACAGATGATGCCGAAGCTGAACAGGGCTCTGGTGGTCAGTTTTATATTTCTTGTTTTCATGCCGAGATACCTCGAATCGCCACACTGCGATAGCTGAGATTCAACTGATCTATCTCATGGCGACTTGCCATCAATGTAGTCGCCACAATGTGAAAAAACCATCACCTGTGTAAAAAAGTTTTGTTGTTTACACAGGGCGGGTTATTCAAGTCCATCGGCGTTTATAACTGAAACTTTAAGGGCTTCAAGAAGTGGTTTATTTGACGCCATTAAATATTAATTGGATCCACTTGGGTGAGTTTAAAGTTGCAAAGCTTACTAACTATTGGTGTTATGTTATATCCGCTGCGGCTTGCGATGTATCAGTAAAGAGCAATGCCTTGAGTCCGCCTTCGGCTTCGGCGTCAGGGAACTCCGGCGGGTTTTCCAGGCGTTGCTCGAAGCGTAGGGCCGGAGCTTCGATGGCGGTGTGGTCTATCAGGAAACTGGAGCCCAGGCTGGGTTCGTTCATGCAGGCCAGTACCTGACCGCCCGGCACTAGCAGCTCGGGCATACGCCGCAGCACTTTCTGGTAATCCTTGTCGAGCAGGAAGCTGCCGCGCTGGAAGGAGGGCGGATCAATAATAACGAGGTCATAAGGCCCGGATTTTTTGACCTTGCCCCAGGACTTGAACAGCTCATGATCCAGAAAGCTAACGTTGCGCAGGTCATGCTGATTGAGGCGATGGTTGTCGCGGCCGCGGGTGAGGGCTGCCCGGGACATGTCCAGGTTGACCACGTGTTCAGCGCCGCCTGCGATGGCCGCGACGGAAAAGCCACAGGTGTAGGCGAACAGATTCAATATCCGTTTGCCCTGCGCGTTAGCACGCACCCAGTCGCGCCCGTAACGCATGTCCAGAAACAGCCCGCAGTTCTGCTTTCTGCCCAGATCGACCTTGAAGTGCAGACCGCTTTCAGTGATTTGCCATTCTTCCACTCGTTCACCCAGCAGCCACTCGGTGGTGCTTTCCGGCAAGTAGCGGTGTTGCAACAATAAGGTATGCGCTTTGCTATTGAGCCATTGCGGCGTGTGGGTCAGTTCCAGCAACAATTCGGTCAGCGCGTCCAGTTCGGCTTTTGCAGGCTCGCGGAACAGCGAAACCAGGACCACGCCCTGCATCCAGTCGACAGTGAGCTGCTCAAGTCCTGGCCAGACGCGGCCCCGGCCATGAAACAAACGCCGGGTTTCATCGGGCGCGGTTTGCAGGGCATCAAGCAGATGCTGGTTAAGGATGGCGAGTGCTTCTGGGGTCATGACAGGCGATCAGTGGCGAAAGGGCGCGACATGTTAAACGTTATCGATGCCGGACGGGCAGCGACGTCAAGCCGGATGGCTGATCAGGTACAGGCAGATCGACAGCGTCACCAGCGAGCCGAGGGTCGAAACCAGAATTGTGCTGGAGACCAGTGACGCCTCGCGCTTGTAATACTCGGCCAGCATGAACGGGCCAGTGCCGGTGGGCAGTGCACTAAGCAGCAGGGCGGCATTGGCCCACAAGAGCGGCACGTCGAAGACATGAAACACCAGCACCCAGGTCAGCAGAGGGTGGCCGATCAGCTTGATCAGAACCAGTAGCGATGTCCCCTCGCGTGTGCCTTGCTGTTTTTCGGCGAGGAACAAGCCAAGCGCGACTAGTGCGCAGGGGCTGGTCGCCGCACCCAAGAGGCTGAGCAGTTTTTCCAGGGCACCGGGAAGCGGCGCGCCGGTGCTGGCCCATAACGCGCCAAGGAGCGGAGACACCACAAGAGGGTTTTTCGCCAGCGCCAGGAACACTTTGAAGGCAATACGGTGCGGCCTGCGTTCGGTTTGCAGCCCGACTTCCACACAGACCAGCGCCAGGCCAAATAATACGCATACCACCAGAAGTGCCCCGACCAGCGCCGGTTCCAGTCCTTCCTGGCCGAGCACCATTACGCACAGAGGAATGCCGATATAACCGGCATTGGCATAGGAACCACCCAGCGCGTCGATACTGGCGTCGGCCAGGTTAGTGCCTTTTTTCCAGCGCAGCAGCAGCGTGATGACGAATACCGACAAGGTGCTCAACGTGAAACCGATCACGAACCCCGGGTGCCAGATCTGCTCCCAGGTGGAGGTTGCCGTCACGCTGAACAGCAGTGCTGGCAAACACAGCCAGACCACCATCCGGTTGATTTCCGATGCAGCGTTGGGCCCCAGACGATTTGTACGACGGCAGATGAACCCCAGCAGGATCAAGGCAAAAATCGGCAGCAATACGTTGAGAACAGCAAACATTCAGGCCTGACCCGTTGCGCACAAACAGGCTGGCAAGGTTAAGCACGAAAATCGTTAGCGTCCAATCTATTTTCCGTCGCCGTACGTTCAATAGACCTGCGGGATGATCAGCTCACTTGGCGTTGGCACTCGGCTGTAGTCCTCGCGGCGCTGCCGTTCAGGCAGCTCAATGGCGGGTTGCTCGACTTCTTCGTAGGGCATCTGGCCGAGCAGGTGATGAATGCAATTCAGGCGCGCGGTCTTCTTGTCGTCAGCCTGTACGACCCACCAGGGTGCTTCCGCGATGTGGGTGCGCTCAAGCATGATCTCCTTGGCTTTGGTGTAATCCTCCCAGCGCCGCCGAGACTCCAGGTCCATTGGGCTGAGCTTCCATTGCTTGAGCGGGTCATGGATGCGGCTGAGAAAGCGCAGATGCTGTTCCTGATCGGAAATCGAGAACCAGTATTTGATCAGCTGTATGCCGGAGCGAGCGAGCATGCGTTCGAACTCGGGGACGGTACGGAAAAACTCTTCGTACTGATCGTCATCGCAAAAACCCATGACCTTTTCGACACCGGCACGGTTGTACCAGCTGCGGTCGAACAGAACGATTTCTCCGGCGGCAGGCAGATGAGAAACGTAGCGCTGGAAATACCACTGGGTGCGTTCACGGTCGTTGGGCGCGGGCAGCGCGGCGACACGGCAGACCCGAGGGTTAAGCCGCTGGGTAATACGCTTGATCACGCCACCTTTTCCGGCGGCATCGCGGCCCTCGAAAAGGATCACTACTTTATGACCGGTCTTCACCACCCAGCTTTGTAACTTGACCAGTTCGCCCTGCAGGCGGAACAGCTCGCTGAAATACAGGTGGCGGGCCTGTTTCTCGTCGCTGTCACTGATGTCGCTTTCGAAAAGCTTGTCGAGGCTGTACTCGTCTTCAGCCAGTTCGAGTTCCAGCTCTTCGTCGTTGTGATCGAGCAGTTCACGGTGGATGCGACGCGCGAGATTTTCGTGGGAAGGAGACATGTCGGGCGCTCACCTGTAGGAAAAGTCCTCAGATGTTAATCAGGCTATATGACGCAAAGGTGACAGTTTGAAGACTTAACGTGGCATATAACGACGTTGCCAGCGGTGGGGGATAAACAGCGTCAAAAGCCCGAGCAATGCGGCAAATGCGCCACTGATCAGCAGGGCATTGGCTCCCAGACGATTTTCCAGCAATGCGCCGATGACAGCGCCCATGCACATGCCCGCCCACGGCACCAACTGTATCCGCCAGCCGTCACGGCGTTCGCCCAGCATCCAGCGGCCCAGGCCACGCCCGAAACGTGAAAGAGCCCCTGTCACGTAGGTCAGCCCCACCGGCAGCCCGTTAACCTGTTCGACGGCCGCATTGAGCATGCCCATGGCCAGAATGGCCGCCATCACCGTAAGAAGTTGCGAGCCCATCGGCCATGCCGCAGCAGCACACAGCAGCATGCCGATACTCAGCAGCAAGGGCAGGGCGCGTCGACCGGCGAGACGGGCGACAATGACACCCAGTGCGTTGCCCGCTACAAAGGTGATGATTGCCAGCAACAGGCGGGACGTGGTGTTCAGATCGCCATCGCTGATCGCCACTGCAAGGCGCGTAGTGTTGCCGCTCATGAAAGAGACGTAGTCGCCGGTTGCCATAAAGCCAATCGCGTCGGTCATGCCAGCGAGAATCGAGAGACACGCCGCCAATGACATGCCGACACGGCCGCGCCATTTCTGCATGTGCAGATGCTTCAGGTTAGTGCTGGCACTGACGGTAGAAGGAAGCATCGAAGGTCCCTGCATTGATCACTGATTCAGACACGAGCAGTGCGACGCTTAAAGCGCTTTGGCGCGAACGATCCGCTTGGCTTTGATCTCGTCTGCGTAGGCTTTGAGCTGGTCAGCATCGCCGTATAGGCGATTGACCAACTGCAGAATGGCCGTGACGTCGACATCAGTCATTTGTTCGGCAAGCTTGAGTATTTCGTTGGCAGTGCTTTCAAGATTAGCGGCTGTCCCTTTCAGGTGCCGCTTGAGTTCCTGGGTTGGCTTGTTCAGGGCCATGATGTTTCCTTCTTATAAGTACCGTCGATTGCTATGCGGTGGAGCATCGCTTTTTCTGGGGGAACAAGCAATGCGTTGGCTACCTGGTTATCCATAAGCGACGTCTTGGCGGGCTGTAATCCTATAACGGGGACTTCCCGTGTTTCGGAAGCTTCCTACAAACCTGCTCGGCATAGGCTGGCTGACGTATCGAGCTGCTGTCGGCAAAGTCCCGCCTTTTACTCAGGCCAAGGACTCGCCCATGTTCAACTTCGCCAATCGCGCCTCGTTCACGCTGGAAATTGCCGGGCTTGAGCATGACTTGCGAGTGCTCGCCTTTACTGCCAAGGAATCCATCAGCCGACCGTTCAGCGTGCGGATAGAGCTGGTCAGCGAGCGTGCCAATCTCAAACTGGAGGACTTGTTACACCGCCTGGCGTTTCTGAGGTTCTACGCCGACGGTAATGGCCTTCACGGACAGATTGGCGAAATCGCTCAGGGCGATTCCGGCAAGCGCTTCACCCACTATTTCATCCAGTTGGTGCCCAGCCTTAAACGACTGGAGTACCGCAGCAATCATCGGATCTTTCAGGGCAAGACCGTCCCGGAAGTCATCGCGCTGGTCCTCAAGGATCACGCCATCTTCAGTAATGCGTTTGCTTTCAGGCTGCGCGAGCCTTGCAAGCCCCGCGACTACTGCACCCAGTATCAGGAAACCGATCTGCATTTCGTGCGCAGGCTGTGTGAAGAAGAGGGCATCCACTTTCACTTCCAGCACAGCCCGAGCGCGCATCTGCTGGTGTTTGCTGACGACCCGATTCAATTGCCGGTGCTCAAACCTGCGGTCTCATACGTGCAGAGCAGCGGGCTGGTCGCAGAAGCTTCGGTTATCAATAGATTCAATATTCGTCTCGCCACCCGATCGGGCAAGGCCAGCCAGCAGAACTATCACTTTCAATTGCCCAAGGTGGACCTGCTCAGCAGCGTGGGCGGCGAAGGTCGTAGTGAGCTGGAGGATTACCATTATCCAGCGCCGTTCACCGACCTCAGCGTCGGCACACGGCAGGCGCGAAAGGCACTGGAACGAAACCGCAGCGACGTTCAACTGGCCAGTGGCAACAGCGATCAGAGCGCGCTGGTCAGCGGTCACTTGTTTGAATTGGCGCATCCCAATCCGCAGTGGAGCCAAAAATGGTTGCTGACCTCGGTTTTCCACGAGGGCAAACAGCCGCAGGTGCTTGAAGAGTCCATGCCTCGCTCGTCTGAGCAGGGAGCGTTTACCCAAGGCTATCGCAACCGTTTTGAAGCCATCCCCGGCGAAGTGCCGTTTCGTCCACCGCTCAGGCACCGCAAGCCACGGGTTTTAGGCAGCCAGCACGCGGTGGTCACCGGCCCGCAGGGCGAAGAAATTTACTGCGACGAATATGGCCGGATCAAGGTCAAGTTCTTCTGGGACCGTGAAGGCAAGCGTAACGAGCATTCCAGCTACTGGCTGCGGGTCGCCACCGGCTGGGCGCACGAGCAATACGGCACGGCGATGATCCCGCGAGTCGGTATGGAAGTGATCGTCGGTTACTTCGACGCCGATCCGGACCAGCCTTACGTGCAGGCTTGCCTGCCCATTGCGGGTACGCGAGCACCGCTAAACCTGCCGGCGCAGAACACCCAGACCGTACTCAAGACCCAAAGCAGCCCTGGGGGCGCAGGCTTCAACGAACTGCGTATCGAAGACCGCAAAGGCGCCGAGTCCATTTCCATCCGTGCTCAACGCAACTGGTCCGAGCACGTCCTCAACGATCAGTCGATTCAGGTCGACAACCAGCGCAAGGTCAAGGTCACCGGGCTGTCCAGCCACGAGTTACACGGCGAAGAACACCACCTCACGCACGGTGCCCGTAAAACCCAGGTGCTGGCTGATGACTCGTTGACGGTAGTCGGCAACCAGCACATCAGTGCTGCGAATCATCTGGTCAGCGCCGCGCAGGAAATACACCTGTCGGCCGGGCTAAACATGATTGTCGACGCCACGTTGAGTACGACGATCAAGGCAGGTGGTCACTGGATATCGATCACTCCGGCGGGGATTTTTACCAGCGTACCGATTCTGCTGGGTGGGATTCCGGTGCCGCGGATGCCGTCGACACCTTCACTGCCGATGTCGCTGGACAAGCAAACGGCAATCACTGCGCCCAAGTCTGCCGCAGATCATTCAAGTCTGGCGCTTCCCGAGCTACTGGTGGGTGACATCCCGATTGTCGAGCTGTGCCAGAAGCCTGAAGGTAAAACGCCGATGGAATGCCCGTTGGCGCATTGCCCTTGTGCAAGAAAACTACGCGAAGGTGGGCAGTAATGAATACCTGGATACTGCTTGAACGTACAAAGTCAGTTCTGCCGCAGCTGTACCGACGGGTCGGAGCTCCCCAGCTCTCAATGCTTTTCGACACCACTGAATTAGCCGCTTATACCGAGCAAAGCCCGATTCTGGTAACGACCGATAAAACCTCGGACTTGTTCAAAGCCGTACAGCAAGTACCTGAAGACTGGCCAGGTTTGATCATCCAGAGTCATCACTCGACATCGGTGGTGCTGGCACATCTGCGTCACATTCTGCTGGTCCGCTTTGATGACTTGGGCAGAGGCGTTTTGCGGTACTCCAATCCCGTCACTGCCAGCTATTTTTTCCCGGCTTGTCAGCCCGACTCACTCAACTACTGGCTTGGGCCGATCAGCCGCCTGAGTTGGTACGGCGGGAAGTGGGCAGACCGAGCCTCGAACACCTATTCCTGGCGGAATATTGAGAACCTGGAGGCGCAAAGCTGGAAACCCTTGGCGTTTGAATCCGCACTCGACAGCCATCAACAGCAGGCCCTTCGGCGCCATCAGCAGGATCACTTCCTGTACCGATGGTGGCTCAAACAAAGTGATCTTTGTTATTCGCGAGGCCAGCAGTGGCTGCATGAAGGGCTGGGCTACGGATTCACAAAGGCTGACTCGCTTGAGCATTACCTGAACGTGCGTCGGGACTATCCAGCGGCTGATGTGCCGCAAGAGTTGCCCAAGGGCTCCGACGAAATTCGTTTTGCCTATCTGCTGCACCACCTGCAACAAAACACCACCGGACAGGAAAACTGAGATGTCGCACAACGTCGGCGATCTGAGCCGTGGCCCTTGCTGTGAAATCAACAAACTCATCGTTCAGGTGGTTGGTAATGACCATCCTGCGAGCCAGCGCCTGGCTTTTTATGAGCGCGACAGCGACAAACGACTGGGTGCGCTGACCGCTCAGGACTGTCCGGAAACCATTACGGCGTTCATGTGTGCGCCGAGCATGTTGCATGTCTGGGACTGGAGCGGCGATCCTCGGCACCGGATGATGCTTGAGGTTGACTCAGAGTGTGGGCCACCGATTCTGTTACCGCTGCCTGACGTCGGCATCACAGTCCGGCAACTGGATCAGCAGCACAACCAGATCGTCCCGATATTGCCATTCGTGGCGCTGCCCGGAATCAACAGTGCCCATGACCACGGTACGCCGGTGCTATGCCGTGCCGGTTATATCTATGTGTTCCTCGGTAATCGCCTGTGGCGCGAACTGGAAGTTCAGGTCACGGACGAAGGCACCACCTATCACGACATCGATCTGGACAGGTTCCGTATTGAGGGCGGGTACGCCGATGATGCCCGGCTAGCTACGGGCAAGGGACTGGACGACATCTGGCTGCCCGCCAACTGGAACAATAGACGCGTTGAAGCCGAATTATGCTTTAGCGAAGTGCAACTCAACCATGCGCGACTCAAACGTCTGGAGCAGGATCCGGCACTGCGTAAAAAACGCTGCCAACGACCCGACCTCAGGGTTGCGCAAGATGCCTCCAACCGTCGCTTTCAGGACAAGCCCGATGGTATGGCCATGCTTGAAGCGTTCAGCGCCTTCGATGCGTTTGACGTCATCAGCCAGTCCGAAACGAGTGCTGCTCATACCACCTGGTTGAACCTCAGGCAGCATGCTTTCCCGGTGTCGGTTCCAGCGCCGCAACGCGGGCGGCAGATTGGTTTCGAGTGGATGCTCGATCAGCCCGCCCAGTATTTGTGTGACCTGAGTGGGCAGTTTCTGGCTACTGCTTTCAAGGCTGCGCGGCAGCACGTTCAAAGGTGTGAAGACGGGAAGGCCGCCTATCGTCAGCAACGCCTCGAAACAGGAGCCTGGGCGCAGCGTCTGGAGCAAATCGTTGAGCCGAAGGCCGAACACAACAGCGGATTATGGGAGCCTCATCCGCCCGCCGAGGACGTCCTATCGAATGCTCGTACCCGACACCTCTACGGCGTAATGCTTGAAGACGCGCATTACCGGATGCGGCATTTGAACACCCGTATTCAAGAGCAACAGCAGTTACTGGAATTGTGTGGCGTTCGGGCGCAACAGTACGGTCATCACGGCAGTGCGCTGCTGGTACAGCAGTTGATCGTGCCCGCGTCCATCGGCGGCCAGAAGAACCCGATGCATCAACAACTGGAGCATCTCAAAGAGCAAGGGCGGCTGGACATCAATCGCTTTACCGCTACCGGCGAGCGCACCCAGGTGTGGCGCAGCCTGGAAATGAGTCAGTCGCTGCTCTGTGAGTGCCTGCAACAGCCGCGTACTGAGCAGAGCCTTGCTGATTACGCGAGCCAGGACGGGTTCAAATACGCGGCTTCTCTCTACTTCATCAGTCAGATGTTCGTCACGCTGGCGTTGCGCCCAGCGGCTTACGATCCATTGGCGGTCAGTGGCGACATTACTGATGCCGTAACCCTGCTCAGTCTTTACAGTCCGAAAGAGAGCGCCGGTCAGCGCTGGCTTGCTAAAGTCGTCAACGATCCAGAGCATCCGCTGCACCGGATGCTTTGGCCAGATGTCGAGCAGCAGGACCTCAACGCTCCTTATCAGCCGCCCAGTACCCCTGAAGTTAATCAGGGCGACGGACAGTTTCGCGCCACTGAACTAGCGACAATCGAGCGGAGCAACTTTTTTCCACCTACAAGCCCCGGCGATATCAACAGCCTGTTCCTGGCGACGTTGCTTAAAAGCGGCAATCTCAATTCCACGCTCACGACAGCTGCTAAAGGTGCCGCTGGGGCACTCATTGCTGTCCATGAAAACCTGCAAGGCGCTGTCGAAGCTGCCGAGCAGGCTTTGCACAAAGCGAAGCAGGCGAGCACCCGGCAATCCTCCACACCTTGGCGTGCAAGTACTGCGATACAACGGCGGGGCGTTGCACAGCTGCGCAGCATGCTGCCTGACACCTTTGGCGACCTGCATTTCCTTGCCCGTGCCGAGGCCCATCACAAGGAATACTACGTTTTCGGTCTGGACGACTTGCCCGAGCAGCCCAACCGTTCTGCCCAGACGTATGGGGTATATCGCAATCAAAACGGGGTCATGAAAAGTCCAGCTGAGCGACACGGCTACGCCGAGCAGCCCGTAATACTCTCGCCTGACCGAAAGGTGCTTGGCATGCCAGGGCAACATCCCACCGCAATATCGGTGCGTGGCGCGAATCAGCGTTTCAATGAGGCGTGGCAGAAAGAGTTGATGGATAGCGCAGCGGATACGGCTGAAAAGGCAAGCGCTATAGAAAAGGCGGCGAAGCAGCTTGATGGGCTACGCAGTAACGGGTTTTTCGAGGTGTTGAATTCGGCTCCATTTGCGGGGGTAGTGGTGGGGTTGGAGCTTTGGAATTTGAGGAATGAGCTGGATGCGCAGGAGCAAGTCAGGAGGGAAAAAAACCATTTAAGGGCGAGAGCAGGAGTTTCAGGCGCATCGTTAGATCTCGCTATTGCGATGGAGGCTCTCACAGTAAAGCTAGCGGGTAGCAAGTCTGTTCTGGCTGCGGGGCGCAAGACGTTATTCACTATTTCTGACGCGTCCGCCAAGCTGCTTCTTGGGTCGCTGAGCACTCGGTTAGTAAAAAAATACAGCGCTCGCCTCCTTGGCCAGGTGGGTGCAGGTTTGGTGTTCGCCGGTCTTAACCTCTATGACGCCTGGTATTCCTACAGATGGGGCGACGATGGTTATATCGGCCACTTGCTTATGGCCGCTGGCGGGCTTATCGGCGCAGCCGGTAGTCTCATCGTCAGCAGCAGTGCGTTTCTCGGTCTATCGCCAGCGGGTTGGGCTTGTTTGCTTTTAATCGGCATAGGGGCCGCCTGGGTTTTTATGTTTAGCAGTAGTCCCGTGGAAGACTGGTTGAAAAAAGGTCCTTTTGGGGATGATCCCTACAACATGGCGGAGCACCTGCGTGATCCCCAAACAGCTTTTTATTACCTGGTCAGCCTGCTGGCCAACATCCGAATCGGCGTAGATCGCAACCCGGATTTCAAGTCTGATGCCAAGCTGGATTTTCGCGACACGGTGCCCTTCGAAGTACGCAGTGCTAACACACGTATCCGTATTGAAAGCAATCTGAGCGGGCTATTCGGGGGGGCGAGTTCTTTAAATACTAAAGCTCTGCTTAACCTGAAAAGCTTCGAGGTTTATTTCGAAGCAAGCAGTGAGCGCAGCAGAACGAACAGATCCCAACTCGAGGTGACACCCGTTGCCCACCGACTCTGGCCAGAGGCCTTGGAACTGTTTGTGAACACGCCGTTTTCTTACAAGGCAGAACCTCTCGCGAACCTTCCCGAGGTTTATCACGTATGGCGAGTCCGCGCCCAGTTCAGCTTGAGCGACGGGCCGCGCATCTGGGTCTTTCCCGCTCCACCCCCCAAGGACCCAACGCCCTTCGACCCGGCCTATGCCAAGCCGGATTTTGAAAACATCGAACGTCTGTTCTGGGCTGATGAACAAACACACAGAGCGAAGACTGCGCTATGACGACGGAGCAGACTTCTTACTACGCCGAGACAGCCTACCGGTCGGACAAGATCCCCGATCAGTTGCCTTCCGAAGAGCGGTCCTGGTTAAAACGCTTTGGCAAACGACGCTTGCCATGGGGGTACACGCTAGACATTGCCCCCGATGATTTCTTGCGGGAGCGAGCACCGGATAAATTGCGGTTTCAGGAACAGATGTTCAAAGAGCGTGATGAGAAGATGGCGGTTGGGACTTATGTGCCAGCTCCTTATGAGCACGTGGACTTTCATGATCGACATGATCATCAGCGATTCAGGTTTTCACTTTGGTCCGCCAGATCTCAGTTTTGGGCTTATGTATACATGTTTGGAAAAGGCTGGTCGCTCCTATTCACTCCCGTTTACATTTTCACCGCTATTTCTATCGGTGTTACTGCGAGGGGAGATTTTCTACCATCGCTTATGGATTTTGTGCAAGGCACCTATGACGTAATGCTACTTCCACTTTATGCAGCTTGGGCATTGGCTGCGCTCGTCATCCACAAATTCCCCAAGCTCTGGGTAAAACCCTCCCGTGGACCCATCTGGGAGTTGAATCGTCGCACCGGTCTCGTAACGGTATTCGACTACAAAAATAACGGCGAATACAAAAAGAACGGCACTATCGGCGAACTGACTGCCCCATTTTATGAGTTCGATGCTTACATCGTTTCCGTAGCAGAGCGGCAGGGCTCTATGAACCACGTACTGTTTCTCGCCCATCGTTATAGGGACATCGTTATTGACTTCTCCGCCCTGGTAAACCTGGATAACCGATGGCAAATGCCCTGCGCGCTGTGGGATTTTCTGCAGAACTACATGGACACCAGTGGTCCGCTGCCGGAGTTGCCGCGTTACGAAGAGTTTCGCCACCTCGATCCCACCACCGCCGCCTACGACCAGCAAACCGGGCGTCCGCCGCGCTTCTGGATCGATATGGATGACGCAACGTATAAACAGCATCTGGACCATTTGCTGGACAGCATTGATGACATCGACACTTTTCAGCGGCCAAACCTGATGGCGCAGTATGTGCGGTATGTGGATTGAAACCGATGACGACTAACTGTAGTGAAATACCTTACTACGCCCCGACAGCCTACCGCCCGGACAAGATCCCCGATCAACTGCCTTCAGCAGAGCGGTCCTGGTTAAAGCGCTTCGGCAAACGACGCTTGCCATGGGGATATACGCTAGATATTGCCCCTGATGATTTCATGCGTAAACGCTCGCCCAGCAGCTTGCGATTTCGCGAACAGATGGATAAAGAACGGGAAGAGAAAAAGGCGGCGGGCACTTATGTACCAGCTCCTTATGAGCACGTGGACTTTCATGATCGACATGATCATCAGCGGTTCAGGTTTTCGTTGTGGTCTAAAAAATCGCAGTTTTGGTTATATCTTTTGATGTTCGGTAAAGGGTTATTTCTGGTTGGGATTGTGCCATCGCTATTTGCTCTCATATCAGCGGTATATCTAGATCCCGAACCATGGTTGTTTGTTACGCTAGATTTGATTAACGGCTTTTTTTCTTGGTTTTTAGGAGTTCCTCTTCTCTGCTGGGCCATAGGATCCCTCGTCATCCACAAATTCCCCAAGCTCTGGGTAAAACCCTCCCGTGGCCCCATCTGGGAACTGAATCGTCGTACCGGTCTTGTCACCCTGTTCGATTACAAAAATAACGGCGAATACAAAAAGAACGGCACTATCGGCGAACTGACGGCCCCATTTTATGAGTTCGATGCTTACATCGTTTCCGTGGCAGAGCGGCAGGGCTCGATGAACCATGTGCTGTTTCTCGCCCATCGTTACCGCGACATCGTGATCGACTTCTCCGCCTTGGTAAACCTGGATAACCGCTGGCAAATGCCCTGCGCGCTATGGGATTTCATTCAGACCTACATGGACACCAGTGGTCCGCTGCCGGAGTTGCCGCGTTACGAAGAGTTCCGCCACCTCGATCCCACGACCGCCGCCTACGACCAGCAAACCGGGCGTCCGCCGCGCTTCTGGATCGATATGGATGACGCAACGTATAAACGGCATCTGGACTATTTGCTGGACAGCATTGATGACATCGACAGTTTTCGACGCCCAAATTTGATGGCGCAGTATGTGAGGTATGTGGATTGAAGCTGGCGACGTCGAGTTGCAGTGAAATAATTTATCGAGCGCGTGCCTTGCCTTCACTGCTCCGCTATTGATCTCTCAATCATCCCGAGTCAAAACCTCCAGCAATTCAATCTCAAAATACAAATCAGACCCCGGTTTGATATGCGCGCCCATTTGCCGATCGCCGTACGCCAGATGCGCAGGCACGAACAGGGTGCGGATGCCGCCGACTTTCATGCCCATCAAGCCTTGATCCCAACCTTTGATAACGCGCCCGGTGCCGATCACGCACTGGAAAGGCTTGCCGCGTTCATGGGAGGAGTCGAACACGGTGCCGTCTTCCAGTTTGCCGGTGTATTGGGTGGTGATCAGCGCGCCTTTGACGACTTCCTTGCCGTCACCGGTGCGGATGTCTGTGATCAGCAATTCGTTGTTCATGGTGTTTCTCTCTAATAAAGCGACAAGGACGGCTTTTTCTCAGGAAGGCGTCAGTGGTGCAAGGGTTTGATGAGTTAATCGGCATTGAATGCCACCCCCGCTAAAGCGCTCCTACACTCAACATGCAAACTACTGCATGTAATGCATTATCTGTAGGAGCAGCCGAGGGCTGCGAGGCATTCAGTCTGACACACCGCGATCGCAGCCTTCGGCAGCTCCTACAGGTCCTGTGTTTGCAACTCGATGGCGCGGATCCAGCAAGGCCGGGTAATCTCCTGTGCTATCCGCACTTTTCGAATCAGAAGGAGTACCAGAATGACCAGCACCAACGCTTCAAAGGTTGCACTTGTCACGGGCGCAGGCAGCGGCATTGGTCGTGCTGTTGCGTTGGGTTTGCTGGAGGATGGCTACAGCCTGGTGCTGGCGGGGCGTCGTCAGGAGCCGCTCGACGAATTGGCGGCGGTTATTGGCGAGGCGGGTGGCAAGGCCATCGCAGTGTCCACCGACGTGCGTGATCCAGCGAGCGTCGATGCGCTGTTTACGAAGATTGAAGAGGCTTATGGCCGCCTGGACGTGTTGTTCAACAACGCCGGTGTGGGTGCTCCGGCCGTGCCGGTGGATGAGCTTGACGTCGAGAAGTGGCTGAACGTGATCGACACCAACGTGACTGGGGTCTTTCTTTGCGCCCGCGCCGCGTTCGGGCTGATGCGCAGGCAGGTGCCGCAGGGTGGCCGGATCATCAACAACGGCTCGATTTCCGCCCACACGCCACGTCCATTCAGCTCGCCTTATACAGCGAGCAAACACGCTGTGCTCGGGTTGACCAAAACCTTTGCACTGGACGGGCGTGAGTACAACATTGCCTGCGGTCAGATCGACATCGGTAATGCCTTGACCGAACTCGCTGCACGCATGACCACCGGCGTGCGACAGGCCAACGGGCAGACCGCCGTGGAGCCGATGATGGACGTGAAGGAAGTCGCCGACGCGGTGCGTTACATGGCGGGCTTGCCGCTGTCGACCAACGTGCTGAACATGACCGTTATGGCCACTAAGATGCCGTTCGTTGGTCGCGGCTAGGTCACAGGTTTAGTTCAGGTTCTGGCTGGCAACGACCATGGCCTGGGCGATGTTGTTTTTTTCTGCTTCGGTGAAACCGTCCCAGACATGCACCTTGGCGTAGTAGCCCAGGCCCGCCAGGGAGTAGATGCTCAGGGTGAACACGATGAAAATGGTCACGAATGTCCAGCGGCCGCCGTCATTCTCTTCACGGGACGAGAAGTTCTCGGTGTAGGTGTCATTGTTGCCGTTGCGGGATACCGCATTGGAAGCCAGACGTTTGAACCATTGGAGCAGGTAGATCATGACGAGTCGCAGCATGGTAGTAGCCTCAAGTTTTAAAAGTGTGCAGTAGGGCGCCCGATGGGCTGGCCCGAAATCGTCGTTTGCGCTCATGGCGCGCTCGGCTACAAATGCCGAAAACGAAAAAAGCCCGTCTATGACGGGCTTTTCTTTTTATAAATCTGGTCAAGTCGTCGGGCTTCGATGTTGACGACTGATGATGTCGTTGACGTTCGATTCCGCTTACGCTTGCCGGTATTGCAACATTTTAGAACAATTGGTTTTCTCCATCTATGACCGTTCGGCGGTTGTCAGACAACTAGTTGAATTCCTGATGTGGCATTTTGTCGCGCAGCATGCAGGGTTTCGGAAAGCAACCCAGTTGTCCGGCATCAATCCGGATCTACTTCGCCAATAACGCCGCATAGCGTTGCAGATCGACGTTGCCGCCACTGATCAGGACTCCGACTTTCTGTCCTTTGAGCTGGTCTTTGATCTGCAGTGCGGCGGCAAAGCTCAGGCAGCCAGTGGGTTCGACGACCATTTTCATTCGCTCGGCGTAGAAACGCATGGCCTCGATGAGCTGCGTATCGGAGACCGTGAGGATGTCGTCCACGTCACGGCGAATGATCGGAAAGGTGTGGTTGCCCAGATACTGCGTTTGTGCGCCATCAGCGATGGTATCTGGAACGGCGATCCGGACGATTTCTCCCGAGCGGAACGAACGTTGCCCGTCGTTCCCGGCTTCCGGTTCCACGCCATACAGCTTGCAGGTCGGTGACAGTGCGCGGGTAGACAGTGCGGAGCCTGCCAGCAGTCCGCCGCCACCGAGGCAAACCAGCAACGTATCCAGCGGGCCTACTTCTTCGAACAGCTCCTTGGCCGCCGTAGCCTGTCCGGCAATCACATCGGGATGATCGTAAGGTGGAATCAGGGTCATGCCCAGACGCTCGGAATGTTCGCGGCCGATGGCTTCGCGATCTTCAGTCTGGCGGTTGTAAAGCACCACGTTTGCGCCGTATTCACGGGTCGCCGCAATCTTCGTAAGCGGCGCGTCGTGAGGCATGACGATGGTGGCCGGAATGCCCAGCAGCCGGGCGGCGAGGGCGATGCCCTGAGCATGATTGCCTGAGGAAAACGCCACCACTCCACGCTTGCGTTGTTGCTCGTCAAATTTGGCCAGGGCATTGAAAGCACCGCGAAACTTGAAGGCGCCTACCCGCTGCAGGTTCTCGCATTTAAAAAATACCTGGGCGTCAAACAGGCTGTCTGCGGTGCGCGACGTCAGAACCGGCGTGCGATTGGCCTGGCCAACCAGGCGTAAGGCAGCGTCTTCAACATCTTGATAGGTGGGGAGCGTCAATGTGTTCACGTGGGTTATCACCTTCTCGAAATGAAAATGTCAGGCCGCAACGGCCATGGCTTCGACTTCTACAGCGCAGCCGTAATGCAGTTGTGCAACGCCTGCAACGGCTCTG
This sequence comes from Pseudomonas sp. HP_14, assembly GCF_055283875.1. Classification (NCBI taxonomy): domain Bacteria; kingdom Pseudomonadati; phylum Pseudomonadota; class Gammaproteobacteria; order Pseudomonadales; family Pseudomonadaceae; genus Pseudomonas; species Pseudomonas sp. HP_14. The sequence continues at coordinate 440,814 of NZ_JBTOQI010000001.1, read as the reverse complement.
GCGGGACGGTGCTCACCCAGCCATTCGCCGTAGAGGCGATTGAACAGCGGCCACTGATCAATGTTCGTGACGTACACCCGAACGTGCACCAACTGTTTTCTGCTGATGCCTGCGGCCTCCAGACAGCTGTCCAGATTGAGCAACACTTGCCGTGTCTGATCTTCAAACGAGGCATTCGCCAGATGCGCCCCGTCGGCAGTGATCGGTAATTGCCCGCTGATCATCACGAAGCCATTGGCGATGGACAGGTGAGAGTAGTGTCCGGCGGGTGGAGTGATGGCGTTGCTGTTCTTGCATAGGATTGACTGGGGCATGGAGCTTCTCTCGATCAAGGCGATGAGGATAAAGACAGCGCAGCGGTTATTTCAGGTAGCTGTAAGCGGCAGCCCGGGATACGCCCAAGTGCTGCGCGACGACGTCCATGGACTTACGCACTTCCAGAGCGCCCGACGCTTTCAGCTCTCGAAGCAGGGCGCGGCGTTCATCTGCCTTGAGTGAGCGCGGCGTGCTCGCCGATCGGCCTGCAAACTCATCGATCCGTTTGCGAATGCTCTGCGCGCTGTCCACTTCCAGCGACTCATCCACGACGCAATCGACGCGGGTGAACTGGGCCATGGCCGTTTGCACGCCTTGAAACAGGGTCAGATCGACGTTCATGCACAGCGCTGCAACGTATTGCCCTTCGACATTACGGATACCGATGGAGGTGCTTTTGGCCTGACGTCCATCCGGAAAACGGTTGGCGTAATTGGCGATGACTTGTGGATAGGACGGATCTGCAATTCGCGCCAGCCCCAACTCGGTTGCCGGGTCACCGACCTTGCGCCCCGACAGGTTGTTATGAATCGCGTAGATCGCGTGATCCGGAGCCTGCAAGTCATGCACGACCACTTCGCAAAACGGTCCGAAGGTCTCCCCGAGGCCTTGAGCGACCTGTTTGAGTTGTTCGAGCAGGTTGCGGGTTTCTGCGGAAGCGTCGGACATGGAGATAGTGTCTTGATGAATGGATAAGACAAATTATCCAGAAATTGACTGTTTGTAAATATTGTCCTTGGCCGATTTCCTTTGCAGGTCCTCCGGTGCCCCTGACGCCGCTGTGCAAAGTACACAGAGAAGCCGTAGGAGCGGCTTTAGCCGAGAGGGCGCCCGTCCCTTCGCCATGTATCCTTCGCCCGAAATAATGTACTCCCGGCTAAAGCCGGTCCTACGGCTTCTGCCTGCCGTTGCGAGCGAGGCGCGGTTGGCCGCACTCACCATTGATAAGTGGCTCTATGCTTATGCGAAACAGGTATTAAATTTAAATAAAACAGAAGGTTAAGCTATATATCAATAAGCCCATTCAAGGCCCTCATTCGATGTATTTCTGCCTCTTTAGACCTGCCTCGGACGGTCAGCAATGACTTACGACTATGCCTTCGCGTTATCCACGTTACCTGCCTTTCTCAAAGCTGTTGGTGTCACGTTGCAAGTGGGGCTGATCGCCATTCTTACTTCGCTGACCGTGGCGGTCATCAACGCGGCCATTGCCATTTTCAAGGTGCCGGTACTGCATCGGCTGGTACCGGTTTACGTAGAACTGGCGCGTAATACGCCGCTGCTGATTCAGCTGTTTTTCATCTATTTCGCATTGCCAAGTATCGGGATCAGGATTTCCGGATTCGCCTCTGCAGTCATCGCGATGACTTTTCTCGGCGGTGCCTACCTCACCGAGATTCTGCGGGCCGGGATTGAGGCGGTGCCCAAGGCGCAGATCGAGTCCGGGTTGTCTATCGGACTGTCGCGCTGGCAATTGCTACGGCACGTGATTCTGCCTCAGGCCGGGATTCTCAGCCTGCCAGCGCTGTTCGCCAACTTTGTGTTCCTGCTCAAGGAAACGACTGTGGTCTCGGCGGTTGCGGTGCCGGAAATTCTCTACACCACTAAAAGCTACATTGCGCTGTACTACAAAACCTACGAGATGCTCGCGGTCATGACGGGCATGTGCCTGCTGGTATTCCTGCCTCTGTCGCTGCTGTTGGGTGTTCTGGAAAGGAGGCTCCAGCATGGCCAGTTCGGGTCTTGATCTGCTCTGGGTTTCCGCGCCGCAACTGGTTACCGGTGCGAGTCGTACGTTGGGTATTTCACTGCTGGCGATTCTGTTCAGCAGTATCGGCGGGTTGTTGTATGGCGTGCTGCGCAGCCTCGGCAAACGCTGGCTGGATGTGCCACTGCGGATTTATCTGGAACTGTTTCGGGCGATTCCGGTACTGGTCTGGCTGTACCTGTTCTTCTTCGGTTTGCCAATCTTCCTCGGGTTGAGCATTCCTGCGTTCTGGTGCGCGGTACTGGTGTTGTCCTTGTGGGGCGCCAGTGAAGTGGGCGAGGTAGTGCGTGGCGGGCTGCGCTCCATTCCACGCGGTCAGCGCGAAGCAGGCCTGGCAATCGGACTGGGGCTGGTTCAGCTCTATGGTCGTGTGTTGTTGCCCCAGGCCCTGAAACGCCTGACGCCGCCGGTGATCAACGTCTACACGCGGGTCATCAAGACCAGTTCGCTGGCGGTGCTGATCGGTGTTGTGGATGTGACCAAGGTGGGCCAGCAGATCATCGAGCGGACCTACGAATCGGTGCTGATCTACGGCTTCCTGTTTCTGTTCTTCTTCTTTGTTTGCTATCCGTTGTCGGCCGCGTCCCGCGTGCTTGAACGGCGCTGGAGCCACGCATGAGTACATTGATCGAACTGTCCGGTTTCAGTAAAAGCTTCGGCGATACACCGGTTCTCCAGTCCGTCGACCTGCAAGTGAAAGAGGGCGAGGTGGTGGTGATCCTCGGGCCTAGTGGTTGTGGCAAAAGCACCTTGCTGCGTTGCCTCAACGGCCTGGAACTGGGGCATGCGGGCAGTCTGCATTTTGCTGGCAAGGCGCTGCCAGCCAATGCTGACTGGCGCAAGGTTCGCCAGCAGATCGGCATGGTGTTCCAGAGCTATTACCTGTTCCCGCACATGACCGTGCTGGACAACATCCTGCTCGGCCCGCTGCAAGTGCAGAAGCGCGCAGCCGGCGAGGCTCGGCAACAAGCTGAAGCCTTGCTGGAGCGGGTCGGTCTCGCGGACAAGCGCGATGCTTATCCGCGTGAGCTGTCCGGTGGGCAGCAGCAACGCATCGCCATCGTTCGGGCACTGTGCATGAATCCCAAAGTCATGTTGTTTGATGAAGTTACCGCCGCCCTTGATCCGGAAATGGTCAAGGAAGTGCTGGAGGTCATCCTCGACCTCGCTGAAGGCGGCATGACCATGCTTATCGTCACTCACGAAATGGCTTTTGCCCGTGCGGTGGCAGATCGAATCCTGTTCATGGACCGCGGCCGGATCGCGGAACAGAACGACCCCGAAACTTTCTTCAGCGCCCCGCAGACCGCACGCGCGCAGCAGTTCCTGGAGAGGTTCTCCTACGTGGAAAACATGCCAAAAAGGAAAGCATCGTGAGTTTTAAAACTGCCCTCGTTATACCGTTGATTGCCCTGAGTCTGCTGGCCGGTTGCGACAAACCTGCCGAACAGAAACCGGTCGCCAAGGCGGCACCTTCACCGTCCAGTAGCTACCTGGAAACCATCAAGGCTCGCGGCAAGTTGATTGTCGGTGTGTTCAGCGACAAACCGCCGTTTGGCTTTGTCAGTGAAAAAGGCGAATACGTCGGCTTTGATACTGATCTGGCCAAGCGCTTTGCCAAGGACCTGCTCGGTGACGAGAAGAAAATCGAGTTCGTGGTCGTGGAACCTGCCAGCCGGATTCCGTTCCTGCAAAGCGACAAGGTCGATCTGATCCTGGCCAACGTGACGGTCACCCCGGAGCGCCGCGAAGCGGTGGAATTCACCAACCCGAATCTGCGTGTAGCAGTGCAGGCGCTAGTGCCTGATGCAAGCCCGGTGAAGACCCTTGACGACCTGGCCACCAAGACCACCATCGTCACCACCGGCACTACCGCTGACGTATGGTTGACCAAGAACCACCCTGACTGGAAAGTGCTCAAGTTCGACAAGAACTCCGAGTCCTTGCAAGCATTGGCTAATGGTCGTGGCGATGCCTACGCCCAGGACAATCTGGTGCTGTTCAGTTGGGCGAAGCAAAATCCGGGCTACCGCGTACTGCCGGAAAAACTCGGTGACGAGGCGCCTATCGCTCCCGCTGTGAAGAAAGGCAACATCGAACTGCGTGACTGGATCAACGCCGAGCTGGCGAAACTGGGCGAGGAGAAATACCTGCTCAAACTGTACGACCAGTATGTTCGCCCTGAGCTTGCTGAAGGCACCGATCCAAATTCGGTGATCGTTGAAGGCGGTAACTGGAAGCCTTGATCTTCAGGTTTTAATCAGTAGCAAACACGAACCGGCCTTGTGCCGGTTCGTTGGGTTTGTGAGGGAGTGCAATGAACGTAGGACCGGCTTTAGCCGGGAGGGAGACGGCACTTTCGCTGCCTGTATTTCTTCAGCAACAACGTTCTCCCGGCTAAAGCCAGCCCTGCAGGGGGTACGACAGCGTCGTCCCGGGACGGGGCGCCTTAATGCCATGGATGCTGCGGGCTATCAATGGGCCGCAAGCCATGCTGACGAAACAACTCGCCGTAACCCCCCACCAGAAAATGGCCGCTGCGCTGCAACCAGTCTTCGCGGCGTTCCTCGTATACACGGGGTATGTAATACCAGGGCAAGCCGGGGAGATCGTGATGAATCAGATGCAGGTTCAGATTCAGGAACAGCCAGCGCCATGGCCAGCCAGCCTCATTGATGACCGAACGATGCTCCGGCGATGACGCAGGACGGTGCTCATAGAAGGAGCGCACCATGGACAACGCCAACGCCAGAACACTGGTCAGCAAATAGTCGAATATTCCGATACCGCCCTGTGCCTGAACGAACAACAACAGCCCGATCACGCAGGCTGTGTGAGTGAGCCACATCAGCCAGGCCTGTTGGTCACCTCGGCGTAACCTTTGCAGTTCATCCGCCGCCATGCCAGCCAGGGCAATCAGTGGGCCCACCAGCAATCGACCGTAAAGCGTTTTGTTCAGCCAGTGCACGCTTCGAGACCCTGTGCCGTTGCGATGCCAATGCTGCCCGCTGAAGTAGCGGCTCTCAGGATCACGCTGCGGCAGAGTCAATTCTTCATCGCGGTGATGCAACAGGTGGCTATCGCGATACAGGGTGTATGGATACCAGATTGCCAACGGTGTATAGCCGAGCAGTTTATTCACCCACAACCAGCGTGTGGGATGGCCGTGGAGCAGCTCGTGTTGCACGGACATCCAGAAAGTAATTACCGGCACCAACAGCGTCATGGTCAAGCCTCGGCCTAACTCTTGCGAGTACTGAATCAGCGCGAACCAGGCGGTGTAAGTCCCTATCAGCAACAGCCAGGTCGGCCAGTCGGTACGCGCGGTCCAGGTTGAACGTAGTTCGCTGATGCGCTGTTGATGGGCGGTATCTAGATAGTTGGGCATGCTTGCAGCCGAAGAAGGCAGGTAGAGACCAAGGGGCCAGTGGCCGAACAGTAGCAATTCCGGTTATTTCTGAATAATCACATATTTGTCCATTTATATAGCGTTAGGTAATTAGTGATGCTGCGCATCAAGGTCATTTTTCATCACGGATCGCAGGTAAAACATAACGTTTCGTTGTCGTTCAGGGTGGGAGATGAAAAGGGCCGCCCGTGCAGCTTCGCCCCGTCTGCTTATGCTATGAGTGCAGGGCACTTATAACCGTGAGGGTTATAAAGTTATGTGATCTGTGAATTGGGCTTCTCGGGCCGATTTGTTCACATTGAGCGCTGGATGTTTGGATTCAGGTCATCAGCATGGCGACAATTGATTTACCCAACGGTACTCATTTGTGTTTCGAGGTAACCGGTGACGGTCCCGCATTATTGGCACTGGCCCCAGGTGGTTTACTTTCCCGAAGCGAGTTGTGGACCCATCGTGAAGACGGACGACCGCGAGGCCTGGTCGACCCCGTGCAAGCCTTCTCTTCCCGTTTCAAGGTGATCACGGTTGATCAACGCAATACGGGCGGTTCTCACGCGCCTGTCACGGCGCATGACGGATGGGATGAATACGCTCAGGATAATTTGCAGTTGCTCGACGCCTTGGGCATCGAGCGATGCCACCTGTTGGGCGCATGTATCGGACCGTCGTTTGCGCTGAAGATGATCAGCCTGGCACCGCAACGTTTTCTGTCTGCTGTGCTGCAGCAGCCGATTGGCAGGACTGCGCAGAATATAGAGTTACGGCGGGCGTCATTTCAGACGTGGGTCAACACACTCCATTTGCGAAATGTTTTTCCGCCACAGGAGGTGCTGCGCGCTGTAGAGCACAACCTGTTTGCCAGCGATTTCGTCTATAGCGTGGGGCGAGATTTCGTCAAAGCCTGCACGATGCCCCTTTTAGTCTTGCCCGGCGACGATGCGCGCCATCCGCGAGTGATCAGCGAAGAGATCCTGTCTTTGGCGCCTGATGCTCAAGCATTCGACGATTGGCTGTCAGCCGCCGGCCAACAGCGCTACGCAATCACCCTCGAACAATTTTTCAATCAGCATCAGGAGCAGAGCCCGCCCCATGACGTTCCCAGATTTTAAACGTACCGGTCTGGCCATCGGCCTGGTCGTGGCGATGACCCAGAGCGCATTCGCCGATCAGACCTGGACGACCATTCAAGAGCGCGGTGTGGTGCGGATCGGGGTCAACCTCAGTGGTTTGCCGTTTGGCACCTACGCCACCGGCACTCAACGCCCGATCGGCTTTGCGGTAGAGCTGGCCGAAGACATTGGCAAAAAGCTTGGGGTCAAGACCGAAGTAGTACCAGTGGTGGCCGCCAACCGCGCAGTATTCCTCCAGCAGGGCAAGGTTGATCTGCTCATCGCCAACATGACCGTAACCCCGGAGCGCGCTCAACAACTGGATTATGTGCCAACTCCTTACGAGCAGTTGGGCGGAGCGCTGGTTGCGCCGAAGAACTCCGGCTTCAAGCGTTGGGAAGATTTGCGTGGCAAGACCATCTGTATTTCTCAGGGCGCCAGTTTTCAGCAGCCACTGACCCGTGATTACGGTGTCCAGCTCAAGGCGTTCCGGGCGCAGTCGGAGGTGCTGTTGGCCTTGCGTGGCCAAAGCTGCGACGGTGTGGTGCTGAACAGTCCGATCATGCACGAGCTCATGCGCCAACCTGAATGGGCCGGTTTCGAGATTCCCATTGGTGAAGATCTCGTGCCCGCAGACTCGGTCATCTGGTTACGCAAGGAGCAGGCGCAGACGCAGCAGGTTCTGGACCGTATAGTGCGCGACTGGCATGGCAGTGGCTGGCTGCTGGAAGAGGGGCGCAAGTACCAGATGGCGGCGTCGCCGATGATCGTTGAGCTGCACGAGCGGTACCGCAATGATCCACGGTTAAGTACGCCCGTGACGCCTTGATGCAGTCGGACAGGGAAACGAGGAAAGTAATGACGAAACTATCAGTCACACCCGCACAGGGTTTGCTGGACGAGCCGCGACTTATCACTGTTGAAGGCCTGACGCCTGGGCAGAAGGTCGTGCTCTCGACGCGTACTTTGCGTGGCAACAACCAGTATTGGGTCAGCGCTGCGACGTACATTGCGGACGCATCCGGTTGCGTGAATCTGCAGCGAGATGCTCCGGTGTCTGGCAGCTACAAGGATGTTTCTGCGTTGGGCTTGCTCTGGAGTCAGCGGCCTGAAGTGGAGGGCGCTGCTGACGTGTTTCCGGATGACGTGCTGCAGCCCTTGGTGACTCAGATTTGCGTGGAAGGCAGCGACCAGACTGTCGCGTTGACTCAGCGTCTCGCCGCCCAAGGTGTTACTCGCCGGGACGTTCGTGAGGACGGTCTGGTAGGAACGCTCTTTACGCCTGCCGGTGCCGGGCCACATCCCGCGATTATTGTCCTCAACGGTTCCGGTGGCGGGATCAACGAGCCTCGGGCTGCGCTTTATGCCTCGCGGGGCTATGCGGCGTTAGCGCTGGGCTATTTCAAAGCACCGGGCTTGTCGCCTTACATCTCAAATACGCCGTTGGAGTATTTCGTGGCGGGTTTGAACTGGGTTCGTCGCGAGGTGCGGCCTGCTCATGATTTTGTCGCGCTGAGTGGCCAGTCGCGGGGCGGCGAATTGGTGTTGCTGCTGGGCAGCATGTTCCCAGAGGCGGTATCGGCGGTTATCGGTTACGTCCCCAGCGCGTTGGTGCATGGCGGGCAAGCGGCGGCGGACCCGGCGGTAGGCCGCGATGGGCCAGCCTGGCTTTATGAAGGCAAGCCATTGGTGCATCTCTGGAACGATAATAAAACCGCTTCCTGGGCTGCAAAAGATGCCGGTTTGCGTAATGCCGAATCGATCAGCACCGCGCTACTGGACCATGAAGCCGTGCAGCGGGTAGCCATTCCGGTAGAGAAAATCCAGGGGCCAGTCTTGTTGCTGTCGGCAGGTGACGACGCTGCATGGCCTTCAGCGCGGTTTTCGAGAATGGCGTTGCAGCGGCTTCAAGAGGCGGGCCATCCCTGGCCTGTGCAGCATCTGGATTTCGAACACGCCGGGCATACCATTCTGCTGCCGCACATACCTGCCACCTACAGCGTTGACGGAGCACCTGCGGCGAATGCCGAAGCCAACGAGCAATCATGGCGAGCGGTAAAGGCGTTTCTCGACGAAGCGGTCAACGCCCGCGCTACAAAAGAGTCGTGATCAGATCTTGATGGGCTGTGGCGCCTTGACCGTGGTCCGGCGCCCCAGTACCACAGTGCCCACCACTCCCGCCGCAAATACCCAGGTCAAAGGGTCGATGTGCTCACCGAACCACAGTGCGGAGAAGGCGATCGTGAAGAAGATCTGCAGCAGTTGAACCTGTCCGACCCGGGCGATGCCGCCCATGGCGAGACCCGCATACCACGCAAAGAAACCGATAAATTGCGAGAACAGGGTGACATAGCCGAACGCCCATAATGTTGGCGCGCTGATCGTGCCTTGATGCTGCGAAGCGAGGTACAGAACAGGGCCCAGCAGTAACGGAAAAGCCAGCACCAATGCCCAGCAGATGACTTGCCAGCCGCCCATTTCTTTGGCCAGACGTCCACCCTCGGCATAGCCCAGACCGCCAAGCGCGATGGCTGCCAACATCAACAGGTCGCCACTGCTGACGCTGCCTGCACCTTGAATCATGGCGTAAGTCAGAACGAGCACGCTGCCCAGTGCGGCGCATGCCCAGAATGCTTTGGAGGGACGCTCATGGTGCAGCCATGCGGCGTACATGGCGACGATCAGCGGTTGCAGGCCATTGACCAGTGCGCCATGGGAGGAGGGCAGTGTTTGCATCGCCCATGATGACAGGACGGGGAAGCCGACAATCACGCCGAGGATCACGAAACACAGGCCTTTGAATTGCTGCAACGTCGGCCAGCGCTCGCGTCGCCAGAGCAGTAGCGCGGCAGCAGGAATTGCTGCAACAAGCGCCCGGCCCAAGCCGTTAAGCAAAGGATGAATTTCTTCGACCACGATGCGGGTCATGGGCAGGGTCAGGCTGAAAATTATAACGCCGAGCAGGCCAAGGGCCATGCCGGTGTTAACGCGAGATTTCATAAACGGCTCGTCGTTCAGGGATGCGGGCCGGTATTTAGCCATAGAGGCGCACTGTCCAAGCGCTACAGAGAGCGACAGAGTGGGCAGTACACTTTGCGGGTGTGGGATCGTCGCTGTTTGCAACGGGAGGGCGGTGTTTCTGATGATGCAGGTTTGTTGGATGTAATGGCCCCTTCGCGAATGAATTCGCTCCTACCGGGATTTGCGCTGACGGCGTGAGACCGGCTCCCACGGGGGTGGGTATTCACCACCGCCCGCAGGATCGTGCAATGAACAGCGCCAATCAGGCAAACGGCGTGATGTCAGCGACGGTACAATTTCGGGCGCCTAAGTACCACCACCGATGACCACTGACGACGCATCAATGCATGTCCCGACAGTAGACCGGAACGAGGTGGCCGGACATAATGGCGGCCGCTGTTTGCCTGCCAATAATTCCCGCCTGCATCGATCGCCTGCCGCATCAGTGATCGGTCAGTACTCAAGTCATATCAGCTCAATCATTTCCTTGTAAAACCAGTCCGGTGTTCACCGGCCTGGCGCTTCGCTATTGGAGTTCAAATGCTGTTACCCATTCTGTTGTTGTCGGCTGCCGGCTTTACGGTGCTGACGACCGAATTCGTCATTGTTGGCCTGTTGCCCGGCATTGCCCGGGACCTTGAGGTCAGCATCCCTCAAGCGGGTTTGCTGGTGACATTGTTCGCGTTCACTGTGGCCTGCCTCGGCCCATTCCTGACCGCCTATTTCGCGCGCTTCGAGCGCAAGAAACTGTTCGTAACGGTCATGGTGCTGTTTGCGCTCGCCAATACCCTTGCGGCACTAAGCCCCAATATCGTCGTGATGGGCATCGCCCGGCTGATACCCGCGCTCGGTTTGCCGGTGTTCTGGGCATTGGCCAGTGAGACAGCGGTTGATCTGGTCGGGCCTGAGCACGCAGGTCGTGCGATGGCGAAGATCACTTTCGGCATCGTCTGCGCCACAGTATTTGGCATCCCGGTGGGGACGCTGGTCGCGGACGCCGTGGGCTGGCGCATGGCGTTTGGCATGCTCGCGGTGCTGGCACTGGCAAAAGCGCTGCTGCTGTGGGTGTATCTGCCGAGCATCCGCGTGACCCGGCAGGACGCTTCTCTTCGCCAACAGATGCGCGTTCTGCGCAGCCCCGTATTGCAAGGCCATGTGTTGCTGTCGGTGCTGGTGTTCTCCGGGATGTTTACCGCCTACACCTATCTGGCGGACATCCTTGAACGGCTGGCTGGCTTCAACGGCACCGTGGTGGGCTGGTGCCTGATGGCGTTTGGTGCGGTGGGCCTGATCGGCAATTCACTGGGTGGGCGCGCGGTAGACAAGCATCCGCTGATGGCGTCGATTGTCTTCTGCGCGTTCATGGTGGCGGGCATGGTTGCGTTGATACCGAGCATCCACTCACCGGTTTTTCTGGCCATGGCGCTGGCGACCTGGGGGATTACGCAGGCGGCACTGTTCCTGGTCAGCCATGTGCGAGTCATGAAAGCTGCGGAGGGCGCGACAGCCTTTGGCGCTTCACTGAATATTTCAGGTGCCAATCTGGGGATTGGTCTGGGGGCTATCGTGGGCGGTCGGATGATCGATTCGTATGGGCTGCAGAGCCTGGGCTATGCGGCAGCGTGCTTTGTCGGGCTTTCCATTCTGCTGGCTGTCCTGTTGATGGGGCGGCCCGTTTCCGAGCCATTGCCGGAGTAGGTACATGACATCCTGAACCCTTGGTCGGCGCGTCGCCGATATCGAGTGGCGGTGATAGCTCCCAAGCCCGCCCGCCGCTAGAATCGCCGCCTCAATGGGCTTGGCCACTGTTGCTGGCCAGGCATTGTCTGTTTGGGGAATGTGATGGCGGTAGCCCGCGCGACGTTTACTGAAGGGCGCATAGCACGCCATATTCTGGTCATGAGCAGCACGAGTGCCCTGAGCCTGTTCGCGGTGTTTCTGGTGGACATACTGACGCTCGTCTATGTCTCCATGCTGCACCAGCCTTTGCTGCTTGCAGCCGTCGGCATTGCCAAGGTGCTGATCTTCCTCAACAGTGCGCTGGCCAATGGGCTGATTCTTGCGGCTGCGACGGTACTGGCCGAACGAATCGGTCATCGCGCAAGCCAGGCAGTTTCACGTTTCACCACCAGCCTGATCCTGATGGTACTGATCGTCTGTAGTCTGTCGGCAGCCTTGCAATTGGCGTTGATCGTTCCGATTACCCATCTGCTGGGTGCTGATGCTGCGACTTATGAGGCCGCACGGGTATTCATCTGGCTGGCATTGCCGTTCAGCGTGCTGCAGTCCGCCATGCAGATGTCCGCGCAAATCCTGCGGACTGCCGGGGACAGTCGCCGAGCATTGTGGGTGGTGCTTTCAGGTGCTGTTACGTTGGCCGTTGCCGATCCGCTGCTGATCTTTGTACTGGGCCTGGGGCTTGAAGGGGCCGGTATTTCCTACGCGTTGTCGGCGTTCGTTTCTGCCAGTCTGGGGCTGTACTGGGTGCGTCGCCATGTCGGGATGAAGGTGTCAGTCAGGCCAAAACTGCTGCGCATGCACGTCAAACGCACGTTCCGGGTGGCCTTGCCTGCAATGGTTGGCAATTTGGCGACGCCCGTAGGGTTGGCGTATCTTGTCTCGTCCGTGGCTACTTTTGGCACATCAGCTTTAGCGGCGATGGCAGTCCTTGACCGGGTCCTGCAGTTTTCCTACTGCGCTTTTTTTGCGTTGCCGAGTGCCTTGGCACCGGTCCTCGGACAGAATATCGGTGCTCACCTCGATAAGCGGGCCAACGCGGCAATCGTCTTTTCGCGAAGGCTGGTGGTTGTTTACGGGCTGTCTGTCTGGGGATTGCTGTTGCTTTCCTGCGGTACCATTGCCGACTTCTACAACCTTGAAGGCGAAGGCCGAGTGCTGTTTCTGGCCTTTTGTCAGTTGGGGGGTGGTTTGTGGGTACTGATTGGTCTGGATTTCGTCTCGATTGCCGTTTTCGTAACCATGCAGCGGCCTTGGTTCGTGGCGATGTTCGCCTGGCTTAGGTCCACTGCAGGCACAGTACCGTTCGTGTTCGCCGGCATGCATGTGTTCGGCAGCAGTGGGGTGATGCCAGGCATGTTTACCGGCAATGCGCTGATTGCAGTGATCTCGACCGTTGTTGCGTCCATTACTGCAAAACGGTTTTTTGAACGACGGATCCAGCCCGCGAATGCCGGGATAATTTGAACGAAGCGGTTATCGGATTTTTATGTCAATTGACGAATCAGGGAATGAATCAGGCGAAGAGGTCGCGCCAAAGCGTCGTAGGGCTCCCAAGGGAGAAATGCGCAGGGCGGCGCTGCTTGATGCGGCAACAGTGATTTTTGCCCGGGATGGCTATACCAGTGCTTCGATGCGCGATGTCGCGACGCTTGCCGGTATCACGACCGTAGGCCTGTTGCATCACTTTCCCAATAAAGAGGCGTTGCTGGCTGCACTGCTGGATCGCAGGGATCAACGGGTGACTTCAAGGTTTCACGAGCTGACGACCGAGCTCACCGTGGAGGGTTTTCTCAAGTTCCTGAGGCTGAGCATGGGGTTCAGTGTCGAAGACGCTGCCGAATGTCAGGCGTCACTGGTGATGAATACCGAAAGCCTTTCCCATGCTCATCCGGCATGGTCCTGGCATCAAGACAGATTTCACCTTACCCACCAGCATGCTCGCGGCCATTTGAACGCGTTGAAAGAGGCGGGGGAAATTCGTGCCGATATCGACGTGAAGGCCATGGCTCAGGAGATTTTCTCGGTCATGGACGGCTTGCAGATTCAGTGGCTGAGATGCCCGGAAGAGGTGGATGTCATGGCGGTGTTCGACATCTATTTGCGGCGTCTCGGGAAGGACATTCAGGCTCATCCTTGAGCCTGAACGCTGACGCTTAGTAAGCCTGTGTGGCGTTCACCTGCACGGCTTTGCGCAGTGGCAGTGGCAGCGGGTTACTGTCGCGGGTGGTCAGGTGTTCCGGGAACAGAGTGGTCAAGGTGCGATTCAGGGGCAGATTTTCCGAATCCGAACCGACGAGAATCTTGAACTTGCCAGCGTCCACGTCCCAGCTTGCAGTCTTGTCTACATAGTAGGCCAGGGAGCGTGAATCGATCGGGATGCTGACGGTTTTGCTTTCGCCGGGTTGCAGATACACCTTGGTAAAGCCCTTGAGTTCCTTCTCAGGACGATCAACGGCCGGTTTCACCGGTTGCACATACAACTGCGCGACTTCGAAGCCCGCCTTGTTACCAGTGTTGGTCAGGGTGAATTTCACGTCGATGGTTGCGCCGGGGCTCAGTACGTTGGTCGACAGTTTCAGATCGCTGTAGCCGAACGTGGTGTACGACAGACCGTAGCCGAACGGGTAAAGCGGTTTGGCGTGTTTCTTGTCATAACCGCGATAGCCCATGTACAGACCTTCGCTGTAGGTCATGTCGGTCAGTGGATTGCTGCCACGGTAAGCCGCCGGGTCCGGATAGGACGCATAGCTCGGGTTATCTTCGATTTTCTTGTCGATGGTGATCGGCAGTTTGCCCGAAGGGTTGACCTTGCCATACAGAATCTCTGCCAGTGCCTGACCGCCTTGTTGGCCCGGGAACCAGGCTTGCAAGGTGGCGCCGACTTTGTTCGCCCAAGGCTGCATGTCAGCAACGCCGCCGCCGTGCATGACCACGATGGTGTTCGGGTTGGCGCGGGTCACGAAACTGATCAGCTCAGCCTGTTGATCGGGCAGCTCGAAGCCATGGTCAGAGCCTTCGCCTTCATGCTCGTAATTGGAGCCTGTGGCGACCACGACCGCGTCGTATTTCGACAGATCCTTAGGTGGACGCAGGGACGCCCAGCTCATCTGTACCCCGGTAATCCCGCCCAGTGCCGGGATGAAGTTACCCTGCACGCGCTGGTATTCAAGCTTCACGGTGTAGGGTTTGCCAGCGACCAGTGCCGGAGTTTTGCCGGAGGTGGTCATGGCGTTCACCACGTCTGCGGAGTACGGCACGCCGTCGCTCTGCAACACCAGCTCATCATTGACCCACAGTTTGTAAGGGCCGTCCGCACGGACTTTGAACACGTGTGCACCGGACACCGTCGGCTTGATAGTCGCGGTGAATCTGGCCGAGAAAGCACCCGCTGTCGGGCTGAAGCCAGACACAGCCGTAGTGCCCGCGTTGGTTTCGTTGGTGCCGGTTGTCCAGTTGAGGTTCACGCCAGGCTCGACGCGAGTCACGCTCGGGCTACCGGACAAGCTGGTGTTGGAGAAGTACTCAGCCTTGACGCCGGAATTGCTGATGCCTTTGTCATTGGTTGCCGGTTGATACCAGGCCGACGATTTCGGGTTCAGGCTCAGTTCCGGCAGATAGGTGACGTTCGAGCTGCTCGACGCCAGTTGTTGCAAACCGCTCAGTTCGGTCACGTAGCTGTTGGGCGGTGAGTTGGCGGTGCCGAAAGGTGAGGCGGGGGCCTCGTGCGCCCAGTCGCCGATCACCGCAATTTTGGCGGACCGCGCCAAGGGCAGCAGCGGTTTACCTTCTGTGGTGTTTTCATTGCGCAGCAGCACGATGGATTCGCGAGCGGTGTTCAGCGCCGCACGCGCGCCATACTCGGGATGATCCAGCGTCCTGGCAGTGTTGAGGTTCTCCTGGAAGTCATAGCTGACGATGGCGCGCAGGTTGCGTTTGACCTTGTCATCGATAACGTTCTGGGTGAGCTGGCCACTCCAGAGATACGGCAGCAGGTTGGCTTCGGTAAATTGCAGGCCCGACGGCATGTCGATATCGGTACCGGCCCAAGCGCCTTTGAACGCATCGTGAATGGCGTTGAAGTCGCTGATCACGGTGCCCTGATAACCCCATTCACCCTTGAGCACTTCAGTGATCAGGTGATGGTTTTCACAGGCGTAGTCGCCGTTGACTTTGTTGAAGCCGCACATGATCGACGCAACGTTGGCATTTTTCACCATCGACTCGAAGCCCGGCAGATACAGCTCGCGCAGGGTGCGTTCGTCAGCAATAACGTTGACTGCCTGGCGATTGGCTTCCTGTTCGTTGGCCAGGTAATGCTTGCCACTGGCCTGAATCCCCTGAACTTGAATCGCGTTGACCACGGCCGGTGCAAGCACGGCACCGAGGAACGGATCCTCACCACTCATGTACTCGGCGGAGCGACCGTTGTAGGGAGTCCGGTAGAGGTTGACGCCCGGCGAGAGCATTTGTTGGCCGCCCGAGATACGGGTTTCGTAGGCAATGGCCAAGCCGAACTCCTTGGCGCGATTGATGCTCCAGGTCGCAGCGAGCGCGGACTGGGAAGGGTACTGCGCACCGAATGTCGCGTTGTTGACGTGCACGCCCATTGAGGAGTCGTAGGCCGTGGTGCCTTTGATGCCCCACTTGAGCAGCGGCGGGATCATGTGTCCGTCGTTGACCCGGGTAAAGTTGATCTTTTCGGACTGGCTCATGTTGTCCAGGATTGAACTGACACGGGCTTCGACTTCATTGCCGGTGGCTGGCGTGACGGCGGCCAGGGCCAGGTTGGCCTGCAGGACGCTGAAGGTCAGCAGGCTCAGGCTCAGGGTGTGTTTTAAGGCTGACACGGCAAGCGTCCTTTTGGCGGATGCAATCGGCTGAGGGTTGGGCTGGTTCATGGACGTTGCGCCTGGGTCGGGGCGTCATCGGTCACCACCGGTGCGTCGAGCACGGTGGAAGGGCCTTTAGCCGTGGATGTGCTGACATTGGCAGCGCCAGTCAGCTGGTCACGTCTGGCTTCTACCTGCACACGAATCTGCTCGGCGGACGTGGCAGCGTTTGTCGCAGAAGTTGAGTCTGCCGCCAGGGCAGACAAACTTTGCGCGCAGAGTAATACAGCGCTAATAACAGACAGCAAGGGTCGACTCATCGATTGCATCTCGATTGATGGTTTAGAAGAAAAAGAAAAGGCTGTGGGCGCAAGGCTAAATGCGCCGAACGTTAAGTCAGGTTCGAGTCATAAAAGTTCAGTGGCGAAGAAGGATATTTGTAAGCGCGGCGTTATTAAATGATGGCACATGGCCTGAGAAGGGTTTTTTAGCGGTTTAAGCAGAATTGAGTTTGGAGGTTCTTTTGATTTTGTGCCTATCTAGGGTTATTTATTGCTGATAAATCTATTATTGTGGCTATAAAAGCCGTTTAAGCTCATGGTATGAGCTTATTGTTGCTTTGTTATAAACCTAACTGTCGTTAGGTTTAACGCTCTGGTAAGCTGTTCGTCGTGCTTGAAGTGGGCGATATTATGCGAGGTTTAATAGTCTGTTACTTAATCGCTATAAGGCTTTTTGTTGGGTGCCTAATAAGAAGATTTATTGTTGGTTTTGACCTGTTTGGGAATAGCAGTGGGTGACGCTGTTTCAGTGTTTGGTTTAATCGAGCTTATATAAAGTACATGCTGGAGGGTGTTGGTCCGTGAGTGGGCTAGTGGTTTAAGTATCGTCTTTCCCCTTTTTAACGATGTCATCATTTATGCAGTTACTTCCCGCCGATACGCTCCACCCAGCGACTGCTGAGAGGAAATACGCGATCGACCTCGCCGTCCTGAAAACCGTCCAGCAACTCAATCATGTCCAGTCCAGAAAACTGACCTTTGGCCAGATCTACATGCAGATGCTGCGCACGCGCACGGGCCTTCCACCGATTGCTCAGTGCGTAGAAGCGGTTGATGCGTTGGTGAAGGAGGGGCTGTTGATGTCAGAGCGGATACTGGATGAGGATCCCGCGTTCCCCTATACCCAGCACATCATCAGCGGGCTGACCGAGATTGGAGCAGCCTCTCTGAGAGGGGAGTACTAGCGACGCCCGGTGCTGCTCAACGTGGCGTGCAGCTTGTTTCGCAAATCGAACTCGTTGAATGGCTTCTGGACCACAGCCGAACCGTTCAGACCCAGAACGTCGGTGTCGGCATAGCCTGTGACAAAGAGCACCGGCAGGGCTGGATGGTTCTTATGAATCAGGCTGGCGAGCTCACCACCGGTCATGCCCGGCATTGCAAAGTCAGTCAGCACCAGATCAATGTCCTGATCCAGCAAGGTCAGCGCCTGTGCGCCGTCTTTTGCCTGTATGACCTTGTAGTCCATGGACTCAAGCATTTGCACTGTCACGGCCCTGACTTCCGGGTCGTCGTCCACAAGCAGGATAGTGTGCGCGCCCCCCACCTCAGACGGGGCCTGAGCCGATGTCTGTTCATCCGGCAGTGTCACCGGCTTGTCGACGCTGGGCAGATAGACCATGACTTTGGTGCCGACCCCCAGCTCGCTTTCAATCATCACGCCGCCGCCCGATTGCTTGGCGAAGCCGAATACCTGAGCCAGGCCAAGGCCCGAGCCCTTACCCACGTCTTTGGTGGTGTAAAACGGTTCGAACGCCCGAAGCAGGGTCTCGGGGCTCATGCCGCTGCCTGAGTCACGGATAGCCAACACTACATATTTGCCTGGCTCCGGGTCCTCGGGGCGTATAGCAGGCCGGGTGACGTGCTCATTGAACGTCGAAAAGCATAGCGAGCCGCCCATGGCCATGGCGTCTCGCGCATTGATTGCCAGGTTGAGGATGATCATCTCGGTCTGGGTCGGGTCGCCCATTGCATACCAGAGGTCATTGGCCAGATCGGTTTCGATCCAGATACTGCCACCCAGTGCGCGGCCGAGCAGGGTGCCCATGCCACGAATGGTGTCATTGAGATTGATGGCGGTTGGTTGCAGGCGCTGGCGGCGGGAGAAAGACAGCAGTTGAGCCGTGAGCTTGGCCCCGCGTTCGCCTGCGTCCTTGACGTTCTGCAAGCGTGTGGCGGTCTTGTCCAGCGTGCCGCGTTCGATGTCCCTGATCGCGAAGGTAGTGCTGGTCAGGATCACGGTCAGCAGGTTGTTGAAGTCATGAGCCACGCCAGCGGTTAGCTGACCTACTACTTCCAGGCGCTGCATCTGCTGCAAGTCCGCTTCGATCCGCTCCCGTTCGCTGATTTGCGCCCGCAGCCTCTGGTTAGCCGCGGCCAGTTCATCAATGACTGCGCGCTCCTCGGTAATGTCGCGGACGGCGGCGTACATCAGTCCGCCTTCGGGCACAATGGTCCAGGACAGCCAGCGGTAGTCACCTGACTTGTGCTTCATCCGGTTGACGAAACGGGTCGAGATATAACCCTGCGCAATACTCTCCATTTCATGGAGTGTCGTGTCGAAGTCGTCCGGATGGATCAACTCCCACAAGCGCATCTGGCTGATTTGCTCGTTCGACCAGCCCAGCGTGGCTTCCCAGGCCGGGTTGAAAGAGATCGGCGTCATGTCCAGTTGCAATACGGCCAGCAGCTCCCGGGACAATTCCCAGGTGCGATCCCGTTCCCGTGTGCGCTGCTCAATACGAGCGCCCAGGGCTTCGTTCAATTCGACCAGCTCACGGGTTGCCTGCTTGCGCTCGCTGATGTCCTGCATCACGCCGGTAATGCGTACACATTGACCGTTCTTGAACACCGAGCGCCCACTGGAGAACAGCCAGCGTGATCGGCCGCTGGGCATCAGTGCGCGGTATTCGACCTGATAGTCGGACTCACGGGCGATGGCTGCATGAATCTTCGATTCCAGCAGCGCGCGATCATCCGGATGGCAGCGATCCAGCAGAAACGGCAAATCGACCGCGGTGTTGGGCAAAATCTCGTAAAGGGCATTACAGCGTTCGTCCCAGAGCATTCGGCCGGTGGCGGGCTGGATTTCCCAGACGCCCATCATCGCGGCTTCGATGGCGAGCTGGGCCCGCACTTCAATGTCCTGAAGAGCGGTTTCCGCGGCACGGCGTTGAGTCCGTTCGCGGACTTCAGATACGGCACGCTTGACGGCCTTGGGCAGCATCTTGAAGTTTTGCTTGAGGACGTAATCGACCGCGCCCAGACGCATCATTTCTACGGCTTGTTGCTCGCCAAAAATGCCTGAGAGAAAGATGAACGGGGTTTCGGGGGCTAACTGCTGGGCGATCTTGAGGACGTCTGCGCCGGATGATCCCGGCAACAGAAAGTCACACAGCACCACATCAAACACTTGCTGACTAAGCGCCTGGGAAGCGCCTTGATGGTTGTGCACCAGGGTCGAGTCAACTTTGATACCACTGGCCTCCAGGGACAAAAGGGTCAACTCCGCATCCTGCGGACTGTCTTCGATAAGGAGGAGCTTCAGTTCATTGAGTGGCATTAAGTCTGACTGCGCTTAATCAAATTGGGATCAGGTGCTGGGACGACGCTGAGCTCTGACCGAACCTGGTGGTGGTTCGTTCAGAACAGCCCAGAAAATACCCAGATCGGAGATGGCGCTGACGAACTCCTTGAACTCGACAGGCTTGACCACGTAAGCGTTGACGCCCAACTGATAGGCGCGTGACAGGTCCAGTTCCTCGCGGGAGGAGGTCAGCATGACCACTGGGATGCTGCGCAAATCATCGGATTGGCGCATGGCGTCCAGCACCTGCAAACCGTCGACCTTGGGCAGTTTCAGGTCCAGCAGCAGTACTGCTGGATTGCCGCCAGTGCGCTTTGCGTACGCATTGCGGCGGAACAGGTAGTCGAGAGCTTCCGCGCCGTCGCGCAGAACAATCACTTCGTTGGCCAACTGGCTGCGTTCGAGCGCGACCAGGGTCAGTTCCAGATCGTTGGGGTTGTCTTCAACCAGCAGGATTGGCTTGAGCATTAATTTTCCTTCGTACTCAGACGACTGGGTTCAGGAGTTTTGTAAGGCAGGGTGAAGGAGAACGTCGCTCCTTCACCCAGTACGCCCTGGGCTTGAACGGTGCCGCCGTGGCGCTCGATGATGCGCCGGACGTTGGCCAGGCCAATACCGGTGCCCTCGAACTCTTCCATCCGGTGCAGGCGCTGGAAGACACCGAACAGCTTGTCGGCGTATTGCATATCGAAGCCCACGCCGTTATCACGAACGCTGACGACAACACCCTGAGGTTCCTGAACCGCAGTTATTTCAATGACAGCAATGGTTTCATTGCGGGTGTATTTGATTGCGTTGGCGAGCAGGTTGCGCATCGCCAGGTGTAAAAATGCCGGGTCGGCAATAATGATCGGCAATTCGCCCACTGCCCACTCGATGGTCCGGCCTTCATAGTCGGGCTGCATTTCCCGCTGGATCGACTCGACCATGGCTGTCAGATTGACCTCTGACTGACGCATGGCAGAGCGTCCCATCTGCGAGAAGCTCAGCAGGTTGTCCACCAGTGTTCCGGCAAATTTAGCTGATTCACCGATGGTGTCGAGGAAGCGCTGGCCGCGGTGGGAGAGGTTGACCTCTTCCATGTCCTTGAGCAGTTCAGCGTAGCCTGCGATGTGTCGAAGCGGCGCACGCAGGTCATGGGAAACGCTGTAGGAAAAAGCTTCCAGTTCTTTATTACTGCGTTTGAGCTCCGTGGCCAGCTGCGCCATTTCTTCGGCTTTGCGCAGCACGATGCCAAGGACGGCAAGACGCAGTTCCGCGACACCTTCCAGCTCTGTTTCTTCCCAGCGCGTAGAGTAACCTTCAACCTTCTGTTTCCAGAGTTCGAAGCTTAGACGAGGTGTCAGCGAGCCGTGTTTATCGATGGCTTTTTCCGGTTTGCCTGCCCAGTGAACGACACGGGCCTGCTCGGGTTTGAACCAGATGAGGTAGTTCGAATGCAGCTCGGAAATCGACACCGCCAGTACGCCACTCACTGCCTTGGCCAAACCAGGTATTTGCGCGATGTCGAGGCTGACGTTGTTGGTCTGGAAGACATTGGGGCCTGCACGCTCTGCCAGCCACTCGGCCAGTGCCCGAACCTGTCCCTCGGGAGGCGTCTGGCCGAACAGGTTGCACTCATCATCCGAGACCACTGCTGCGCCGCAGGCTCCGACGAACCTGATGAATGTTTCAGGCAATGATTTCAGGCCCTTGAACACGCTGTCATGGTCGGCCATGGCCGCCAGCATGTGCACGATGTCTTTGCGCAATCCCAGCATTCGGTGGTTACGCAGGTGAGCTTCTTTGGTCTCAATCTGTAACGACAGGACACGGCCCAGCAATTCGCAGGCCGAGCGGGTCTGGAAGCTTACCGGTTGCGGTGTAGGGTTATGGCAGGAAATCAGCCCCCACAATTTACCATCCACCACAATCGAAATGGACATGGAGGCACCGGTGCCCATGTTGCGCATGTACTGCAAGTGCACCGGGGATACGCTACGCAGCGTGGCGTAGCTCAAATCGAGAGGGGGCTGCGTTTTCGGGTTTGTTTCAGGAATGATCGCTGACGGGGTGTAATTCGAATCAGCAATAATCCTGATGCGATTCAGGCAATACAGCTCACGTGCCTGCGCCGGAATATCCGACGCCGGAAAACACAGGCCCAGATAGCTGGGAATGCCTGCGTCAACCAACTCGGCATTGACCAGGCCGTTACCGGACTCATCGAAACGGTAAGAGTTGACGCGTCCGAAACCCGTGATGCGCTTGATAAAGCGGACTGAGCGATCACACAGCTCGTCGACGCTTTCTTCTTCACGCATCTGGCTGATGAACGCACGCACCAGTGGATACAACTTGCCATGCGCGGTCGCGGTGTCGCCGGCCGGTTCGAACTCGGCAATCAATACGCCTTCGTTGCGATGCAGCATCATCGCTACCGGTTGACCTGCGCGATCGCCCTTGAGGAAGGTTACGTCACCTACGTGGTAAGGCTGCGCCTCGTCCTCGTCCAGTTCACCCAACTGGCCGACAAACGCTGTGCCATCTCTGACGAGGGAGTCGAGGTGGCTGCCCAACAAGACATCGGTATCAACATTCAACCATTGGGCGATGTTCTCGCTGATCTGGACGATGGTCATCGCCGGTTCATCGATAACGATCAAAAAACCTTGTGGCTGAATACTGCCGGGCGTGCGAATAGGCTCGCGCGCGCAGTTATCGATGGCCGCCTGCAGAGAGACGTGAGTGTCGGTAGCGGTCAAAACTTCCCCCTTTTGAAGGATTTGGAGACGGTAGGCACAGACCCAGGTGAAGAGCTGAAGAACGCCGAATTGCATTCGTCCCCAAAAATCCGATGACACAGTATCAAATTATTGACATCCACACTGTGGCTGTTGATGTGTTGTCGGACGATTGGGGAGAGTTTTCAAGAGGTTGTTCTGCTTCTTACCTTCAAGGCCACCTGTTTCGCACGCATAACTGCATTGATCAGAGGGGCTCTTTGCCTGGAGGGGGACTTGCACACGCTGGCGTGTCGGCAACTTCTTCCATTGCCTCACGCAGCATGCGTTGTACTTCGACGGCATCGCGAGCAGCGTAAACCCGGCCGCCGGTGTTTTCGGCGATACAGTTGGACAGATTTCCGTCACTGATGTTGACCAGATTGACCCGCAATCTCGGCTGTTGGCTGGCAATACGCGCGGAGGCTTCGCAAGCGTTCTTGTCGCAACCATCTTCACCGTCGACAAACATCACCACGACGGCATCCTTGAAGCGCCCGTTGACCTTGCTTGCGGCCTGGATGAGGCTCGCGGTCAACGGTGTGCCATCGTCTGCGTCGAGTTGGTTAACCCCGGTAACCAGTTGTTGCCTGGCATTGGGCGCGAACAGGCCATGATCAACTGTCCGCTCACAGCCCTGAAAAGTGATCAGGCGGGTATCAATGTCAGGGTGCAGGTGGTCAACCATTGCTCCAAACGCTTGTTTGGCAACCGTCAGTCGAGTGGGTTCGGCAAGCAGGCGCGCTTTTCTGGGATTGCTGTCCGGTAGCTTGCTGGACATCTTGTTCATCCAGGCTTCGTCTTCTGCGGAGGTATTGATGTTCAGATTCATGGAGCCGGATGTGTCCAGTACAACCACGAAATCAGGCGCAGTTGCACCTGCTTCACAGGCATAGCTGCTTACCTGAGCCGGACGGATCAAGTGCCACAATCCGCCGCGCGAGGTCCACAGAAGCCACAGCAGTAACAACAGTAAAGGCAGCGCGAGTAACCAGAAAGGCATGCGCAACCACCAACGTCGTGAATGCGGCCTGGCAGTGGGCAGGGCCGTTTGCTTATGCGCAGCGGGAGCCGGAGCGGCAGGCGTTGCAGGAAGTGGCAGGCCCCAGCGAATAATGACGGGCTCTTCGTTGAGGCTATAAAGGTGATCCAGATCCGGAGCGCCGATCATGCTGCTCAGTGCCTGGGCGTCCTCGCCTTTACCGCGCGACTGCAATTCATCCACCAGAAGTCTGATGGCTTGTTGGCGTTGGGTGTAGCGTGCGATCAATGCCTGCTGTGCCGTGGCGTTCAGGTTACGGTATTGCAGCGGTTGACCTCCGAGCTCCGACCACCACTGCACTATGTCTTCGCCTCCTGTACGCGGGATAGCGTAAAGGCTGGCAACGCTGGGAGGGAAATAACGGTGCAGCAGTTCGACCTTGCTTTCCAACGCACGCAACAGCGCCGATGGATAGGGGGTGGCGTCGCGGGAGATGCGTTGCATGGCACAGGTCCGGAATAAAACGAGGCCCCGAAGGGCCTCCAGGAAGGGAGTTACTCGTAGCCGAGGCTTAGTTGCAGCCGAGAAACTTTTTGCTGCAGGGCTTTCAGTTCTTGCTTACGTGCCTCGATAACCGCCGGATCAGTACTGGCGGTGGCCTGCTTTTTGGCGGCCATCTGCTTTTCGAGGTCAGCGATCTGTTGCTGAACCTGCGTCTTGTTGGCATGACGGGTCTTGAGCTGGCCCAGTAGCTTGCTCATCGACGCGTCCAGCGTGGCCTGCTGCCGCTGTTGCTCGGCAAGGCTTTTACTGGCGACTTTCTGTTGGTCTTGCAAGGCGTTGTAAACGTCGTGGAATGCCGCATTTTCTGCGCGGGCGTCCGTTAGCGACTGTTCCCGCTGGCGGATTTGTTCGCTGTAGCCGCCCGAGTGATCGCAGTTCATTTTTGCGATCAGGCTGGCTTCTGCGTTGTTTGAATCGCAGCTACCCGGTTGAGTGGCACAGCCACCCAACAGCAACAGCCCCGAGCTGACGACAAGTGCTCGAATAATCATGTTCATCTCAACCCAGAGTGATGGCTTGACGCTGGCTGTACAGACCGTCGACTTCCTTCTGCAAGGACGCTACTTTAGTGTTCATTTTGGTGATTTCGTTATCGATCTCGGTCACTTGCTTGCCACCACCATTAACGCGCTCCAGATTGGCGGTTTTCTGGTATTCGTTGACTTTGTCACGCATGCCGCTCAGGTCTTTTTTCATCTGCGCAAGATTGCTGTCGACGCTGGCGATTTCCTGCTGTGCCTTGGCTTTATCCACGGTTTTGCTTTTGATCGATTTCTGGATGTCTGCGATGCGCTCTTTGTCGTCGTTGATCACTTGCTGCAGGGTGGCAGTGCGCTGAGCGACTTTTTCGGTGTCCGCTTTCACTTCGTCATTCATCAGTTGCAGGCGTTGAGTGGTGTCGGAGTACTTGGCGCGACGGTAGTCGTAGTAATAGTTGGCACCCATGGCCACGCCGCAGGCAGCGATACCGGCTACTACCATGCATTTCACTTTGTCGTTAGGGCTGGTCACGGCACAAGCCAGAACGCCAACACCTGCGGCACCCGCACATGCAGTGAGGCCGGAGGTGGAAAAGAATGACGCATCGGCGCTTTTGGTTAGCCGTGGGTCGGGTGCTGTGCTGGAGTTATCGAGCATGCTGCTGCCGATACCGTTGGTGCCGCAGCCTGCCAACACCAGGCTGACAGAGAGCAGCAGGCCGAGCATGACCTTGGGCAGATAATTACGTACTTGTTCCATACTGAAGCTCCTTGAAGTAAGCGTGACGTCGAGTTACTGGACTGCTTTGCAGCGGCCGAGCCAGGCATCGGTGTCGATTTTTTGGGTTTTAAGAAATGCCTGCTGATTGACCCAGTGGGTCTGCAAGTAGGGCTTGAGCTCTTTGAGCTGTTCGTTGCGCGTGATGATTTCGCCCATGACCGGTATTTGCCTGGCCAACAGCGGCTCGCCGTAGAGTGTTGCGGAGTCCACGAGGCTACTTGCGTAGTAACGGCTGAGTTTGTGCAGTCGATCGCGCTGCTCGTCGAGCTTGCCTTTGCGCATCGGGCAACTGCTGTCCTGGTCAGTTGCCGAGCAATTAAGCTCGTAATTCTTCTGCAGGAAGTCCAGGTATTTGCCGTCGTCGAGCATCTTGGTGCAGAGGAATGCGCCAAGGTTGAGACTCGCGCGGATCGCCTGATCGCGAGTTTCTTCCTGCTGCTGGTTACTGGCACGTAACTGGTTTTCCAGGGTCTTGAGTTTTTCTTTCAACACCTCGTCTTCGACGCCAGAGGCCAGTGTTCCCAGTGCCTGTGCTGTGTTTTTTTCGTCCTGGC
Source organism: Pseudomonas sp. HP_14 (assembly GCF_055283875.1). Taxonomy (NCBI): domain Bacteria; kingdom Pseudomonadati; phylum Pseudomonadota; class Gammaproteobacteria; order Pseudomonadales; family Pseudomonadaceae; genus Pseudomonas; species Pseudomonas sp. HP_14. The sequence continues at coordinate 414,853 of NZ_JBTOQI010000001.1, read as the reverse complement.
TGGTGTCGCCGTTGCCGGTTCCCAGTTTTTTCCAGCTGCTTTCGATGCTGGCAACGCGTTCGCGAGAGGTGAGCGTGCTGGACACCAAGGAGAATCTCACGCCTGTGGTTTTGCTGGTCGCAGCGTCTTTGGCTTCGTAGTAGTTGCGTTCCTTGCGCAAGGCGCTGCGCAGGTCACCTTGAGCGGTCCGATAGTCACCGCCACGGACCACATAGCCTCCAGCCTGGCCATGCTGGCGATCCAGTTTGTTCAGGCGAAACGGCTCAAACATCATCTCATCGACGTTGCCAAGCATGTCGTGCAAGCCCAGCGGATTGGGTTTGAGCAGCCCGGTCAGTTGCAGTTGACCATTGGAGGACTGGGCTCCGGCGAACCATTCATAGGCATTCAACCCGTCCGGCATCGGGTAGCGCAGGTCGCGGAACTCCGCGGTGCTGACATTCAGCCCGCCGCGTGCAGCAAATTCCCACTCAACTTCTGTCGGCAAGCGGACAAAGCCCGCCACGCCGTCTTCTTTGGGCAACTTGTCCGCTGCGTTCTGGCGCAACCACAGGTTGTACTTGTCGGCCGCTGCCATTGCCTGCATCCAGCTCAGCGAAACGGCTGGCAACCGTTGCTTGTTCGATGCCGTAGGGCACTCGGCCTGTGTCAGCGCACGATATTGCAGGTCGCTCATCTCATATTTGGCGAGCAGGTAATAACGCGACTTGGCGGTTTTTTCGGCAGTGAAGCTACCGGCAATGAATGCTGGATGGGTCTGTTCGACATAGCCCCATTCGTTGTTGTCACCGCCAATATTGATGGGGTAGTCGTCCAGTGGGCCGGCCAGCGGGATAAACACCTTGCGAAACACCATGGCACCGTCGCAGGGCATCGGCAGCACGACGTCGTCAGCGTCTGGCATTGGGTTGTAGAACTTCTCTTCCCAAGCGGCTGATGCCTGAAAGCTCGCCAATGTCAGGGGCACAAACAGCAGGTGGCGCCAGTGTTTACAGTTCACGCAGACTCTCCGCGGGTTGGATTCTGATAGCTCGGGTGGCACCGACAAGCGCAACCAGTGCCGCAATCGCAAGAGCGAGCGCCAGCGCCGCGAGGCCGTGCAAAGGGGTGATGTGGCATACAAAACTGCCAGTGATGCGTTGGCCGCCCAGTAACTGGTTGAAGGCCTGGCTGCCGGCGAGGTAAAACGCCAGGCCACCGATATAGCCAATTCCTGCCAGCACCAGGGCTTGCAGGACGACGTAACCGGCGACTGCCTGACTGGTGAACCCCATCAGACGCAGCAAAGCCAGGCTGCGACGTTTTCGATCAATATTGGCCAGAAAGGCACCTACCAGCGAAGCGATGCAGCCCATTAAGGCCGCTCCGGCAATAACGCCGAAAATCACCCCCAGTACATGATTGATGGCTTTGACGTTCTCGATGTCGGCCAACCGGCTGGCGGTTTCGATATTCTGTGTATTCAACCAGCGCTCCAGTGGTGCGACGCTGTCAATGTCTTTGGCGTAAAGCCGGGCTCGGGCGTAGCGGGGGGCCAATTCGACTTCCGGTTGGCCGCTCGTGGCGCCGAGCGCATTGACCGCGTAGCCGTCGCGAAAACGCTCCAGTTGCAGCAACACATCGGGGTGCACGAATGCGGCTGGCCGGGCGAAGCTGACAGCAGGGATAATGCCGACCAGCGTCAGCGTGGTTTCGCCTCTTTCCGGTTTCCCGTCCAGGCGTCGTTGCACAAGCATGCGCAACGGTTCACCGACCTTCAGCGTCAACCGTTCAGCCGCCGCCGCGCTGAGAATCACCTGATCAGGCGCCAGTGCGCTGGCAGGCGTGTTGAGCAGCGGGTCCCCGCCAGCAGTGGGCATGATTTCGACGTTGTTTATGAAGCGTCCGCGATTACCCAGCAGGTCAGCCTGTGTGTTGAGCGAGCGGGTCAGGCCCAATGCGAAGCCGGTCTGTGGTTGTCGTTGCAGTTCACTCAGCCACTGTCCGTCATAGTTGCCGCTGCTGAGCAACTTGATTTCCAGGTTGCGCGGGTCGCGTAACAGTTCCTCCTGCAATTGGCTGACCACGCCATGCTTGAGCCCGAACAGCAGCAACAGCGGCGCAATCACTGCAACCAGTGAGGCCGCGATGCATAGCGAGACTTTTCGGTCGTGCCAGAGGTCAGCAATAGCCAGGCTTACAAGCAGCTTCAGGCGTTCAATTGAATGCTTCAAAGCGTGTCTCCCCAGGCTGGGAGACAGCACTCAGGCGCGCCAGACCAAAGCTGCTGACCAATTCCCAGTCGTGGGAAACGATCAGCGCACTCAGCCCCAATTCATCGACCAGCCCCAGCAGCAGTTCAAACAGTTGCCTGGCGTTATGGGGGTCCAGAGCGGCAGTAGGCTCATCGGCCAGAAGCAGTAGCGGTTGATGGGCAATGGCGCGCACGCAGGCCACCCGCTGACGTTCGCCGATGGACAGGGCCTGAGGCAGCTTTTTCAGCAGCGGCTCCAGGTGCAGGGCCGCAATGGCGCGTTCGACATGTTCGCTTTCGCCGCCCATACCGAGAAGACGCATGGGCAGACTGATGTTGTCACGAACGTTGAGAAATGGCAGTAATCCGCCATTCTGCAGAATAAAACCCAGCGAACGAGCACGCACTTCAGCCAGTGCCGATTGATCATCGGCTGCCAGCAGCGCAGCGATGTTCGCGTTCCCCAAGTGGTAGTGCGCAACCTGCTCAGGCGCCAGCAGCAGACCCAGCGCTTCGAGCAGTGTGCTTTTGCCGCAACCGCTTTCGCCGGTGATCGCCAGCACCGCACCGCGCCCCAGTGTCAACTCGGGCAGATGCACCCGGTGTGCCTGTGTACCGCTCCCTCGTTGCACCTTCAGTCCTTTGATCTGCAGCATGTCAGGGCATCATTTCCAGAGGAACCGGGTAAACGTTGTCACGGGCATCACTCCCTTCGGCCAGTGATACCCAGCGGTCGACATCTGCGTTGTAGACCTGGTAGTGGCGCAGTTTGGTCGCCAGCGTACGGATGAATTTTTCCTGCGCCAGGCCATCCCAGCTTTTCCAGGTGTCCTCATCCAGGTTCAACACTTCGCTGTGGTAGGGCAGGTCATCCAGGTACTCACCCATTACACCCAGTTCGGACAGCTTGGCCGTGCCATTCTGCTTGAGCTGATTAGGGTCAGTGCCCATCGTTGCGGCGACAGAGCGCAGACGCTCGAACATCTCGCTCGGCGAAATCAGCCCTTCGTTGGCGGCATCCAGAATCTTCTTCAGCACGTCACTGAGATCACTCAGTTGCGACTTGGTCAGCAGCACCCTGACGTCAGTGGTCGGGACGTTCTGCTTGATCGGGTCGCGGTCGGCAATCCACGCCTGAAACACCGGGGGAGCCTGGGTCCCGGTCTTGTCGCCCAGATAGGCCAGGCGCATGGCATGGCCGATCAGCGCGGCATCGTCGAGCATTTTCTGTTCGGCGGGCGCAGCGGTGGCGTTCATGGCGCTGCCGATGGCGTCGTCACCCATGTAGGCGGCTTTGACCTGGCCGGTAATAGCGTTAGCCAGCGCATCGACTTTGCTGCCGAAGGCGTTCACGTCACCGGCATCCACGGGGTAGTAAAGGGAGGTGTTTGTTCCGGAGTAAGTGGACAGCGCTTCGTACTGGGCCTGGGCTTTGGCGTGATCCTTCACCCCGGCAGCGGTTTTCAGGTGCAAGGTGTAGATGGCCACGCCAGGGTTACTGGCTTCGATACGGACCTGCTCGGCATTCAGGCCGGTTTTGGACAGCTTGTCGTCGCCATCCAGAGCGCCAGCGTCGGTGATCAGCACGACATAACGTGCGCCGAACGGGCTCCAGTCAACCTGGTCGATCGCCTGCATCACACCTGCATACGAGTCTTCGGCAAAGCTCTTGCTCGACACTTTTGCCTGCTTGAGGTCAGCGGCTTTTGCCAGAAAGTCGGCGCCGTCCTTCACGGTATTAGGGTCGGCGTACATCTTGGTGACGTATTCCAGTCCCGGTACGGCTTTGGTGCTGGAACGGAATGCAACCAGACCGAATTTCACCTGGCGATCAAGGTTTTCCTTGGCGATCTGCGCGTACACCTTGGCGATGGCTTCGCGGGTGCGCTCGATGTACGGGTCCATGGAGATGGTTGAGTCGATAACGAACACGACGGCTGCACTGAACTCTTTGAGTTGGCTGGCCGCAGCTGCTCCGGTTTGTCCCTGACCTTGGCCTGGGGTTGCGGCAGTCTGGCCAGGTTGCCCTGCAGCTGCCGCCGCATCAGCTTTGCTGACTGACGCGACATTCAGGATGCGGGTCCGAAAGCCGGCTTCGGTCATGACTTCTTCGCCGCTCAGCACTGGCAGCAAGTAGAATTGCTTCTGCATATCAATGAAGTATTCCGGCTCCTGAGCCAGTACTCCGGGCGCGGTAGTGTTTTGCTTGAGTTTGGCGCGCAATGGGGCAACCCGGCTGACCGGATCCGGAGCGTCGAGGATGCCTTCGAGGGTTTCGCGCTCCTTGAAAAACATCAGTCGGTCGCGGTTGGCCGGGTTGGTGAAGGCCAGGGTCAACTGCATTTTCCAGTCCACGGTGCAGTCTGCGGGTAACCAACCGCTGGTCTTGCCAAAGCTGTCAGGTCCGACTTTCAACCACTGGGCATTGCCCGCACTGGCCCGCTCGTAAACATAGAAACGGCTGAACGGCGGCTGCGCTGCATCGGCTGGCCCACCTGCGGCAGTGCTCAAATGGCAGCCGGGTGTGGTGAGCACACGTTGGAACAGGGTTTTCTTGCCGTCCTGCAACAACGGTTTGTCAGCGGCTAACGCCCAACCTGAACCCAGGCACAGACAGGCTGCGAGCGTCAGCGAAAAATGGCGCAAGGTCACGGCTTCAGCTCCTTGAGGCGTTGCGCCGCTTCGGCGTTATCGGCCTGATAGCCCAGAATGGTTTCGTACCAATAGGCTGCGGTGGCGTTGTCAGGGGTCGTGAAGCAGTCACTGGCTTGCAGATACTTGGGGTCGTATTCGCGAGCGTACGCCAAGGCAACGTCGACATTGCCCGCTTGTGCACGGTTGGCATACAGCCGTTGCGCGACGCCGCATTGCTTGTTGGCTTTGGCCAGTTCAATGACTTTGAGCAATGCCGCGCTGTCCGGCGATTGCTTGATGCAGCCTTGAACAAAATTCAATTCGGTTTCAGTGCTTAATGCTTCAACGCTGCACGGCGCAGCACTTGTCGGTGCGGGCGCTGCCACGATAGGAGGAGGCGTGGCCGCCACGACCGGAGTCGGAGCTGCGGGTTGCTTGAGCCAGAACCACAGGCCAGCGGCAATCGCCAGCAGCGCCAGAATGACAACGGCCAACAACGCCGTGCGGCTTTTGGCCGGTTTCGTGGACGCTGCGGGAGCAGGCTCAACAATGGGCTCCGCTAACGTTGCAGGTTCGACTGCTGCTTCGCTCACCGAGTCGACGACTGGCTGCGGTGTCTCTGGCGCTGTTTGCGTTGGAGCAAGGCTAACTGTCGTTTGCGCGGCGCCTGGTCCGGTGGCGTTGCCCGCACCCGACAACGCCAGGCCCTCCATCAGTTTCATCGGGTTTTCATCTTCGCCACTGCCGTCAGGGCTACGCAGGCGGAAGTTAAAAACCCCGGTAGCCGAATTCTGCAACAGCGGATCTACGATCTCCGGGCCGACCTGATAGCTGATGGAGTCGCCGTCGGCAGCTTCCACGAAATGCTGAGCAAACCAGCAAGGCGCATTGCCCCATTGCTGGTCGTGTTGCAGATAGTAGTCATCCTGATTGCGCTGGAAGGCAAACTCCAGGTTGCCAGCATCATGCTCCCAACCACGTACCTGAAGAAAACCGTGCCCCGGTATCGGGTTGGCAAGTGGAGAGAGTTTGATCGTGATGGACATGAATTATCTCGCTTTGAAGGCCTGGATGGCTCGGCCCATGGCCTCATTTTGCTCGGGCGTGATTTCTTTGCCCTTGCGATGGCCAACGTTGTTCTGGGTATGGATGGCGATGCCGGAGATCCAGTCGTCAGCGAAGATCACGCTCTGGTCGTCGGCCTGCGCTGCCAGAAGCGGGAAGCGACCTGGCATTTCCTGTTGATAGAAGGCGAAAAGTGGCTGTTTTGCACCGAGCAATCCTTTAGGACGCTGCTCGGCAGGATCGGCGGTATGGCCAAACCAGGCGGCGAAGTCGTTGAGCAGCAGTTGCGTTGTCAGGACTTGGCGCTGCACCAGATTCTCTCTGCGCACACCGCTCTGGGCACGCTTGAGCAAGGCTGCGCTGAGCTGGGATGGCAGGTCCAGACGCTCGGCGCAGATCACCAGTTCCTTCACCAGCAGGGCGATGGCTTCAGCAGGCAGCTCCAGCAGCTCAAGCAGATGCTGGCGACGGCTCAGGTTGCGCAGGTGAGTTGCCCACAAATCGAATGCAGCCCGTGCGAACCGATGTTCGTGGCTTTGATATTGCGGTGCGGTCACTGCTGCAGGTGCGGTCGCTTCTGACTGAGCTGTCTGGACAATGGCTTCTCCGAAAATGTCGTATTCAATTTCCGGCTCGCTCACGTTCTGCACAGCTTCGCTGCTTTCGACGGAAGGGCTGTCGAAGTCGCCGCTCAGGTAAAGGTCGCGCAGTTGATCTTCAGGTATCGCCATGTAAGCGAGCAGTTCGCCGAGCACGTATTTGCCATGCTTGGTCGTGGCAAACGGTTTGACGATCAGGTTGGCAATGACTTTCTTCTTGGCGCGCTCGTCTTCGCCACCGGCTTCGTAGTACTGCTCGAGTCGCGGTAGCAGTTGCACCATTAACTCTTCGAGTTGTTCTTCGATGCGCTGCAGCTTGAAGTCGATGTTGGCGACGGGCGTGAAGGCACTGCTGAAGCGGCTCATGCCGCCATCGTTGAGTTTGAGCATCGCTTGCCAGGCATCCTGCGGATCAGCGACATGGCGTTTGACCAATTCGCTGCTGCTGAATGCGGTTTGCAGAGCTTGCAAGGCGTCGTCGTAGGACTCGTTGAAGCGTAGTTCTTCGCCGTTAGATTCCAGGTCGAGGAAGGTTGTCTTAAAGCGTGGCTTGCGCACCAGATAAGTGTTTCTGAACGGGGTGCTGCCCCATTGCTTCATCCACTCTTCGTTACCGAAGCGCTCGATCATGGTCAGTTTGAGCATGTTGTCGCAGGCTTCAGGGAACTGCACGATCTCACCGTTGAGCGCGCTGCCGATAAAGCCGTCGCACATGGTCAGGGCCCAGATCAGACCGCTGGCCCGTGCATCCCGTTGCTGGGCACTGGTGCCCTGGGTCTTGTCAATCCAGCTCTTGAGCACTGGGCCAACGCTGACCACTTCGCTCTGCTTGAAGGTGCTGGTACACATCACCAGCGCATTCATTTCCTGTTCGTTGGTGTAGCGCTCGAACAGGTAAGCCACTTTGCCGCGCAGCAACAGTTTGGCGACCGGGTTATTAGTGGCGCCGTTGCTGTCCACCTCACTGGCTTCATCGATGCTCATCAGCTTCTGGCGGCTGCGGTAGCCCGGGAAGTCCAGCAGGTCGACGCTATTGACGATGGCGTTGGCCGGTTCGTTGTCCAGTCGAAAAATCAGCTCGTTGGTCAATGCCGCCAGTTCTGCTCTGCCCACTGAGACAGCGGGCCGCAAGCTGCCGTCAATGAACGGGCGGACTTCCAGCGGGCTGTCGCCAATGCCGCCCAGACGGCTGAGGATATCGACGTTGATGATGCTGTTGGTCTGGATCATCTGTCCGTCGCGCTCACTGACCAGCGAGCTGAGCGGTGCGTAAACCGTTTCCGCCAGACCAAGGCGGTGCAGGGCAGTCGCCAGTTGCTCGTAGGTTTCGGTCATTTTGCCGACGCCGCCCCACAGCAAGGAGAACAACTGGGCGCGTTCGCGAATCGAAAGTCGCGGAGCCAGCTTGATCACCTGTGGCCAATACCGCGCGCTCAACGGCCGAACGGCGTTGGGGTAGTTATGCTCCAGGTAGTCCCACAGCAGCACCACGTCGTCGCTGCCCACGCCGGGCGAGGGCGCGGCTGTTGCGTTTTCTTCAAGGCGGTGCAGCACCGCGTCTATCTGCGCATCAGTGATCTGGCTATTGAGCTTTTGATGGTCGAAGTCTTCAAACCATGCGTTGGCGAGGACAATCGCAATCTCCACTTCCCGGAACAAACGCAGCTCCACCGGGAACAGTGGATCCGTACTCGGCAGTGCCCGACGGGTGAAGCGGGTGACCAGCCCGGTGGCTTCTTTGCCGCCGCCGACCGGGTTGATGTGTTTGATGAAATCCAGTTGCTGAGGCCCGAACTGAGTCAGTAACTGGCCTTTGCCGTCTGCGGCCAATGCCGAAATCAGGTAGCTCTTACCCGCCTGGGACAGGCCGAAAAACCCAATGCCCATAGGGGTGGTAGACACACGCCCAAGGCTGCGCGCCAGGTTGCGAGCGCGATACAAATCGCGGTTCAAGGCGTGAGCCTTGGTCGCTACTTCTTCGCTGTTCTCGGCCACTTCGGCCACCCAGTCCAGGGCCAGACCTGCGCCTTTATGGACAGAGGTCCAGGCGTGGGCGAGTTGCATCTGTTCAGTGCTCAGAGTAGTCATTTCGGACTCACGCTCCCGCTGTCGAGCCAATAGTTGGAGGCACCGCCTTCAGCACTCAACATGGTGTAGAGCTGCAGCCTCACGTCTTTGCGGTCGAAGGATTGGTCCTGAACGTTGCTGGCGATGTTGTCATCAATGACCAGCGTCTCGGCGATGATCTCGGCGTCGCCGCGGTCGGCATCGGCGTTCTCTACGCGAAAACGCAATAAGAGGCAGGCTTCCTTGCCGTCAGTGGTTGGTTTACCCACGAGTTTGCGCGTACCGCGCTCGGTGAGCTCAATCAGATACAGCGGCGCCGCAACCCAGCGTTCGGCATTCAACTGGCGGTAGCCAAGACGGGTCTTGCCCAGTACCCGCAGTTGCGGGCCGTCCAGTTGTGGTTCGTGCAGTTGCAGGAATTCGTTGCCTTTCGCGTCGGTTTTAATCACGTCGCTGTAAAGCATGTCGTGGTCAATAACCAGATTGTTTTCGTCCAGTTTGCCGATATGGCGCATGGTCGAGTAGGGCTTGAGGCGCCCGACGCTGAAGTAAAAGTTCGAGACTTTACGCTGCTCGCTAAGCAGGCACAGCATCGCCCCGACGGCGGCAGTACTTTTCGGGTCGTCGATCTGACCATTGCGATGGAACGGGTACCAGCCGCCGGTGCGATAACCGTTCATGGGGACGATACGTCCCGGTGGCAGCGGCACCTTGCGACGGATGTAGGCTTGTACGCCCGGCAGGCGTGATGGCCGCCCCGTCAGCAGCAATGCGTCGCAAGGGTACTGGAACACCACTTCACACAAGGCATCAAGAATCTTGCTCAGGTTGATCTGGCCCTTGAGGAACGCCTGGTGAATGGCGGGCAGATCAATGCGCAGCGTGACGTTGCGCAAGTCGAAGCCATCGCGACCGCCATCGATACGACGTACGCCGCCCGCGACGTATTCGTGGATGCGCTCGCTGATGGCGTCTTTTTCCAGCAACTCGGCGAAGGTGTAGTGGTGCACGGGGCTTGGCAGTTCCGGGTCGTAGGCTTCGTAGTCTTTGAGCAGGCGCAGGCCCAGCGGCACGAAGACTTGCAGGTTCAGTTGCTGGCGCAAGATTGCGTCCTGGGCGCTGGTACTTTCATCGCCGCACAGCTTTGACAGCAGCGAGCGTGGCGAAACCACGCCAAACTCTTTCAGCGCCAGTTCCAGACCCGGCAATACAAAGCGCTGGATGATGTCCAGCAGGATGTCGTCACCGGCGACCTTGAAGCTGTCACGGAAGCGTTGTTCAGGGATGATCGAGACGTTGCTGCCGCTGGCATTTTCGGCCCCGCGCTCCAGCGAGTAATCAGTGATTACCAGGTCTGTCGTACCGCCGCCGATGTCGATGCTGGCCAGGGTAATACGCTCGCGGTCGGCCTTGTCCGGACGGGCCAACGTGTCAAAAAACTCTTGAGCGTGGCCGGCAAAGTTCTCACGAATTTCGGTATACAGATAAACCAGTTGCCCGCAGGTGGCTTCGTCCCATTCGACTTTAATTCGCGGCAGGGGCACGCGAGGTGCAGGCACCGGCGAGTTAAGGCCCTTGGCTTTGCTTGGGTCGAGGTCGCCGTCGTGCCAGCCCATGCATTTCCAGACCAACGCCAGCGCTTGCAGCAAGCGATCATTGAGAAGGCTGCGTTCAACTTGCGGCATGCCCGGTGGCACGGTGAGGGTGATGCTGGACAACTGGCGTGGCCGCTGGGTGTGTCCCATGCGAGTACGTTGCGCCGGGCTGTTGATTTGCGAAAGCGTTTGCGTCAACACCTCGGCAAGCATGAAGGTCATCAGCGAGCTGCGCGAGTATTGCGGAGAAAACGCAGGCAGGCGGTCATCTTCGTTCTTGAGCTTGTAGAACGCCTGCCCGAGCTTGGTGATTTTGTGCGAAAACGGTGCAGCGGTTGCCTTTGGCTCGCTGTCGGTCTGCACATAGGAATTGTTAAAGCGCCAACCGTGGGTGTAGGCGTTTTCATCCCAAAGATAGCGCTTGGGACTCGACAATCCTGTGGAGCCTTCGGTGCCACGACGGCGGCCAGACAGGCGCCCGGCTTCGACGCCAACCCGGGCAATCGTCGGCCACTGGAAGGCGTCATGACGACCGCTCTGGACCGAGAAGTTTTCTTTGCCGAACGATGCCTGCGCGAACTCGATGCGGCTTTCAAACGGCTGATTGTAAACCCGCTCTGGTCGCACCAGATCGCGGATTTGCAGGATGTAGTTGTGCTTCATCCCATCGCCGGATTGCCCGTGGTTTTCGATCAAAATACCGCAGGTGCGTGAGTTGCCAACGTCCAGTACCAAGTCCACCGGGATCGGCGGATCAATGGAATCCACACCGTTGGCGGTCAGCTTGATTTCAGGCACTTCAATACGTGCTGGCTCGCTGCTGCGCTGTTCCGGAATCGGTTTGGCCAGCAGGCTCAGCAAGTTCAGGTAGTGGCCGATGTGCCGCTGCTCAACCAGCTCTTCATCAATGTCTTCGCTGGGGCGATGCTTATTGCCCTCGCGATAGATTTCCGTCAGCCAGTCCTGCACCCATTTCTGGTCCAGGAACCAACGGCTCTGGCGTGCGTGACAGGCCAGGCGGAAAGACGAGCCCGCATTGATGTCGTCACGTGTAGGGGCCAGATACTGCATGCCCGCTGCCGACGCCATCGAGCGTGTGTCGAACACCAGTGTAAGGCGGTGGGTATTGCCATCAATATCCGGCTGTTCGAGTTCAATCAGGCGAACTCGCGCCCAGTTGGTCGGGCCTTCGTCATAGCGCTCGGGCGGCAGGAAGCGAAAGAATGGCGCGGGCAGCCATAGGCCGTCCAGCAGCTTGAGGCTCGCCTGCATGCTCAGCGTCAGGTCTTCGTCATCGACTTCGCTGATCAGCCGTTCCTGAGTCTGCGACTGAATCAGCCGCTCGCCAGACTGGTTGGCAGTGCCGACCGGGCCCAAGTGGAAATATTGTTTGGTTTCCTGATTCTGCAACAGACGGGCGATGAGCGTATTGCCCATCCTGGCAAAGCGCCCGGCGGGTTCGTTACGCAAATCAAGCTTGACGGCGAAGTCCATGAACTGGAGTCCGCTGTCATTGATCAGGTGAACGGTATCTTCGAATTGCGTGAGTTCTGGCAGCATGGGTCCAGCCTTTATTCGCGCCGCATGGACATGGGGAATTGGGTGTTGCCATAGTTACCTTGGCAATCAGCGATGCTTTGGGCGCCTGGCTTGCAGGACACTTGAGGCATGTCATAACGGCTACCGTCGGTGCAACTGGCTTGATCCTGGCTGTGTATGCCCAAGTTGCCAGCATTCATCGCAGCATTGACTGCACCTGTGCAGGACACGCCATCCGGGCGGCGGATAGTGACGTTGCCCTGGCCTTTCTCGAATGCGTATTCCAGGCGTAATGGCTTGGAGGTTTTAGCGTCCATGATTCCGGCGCCCGCACGGTAATTGCCGTTGAGAAAATCAGCGGGGCCTTCAGCAATACCCGGTGGAATGCTCAGCGGTGTACCGGGAGCAACTGGGGCGCTGGATTGCGCAGGCTCGGCGGCCGTGGTCGGCGGCGAAGCTGGCTCAGGTGCAGGTGGCTCGGCGGGTTGTGGTTCGCCGGCCTCTGGTACAGGTTCTGTCTTCGGCTCTGGCGTCGTCGTAGCGGGCTCCGTAGCCGGGAGGGAAGGCAGTTGGCCGTTCGCCGGTATTTCGCTGGCAGGCAATGTTGCGCCGCGAGGTACAACGTTTCCGGACTGACTGTTGAGATTCGAAGTGTCTATGGTCGTGGTCGTGGTCGTGGCGGGCAGGGACACGCTTCCCACCGGCAGCGTGACCGTTGGTATACAGCCGCGTAGCAGGCCAAATAGCAGCAGGGCCAGTAGTAAAAGCAATAATGGCCATAGCCACCAGAAACGGCGCCACCAGGGACGCACGCGCGTAGTCAGAGATATCGGGGTGTCAGGCGCGGTAACAGGTGTGAGTGCCGTCAGAGGGGCGGGCGGGGCGACGATCGGCGCGGGAGTCAGGAAATACAGCGGGTCGCGATGGCGATCGCCTTCGTGCTGCACAAAGCCCCAGAAGCTCAATACCGGCTGGGTGTAATGCTCAATCTCACCTTGGGCGTTGGTACGCTTGGCCTGGACCAGGTACAGATAGTTCTCAGAGGGTGCATGAGGCACGAGGCCCAGAAGTTTTCCGAAAATAACCTGATCGCTTTGGCCGCCTTTGTTACCGGCTTGCACCAGTGCCAGACTCATGTCCGCGATGGTATTTTTGAAATGAATCAGTTGCGAGCGGGCTTCTTCGGTCTCTGCTTCTGTGGCAGAACTCCAGGGTACAACGTCACCCTGAACCGGGCTATACCAGTCAATGACGCTGCCTTGTTCATTGCTTTTTGGCACAGCGAGGAACAGAGCCAATGCAGGCGATTTTCGGGTCAGCGCTGCGATGAGTTGCAGCGCAGCCTTGTAAACAGGTTGCCCTGTTTCTCCCACGGCAATGAAATCGTCACTTTTGCCCGTACGAAGCAGCGCACCGTGCATGCTGAACATTCCCTTGTAATTCAATCCATTGGCTGATGAAGACGCTTCAGCAGGCGGCAACAGTAATGGCTAAATGCCGTTGTCGTCAATTTTTACACAAAATAATGTTTCGCTCTGTGGATACCGTGCCAGAGGGGATGGCGTAGCTGTTCTGCATTTTTTTGTCAGCTGCATTGCGGCTTTGTGCCTTTTCAGTCGGCACTTTGGCAATAGAAGGAACAGTGCGATACCGGGGGCTACTGATTTGCTCGCGGAGCCTGCACAAGGGGGAAACTCAAGGTTTCTATCTGGCATACCCCTCAGGTAAACGCGCTAATGTTTTGCGTTTGAATCCCGCGTTGCAGCACATCGCTGTGACCTGCTTTATGCTGCACGCATCAATGAGGCGTCGTTGGGGGTCATCGTGATAGCGACAACGACATCTCCGACCAATGACTGGAACTGATCCATGCAAAGTACTTCTTTCGATTCAACGGCTACCGCCTCGGTCCTGCTGCAAGCTTGGCGCAACGGTGAGTTGCTGCTTGAGTTGCCCCCAGCGCTAAGGCCCGTGACGCTTGAGCAGGGCTATGCTGCGCAGAACCAGTTGTTCAAGGCTGCCGGAGGGCCACGGGCAGGGTGGAAACTTGGTGTCGGCAGCCCGGCGGCGATGCGCTCCGGTCATCTGTCGCGCCCACTGGTGGGGCAGTTGGAGCAAGACCGCTGTCATCGCAGCGGGGTGCATCTGAAAATGCCTGCGCCGACTCAGGTCACCATCGAATGCGAGATCGCATTTATCCTGGACCGTGATTTGCCACCGCTGGCGGGCAGGAAAATCGAACCTCAGGACATCCGCTCCACCTGCGTCACTTTCGAAGTGGTGCGCTCACGATTTACTGACCGCAAGACAGTCGGCTGGCCGAGCTTTGTCGCGGACAACGTAGGTTTTGAGGCGCTGGTGATCGGCGAATCAGTGTGCGCAGGACTGGACGAAAACGCACTGCGTGAGTTGGCCGAAACCGTTGTCGTGTATCTGGATGGCGAACCCAGGGCCAAGGGGTTGTTTGATGACACGGCGACCAATCCACTGAATTCTCTGACTGCGCTTTTTCAACATGCTGCGCAGTACGGGATCACTTTGCAGGCCGGTGAGATCATCTCTACCGGAGCCATGTGTCAGCCCTTCGATATTGTGGGTTCAGGTCATAAATTGTCGGCCAGATACTTTGGCAAGACATTGGATTTTTCAGTTTAAAAAACTGAAGTCAGCCTTGGTTGTTTTGGCTGCGCATCTACTTGTAATAGCTTAGCGATATCGGTGATTCTAGTCGGCTATTAGCATTGATATGGATATGCAGATGCGTCACCTTCAAGAATTGACCCGCCCGTTAGCCATTCAGAGCATCCAGGGCATAACCTTTCATTTCGAGCCGTCCTGTCAGGATGAGTTGGCTACGCTGGTCCGTCGCTTTATTGCGGCGCCTGAGGCGCACGCGACGCTGGATATCCCTGAGGAGACACGCGGTGTGTTCCTGCTTGAGGGGCAGCGTAAATGGGTGTTGAAGTACAACCGTCTTGCGCACTGGAAAAAACAGCTACAAAACTACCTGGGTCTCAAGAAAGTATTCGGGCTGCATGATTTGACGAACGAGTTCATCAATCTGTCAGCGGTGTCGCCGCGCTCCACTAGCGTTCCTCGTGTTGCCGGGTTCGGGTATAAGGCGCGTTTCCCGTTTCTCAAGGAAGAATATCTTTTGCTGGGTTTCTTCGATCAGCACTGCAGCGTTGATGATCGACTTACCCAGCACCCTGAAGACGCTCATTCTCTGCTGCCTCAGGTATTCCGCCTCTTTGAGCAAATGCTCAGCGAAGGCTTTGTGCACATGGACCCACATCCAAAAAATATTCTGATCGGGCCGGACGGCAGCTTGCGCCTGATCGACTTTGAATGCTGCGCTCATTCAGTGATCAACCACGATTTCAGTCTTGGTTTTTTGATGGGGTATTTCTACCACTACTGGATCAAGCGTTTTATTGCGCTCGAAGACTATCGGGCGCTGTGTGAGCGCTATTTGCTTGATGAACAGCCAGGACTTGACCGGACCGTTTTTCTGCCCGTCTTCGAGCGTTTCCTGACGAAGAAAGTATCGCGCAGTACCCGCTACAGCATCTTTACCAGTGCCAGCCATCAAACCGCATTCAGACAGGCGCCCGATACGCACCCTTGATGGGATGCTGGCTCTGTGCAGATACGCGCCTATGCGCTCAAGGGGATTGCCGAGATGGAGTTCATCTCGGCAAATGGGGCATTTGAAGCGCAACCGGGCGAGGGTGGGGGGGGGCGTCACGACGGCCGCCTGGGCAAGGTTGGCGGGTTCAATCGCCGCCTTTCATGCGCCGCGCAATCAGGTAGAGACCCAAACCCACCAGTGCAGTGGCTGCACCGATATACCCGGTGCTGGTCCAGCCCAGCCCGGCGGTAATTGCCATCCCGCCAAACCATGGTCCAAGCGCATTCGCCAGGTTGAATGCCGCATGGTTGGACGCGGCAGCCAGGCTTGGGGCTTCGTGAGCAATGTCCATGAGGCGGATCTGTAGTGGAGCCGCCAGAGCCACCATTGTTCCAACAAGGCCGATGCCTAGCGTGACGCCCCACAGCGAACCGGCTGCAAACGGAAAGAACAGCAGCACTGCCATCGACCAGACGAGTATCAGGCCCACCGCACGGAACTGCAGACGGTCGAACAGTTTGCCTCCGGCGATGTTGCCGATGATGCCGCCCAGTCCGAAAGCAGCCAGCCCGAAGGGAATCCATTGCGGTGTTACGCGGGTGACTTCGAGCATCGTGGGTGCCAGGTAACTGAAGACGCAGAACATCCCGGCAAAGCCAATGGCACCAATCGCAAGGGCCATCCAGACCTGCGGTTTGGTGAAAGCTCGCAGCTCCTTGCGCGGATCACTGCGCGGCTCATCATGGCGGTCTGGCACAAAGCGCCAGACCAGCGCGATGGTGCAGATTGCAATGGCTCCTACCAGCGCGAATGCTGATCGCCAGCCGAAAAACTGACCCAACACCGTCGCAATAGGGTTGCCCAGCAGCATCGCCAGCGTCAGGCCCATCATCACCCTTGCCACGGCACCGGCACGCTTATTGGTAGGCACCATGCTCGAAGCCACCACTGCTGCGATACCGAAATAGGCGCCATGAGGCAGGCCGCTGATAAACCGAAAGGCAATCAAGCTGCCAAATGTCGGAGTAAACGCAGTTGCCAGATTGCCCAGAGCGTACAGCGCCATGAGCAGTAGAAGCAGGTGTTTGCGCAGCAACCTGGCACCCAGAATGGCCAAAAGCGGTGCTCCGACCATCACCCCCAATGCATACGCGCTGATGGCATGGCCTACCTGTGGTTCGCTCAATTGCAGGTTGCTGGCGATGTCGGGCATCAGCCCCATGATCGCGAATTCGCCAGTACCGATAGCGAAAGCGCCTACGGCCATTGCGGCTTCCATTTTGGCGGCCGAGCGTGCGGGCAGTACATGCCCGGGTGTTTGCTGAATAGACATGCGTCGTCAAAATCTCAAGGGTCACGAAGAGTGCGGCGCCGATGCTAACCAGAAATCGGCGAAAGGGTCTAGAACGCCCTTTGGCGATAGAGTTCAGAAGAATTAGTGTCTACCGGCAGACACTTTACCCGGTGCGTCTGCGGGAAGGGGCCAAGGCCGATGCATTCGGCGGCAGGCATTCAGCGTTCTGCTCGCTGTGTCACAACCAGAATGTGGGGATGTGATCAGTGCGAGTGCGTCAGTACGATCAGTTTTTGAATCGTGCACGAACAGCATCAAGGTCTTTAAGGACGGTAGGCGGCTCTTTGTCCATAGGCAAGTTTTCCCGATCTTCGATTGCATCATGAGATTTGGACGAATCGGCTGGCAGTGCCGAGAACAGTGGATCGAGATCGTCTTGCGCATTGCCTCTTTCTGCCACTAACTCGAAGGTCTTGCGGGTTGCCGCTACTGATGTCAGTGACGCGACCAGGACCTCGGCGATCTGCACTCGGGCGACTACGCCATCAGATGGAGAGCCTGCCCAGTGTGTGTCACCCTGGCGCATCACCAGTCGCTGCTGATCAGCTGCGTTGTAGTCGAACCAACCAGGTCGCACGATGGTGTAAGGCAGCCCGCTGGCACGTACCAACCGTTCGCCTCGCCGTTTCCAGTCATGCCCGACACTGGGTTTTGTCACTCCGACAGTCGTCATCAAGGCTATCCGGGCGGGCGCACTCAGCACGCTCAGAACATTGCGCACGGCGCCGTAATTGACCTGCTCGGCGCCTCGCGGATCATTGCCGCTGATGCCGTGTGTGAACACAATTGCGGTCACTCCGGCAACTGCTTCGTGTAGCGTATTGGCACGCGTGAGGTCGCCGACAATGACCTTTACGCCTGCCGGAAACAGTTTGGCCTGATCCGGATCGCGCACCAGTGCCCGCGTCTCGTATCCACGTTTTAATGCCTCGGCGACAACCGGTTGACCGATGCTGCCACTCGCACCAACGACCAGCACTACCGGGTTTTCTCCCCCCTGATTTTCTTTAGCGTCCTGATGGGTGACGTCGCTGGCCATGCCTGCCTTAGGATTCGCCGGTGAAGTTGCTTCTGCCATGACCATTTCGGTCAGCAAAGAGAGCAGAAGCGTTACCGAGAACCTGATTGAGAAAAAACTCATGATGCGTACTCCAAGCGTCATTGAGCAAAAGATCCGGCAGAGGGCGCTGGTTCTTTCGTGTTTTTGTCACAGATCCACGCTCATCAAGCGCTGGTCCTGAAAGTCGCAAGCAGAGCCTCAATATCGACTACCAAAGCGCTTCCAGCGCGTCGTTCAACAAGGCTTGCATATCTATGATCAGGTGAGCTCTCGCCTCGCCGCGTTGCAAGACCTGCGTGCTAGTCGACTGGAGGCGGGGCAGGCCGGTGGAGTACATCCTACGGAGCCTGGTCTCTCCAATTAAGAGGCTTATTCTGGATACCTTCCTGAGCTGAGTTCATCAGTGCGGTATTTGGTGCTGGAGGTAATGGATTTGACTTGGCTCGCATGCCGGAACGACTTCTATCGACGGCGGTGGTTGCGGGCACTGCTATAACCGACAAGACGCTGCCTCGTCCTTGAGCGCTTGGGGGATGTAAAAATCAGCATCGGATCAGGTCGCCCTTATGCGAAAAATCCGTGACTGATTAGCTCAAGAGCTTCTTCAACTGCGCAATAGCCGGGCGTGGTGGTAGCGGCGTCCAGAGCGGCCAATCCTCCAAAGGTCTTCTGTGCTTTGTTAAGCCAGTGAGCTGACTTGGTCTTGTCACCAAAAACGTGCTCAGCGAGAATCACTAGCTTACTCACCCGGTACAGGCGGTCGCCTTCATCTAGCGACAGGCGCTCGCCCTTGATCTGACGGCGGCGCAGGGTAGGCGCGCTGATGATCCCAAGGTTGACTGCGCTGACGCCGTGTCGGGACAGGTTGTCGAGGGCTGTCAGCGATACGCCGTTGCGAATAAGCTGATCCATAGACTGACCAGGTACTCCCTCCATCAGCTGTAGCACCTGAAAGTCCATCTGAGTAATCATGATTGCGTCCATTGGTCGGGTAGTCGCGTGGGAGGATAGAGCAAGCAAACCTGAGGGAGTGGTAATGGGCTGTACTGGCAGGGGTGATGTCGCGTAGGGGGCAATGCGCTTCGGTAGTCGTAATCGTAAGTGAGTCGCCTGCGAGCTCATGATTAGTGACACTGCCTGCATCCTAGCGCGACAACTGGAAGGGAAACTTCGTGATTCGCGGCCAAGAAAAAGGGCGGTTTTGTCAGAACAGCCTCTCAGTGATTCAGATCACGAGATGACTAAGGTCCTGCAAAACCGCCCAGACGCTTGATTCAATATGGCTCCACGACCTGGACTCGAACCAGGGACCCAGTGATTAACAGTCACTTGCTCTACCAACTGAGCTATCGCGGAATGGGCGCTATGTTACTGTTTCAATTGGATTAGTCAAGCGTGTGCCGAAAATATTTTTACTATTCAGCAGCTTGGCGAGGCACGTCTCCAAAGAGGGCGGGCTTTGGCGTAGTGTAGTCGGCGTGCCCTTTGTGACTGATCCCTAGAGAGGTGAAAGAAGTGACCGTCAGCAATCGTCTTGAATCGTTATTTCCTGCGCTGGAACAGATCCCTGAGCAGTACCGTCCTGTTGAGGCCATCGAACAGCGCGAGTACCTGGTCAATGGCACGTTGCAGCTGTGGCAAGGGCCTTTGGCACCGGTGCGCAGCCCGGTATGTCTTAGTGGTGCCGACGGTATCCGCTCAGTCATTCTGGGCAGCACTCCTTTGCTGGATGCGGCCACCGCGATGACCGCACTGGAGGCGGCGGTTCAGGCTTACGACAGAGGGCAGGGCGCTTGGCCGACGATGCGGGTTGTTGAGCGTATTCAGCATGTAGAGGCGTTTCTCAAGCGCATGCGCGAGCAGCGTGAGGCAGTGGTTAAGCTGCTGATGTGGGAGATTGGCAAAAATCTCAAGGACTCGGAGAAAGAGTTTGATCGCACCTGCGATTACATCGTCGACACCATCAATGCGCTCAAGGAGCTGGATCGGCGTTCGAGTCGTTTCGAGCTTGAGCAGGACACCTTGGGCCAGATTCGCCGGGTTCCTCTGGGCGTGACGCTGTGTATGGGGCCCTACAACTATCCGCTTAATGAAACCTTCACCACGCTCATACCGGCACTGATCATGGGTAATACCGTGGTCTTCAAGCCGGCCAAGTTTGGTGTGTTGTTGATCCGGCCATTGCTGGAAGCCTTTCGGGACAGCTTTCCGGCCGGTGTCATCAACGTTATCTACGGCAGCGGTCGGGAAACGGTCAGTGCATTGATGGCCAGCGGCAAGGTCGATGTGTTCGCCTTTATCGGCACTAACAAAGCCGCCAGTGACTTGAAGAAGCTTCATCCCAAGCCACATCGTCTGCGTGCTGCACTGGGCCTGGATGCCAAGAATCCAGGCATTGTGTTGCCGGATGTGGACCTGGATAACGCCGTGAGTGAGTCTATAACCGGAGCGTTGTCTTTCAATGGTCAGCGTTGCACTGCGCTCAAGATTCTCTTCGTGCATGAAAGTGTGGTCGACAGTTTTCTGGAAAAATTTCAGCACAAACTTGCCCAATTGAAAGCCGGTATGCCATGGGAGACGGGGGTGTCGTTGACGCCATTGCCTGAGCCTGGCAAGACCGACTACCTCAAGGGGCTGGTCGAAGACGCTGTGAGTAAAGGCGCGCGCGTGGTCAATGAGGGTGGCGGGGAGATCAATGAAACATTCTTCTACCCGGCGGTGTTGTATCCAGTGACTTCGGCTATGCGGGTTTACCATGAAGAGCAGTTTGGTCCGGTAGTGCCCATTGTCGCTTATCGCGATCTGGAGTCGGTGATCGACTACGTACTGGACTCGGACTTCGGCCAGCAACTGAGCATTTTTGGCAGTGATTCTGCTCAGGTCGGACGTCTGGTGGATGCGTTTGCCAATCAGGTCGGGCGTATCAACATCAATGCGCAGTGTCAGCGTGGCCCGGATCAGTTTCCCTTCAACGGTCGCAAAAACTCGGCCGAAGGGACTTTGTCGGTTCATGACGCGCTTCGGGTTTTCTCGATCCGTACGTTGGTTGCGACCAAGTTTCAGGAAAGTAACAAAAAGCTGGTCAGCGACATTATTCGTAATCGGGAGTCCAGCTTCCTCACCACTGACTATATTTTTTAACGGATGGGGACTGGGGCGTCAGACTGGCGGTGCAGCGGCACCGTAGTCTGGCAGCCCTGTTATTGGGGATGAGTGAGTTGGGTTAAATCGTTATTCCAAAAGATCCGTATCGAGATACTTCGCGGAATCAAGTTGATGCTGTAATGTGTCGGGCGTCTTTAAAAACGAATCTGCTTTAGTGATATTGAATGGAATATAACAGTGCGCCGAACTCGTTCGTGTGCCATGGTTACGGACACTGAAATTTGCTTGACGATTATCTCCCTGCGAAGCAGTCGATACTCCCCGAATACGCACGTTTTGCGAGCCCGTCTTGTGTCAGGTGGACCCCGCGCTGGTCAGTATTATTCCCTGAAGTGTTGGTGTTTGTTACTCCTGCATGGCGTCGCGATGATCTTTATCGTCCTTTATCGCGGAGTTTTCGTGGTGAATACTTTTCGTTGGAACGGTCAGGCATGAATCTCGGTAAGTTGGATCCAATCATAAATATTTGCCGGAATGAAGTACCGGTGCTGATTAACAACTCGTCGCACAGGGATGACGCGTCGCTAGTTTATGTTGAGCGCTGGTTTAAGCGTGTGGAGGTTTTGCAATGATTGTTGACGACGGTGATGTCTTTGATCGGTTGCTGGCCAATTGTGATCAGGAGCCTATTCAGGTCCCGGGTGCAATCCAGCCCCATGGCGTGCTGCTGACTGTCAACGAGGCAACCTGGGTCGTGCAACAACTCAGCGCAAATGCCGATGGGCTCTTTGGCCGCCCCGCATTGGAACTGGCTGGGAAGGACCTTGAAATCGTGCTGGGCGCACAACAGGCGCAGCTAGTGCGCAGCGCTGCAGCGGCCTATTCACTGGACGAAGTCAATCCGCTGTCGTTGACCTATGGCTTGGGTCAGATGGACTGCACCTTGCATCGTTACGACGGGTTGCTGGTGCTGGAGATTGAAAATCCCGGTGAGCTTACTTCAGCCAGCATGCAGCATCTGGATCGTGGCCTGGGCCGCACGCTGCGCCGACTGCAAGGTGCAAAATCCCTCGCAGAGCTTTACGAAATAAGTGTCCGCGAAATTCAGGCATTGACCGGTTATGACCGCGTGCTTATCTATCGTTTCGAAGCTGAAGGGCATGGCCAGGTTATTGCTGAGGCGTCCAGCCCGGGCATGGACATCTATAACGGTCTGTTTTTTCCGGCATCCGATATTCCGAGCCAGGCTCGTGAACTGTACCGGGTCAACTGGTTGCGGATAATCCCCGATGCGCGCTACATGCCTGTGCCTCTGGTGCCACTGCTACGCCCTGATACGTTGTTGCCGCTGGACATGACGCATTCGCTGTTGCGCAGTGTTTCGCCGATTCACTGCCAATACATGAAGAATATGGGCGTGTTGTCCTCTATGAGCATTTCTTTGCTAAAGGACGATCGTCTCTGGGGGCTGATCAGTTGTGGCAATCGCCAGCCGTTGCTGGTGCCACATGGGTTGCGGGCCGCTTGCCAGACGATTGGTCAGGTGCTCTCGATGCAGATCAGTGCTCTTGAAGAGGCCGAGATAACCCGTCAGCGCCAGAAGAAAGAGGTATTGCTCGCAGAGCTTGGCCGTGTCATGCACTTGTCCGCCGACGAGGATGTACTGGAGGCGCTGGCACAGGATCCAGAGTCGCTGATGGCGTTGACCGGAGCGTCAGGCGTCGCTGTGCTGGTAGAGGAGCGATTGCACGTGTGGGGTGCTTGTCCTGCGGTAGAGCATATCCGTTCTCTTTATACCTGGGTTCAACAGCAGCCTTCAGGCATTTATGAATCATCGAATCTGAGTGCCGATTTCCCGGCTGCTCATGAATATCAGGATGTCGGCAGCGGCCTTCTGACGTTCACGTTGCCCAAGCCGGTGGACAATGCCGTGCTGTGGTTTCGTCCGGAGGTCAAGGACAGCGTTCATTGGAGCGGCGACCCGAGCAAGCCGATGGAAATGTCCGAAACCGATACCGGTAATCGGCTTCAGCCTCGCAAATCATTCGAGATATGGAAGGAGCAGGTGGATGGCAAAGCGCATCGCTGGGACAGTGGTGACCTGTTCGCGGTCGCTGACCTGAGACGCTCTGCGCTGGAGGCCGATCTGTCTCGTCAGGTGCTACGTGAGCAGGAAGCAGTACGTGCGCGGGATGAATTGGTCGCAGTGGTTTCCCATGACTTGCGCAACCCAATGACTGTGATCGTGATGCAGTGCGGAATGATGCAGCGATTGATCGGGGCCGACAGCACTCCGTCCTCCAAGCGGGTCAACTCAGCTATCGATACGATGCAGCGTGCGACAACGCGAATGACCAATCTGCTGGAGGATCTTCTGGATACCTCGAAAATCGAGGCCGGACGCTATTCCATCACGACGCAGCCTCGCGATGTAAGTCAGATTTTCGAAGAGGCTTATTCGCTGCTCGCACCGTTGGCGCTGAATAAATTCATCGAGCTGAGTTTTGTTTCCGAACCCGGTTTGCGTGTTATGGCTGACCCGGAGCGGCTGTTTCAGGTGCTGTCCAACCTGATTGGGAACGCCATCAAGTTCACTCCTAGAGAGGGGCGAGTCGCTGTCACCGCCGAAAAACAGGGTGATTACGCCACCTTCAGCGTTGTCGACACTGGAGCCGGTATCGCCCCTGACCAACTACCTCATGTGTTTGAACGATACTGGCGGATTCGTGAGGGTAATCCGAGTGGTACGGGTCTGGGGCTTTACATCTCAATGGGGATCGTCAAAGCCCATGGCGGTGAGTTATGGGTCCGCAGTGAATTGGGGCAAGGCAGCGAATTCAGCTTTACAGTGCCTTTGGTTTCTATTGAGGTAATGGCCGAATAGACCGCCTGACCGCAGCACGCAACTTCAAGCTTCGTGCGGGAGTCGACATGGGTAATGAATGGTCTTCAGGCAGGAGCCGCCATCATGATTTCACGTATACCTGAGCAGTTGTACTTTGACGAGAACCACTCCATTCCCAATAGCAGATTACCGGTGCTGATCTATCGGGGGGTGTCGTTTGATAGCCCTGATACTGCCAAGGCGTTCGAGCGACTCTTTACCAGCAATCACTGGCTGGCAAAGTGGCGTGACGGGATTTTTGACTACCACCATTATCACGCTACTGCGCATGAGGCGCTGGGCGTGGCAAGCGGCGCCGCACGGGTGATGCTTGGGGGCGCAGGCGGGCAGGAAGTCACCGTGGCACCTGGCGATGTGCTGGTATTGCCAGCCGGAACCGGTCACTGCTGCCTCGAACAAAGCGATGACTTCCTGGTTGTGGGGGCTTATCCCTACAATCAGAGCAATTACGATATCCAGCGTGCAGACCCTGCTCTGCTGCCGGTTTCAAGGCAGCGTATTGTCGAGGTGCCTTTGCCTGAAGCCGATCCCCTTAATGGTACGACAGGGGCTTTACTGCGATTCTGGATCTGAGTCCTGACCAGACTGGTCAGTCAGTTAATTTCGTCATGAACCGTTGCTTTGTTTGGATAACCGGGACAGCTTCTATATTCTTTGGTCTATCCGCTTTTCAGGGACATCGGATGCGCTGTCATTCGATCTTTGAATATGCGCCTGTTTTCTGCCATGCCAAGGAAACTAGATGACCATCGTCAGCACGCCTCTATCTGGCGTCAATCAGCCACTCAAGGGCATTGCGCTTATTGTGCTGGCAACGTTTCTGTTTGCCAGTCATGACACCATCTCCAAGTACCTGTCCGGTTTCTATCCCGTCTTCATGGTCGTCTGGGTGCGTTACTTGGTGCATACCTTGCTCATGGCCGGGATTTTCATGCCCTCGGCAGGGCTGCGGGTTTTGCGTACCAAACGTTTGAAGCTGCAGATAATACGGGCGCTCTGTCTGTTGGGGACCAGCCTGTTGTTCACGACCGGGCTGATGTATATCCCGCTGGCCGAAGCAACCGCCGTTAACTTCCTTGCGCCGTTGTTGATCACCGCTATGTCAGTACCGTTACTGCACGAGCATGTCACGCGTAAACAGTGGGCCGCAGTGCTGGTGGGTTTTGTGGGGGTGCTGATCATCGTGCATCCCGGAGGTGAGTTGTTTACTCCGGCTGTTTTGCTGCCGTTGGGTTCTGCGACGCTATTTGCGTCCTATCAGTTGCTGACCCGCATGGTCAGTGCTCATGACAGTCCGACCACCAGCAACTTTTTTGCCGGGCTGTTCAACAGCCTTGTCATGACTGCATTGCTACCTTTTTTCTGGACTGTGCCGGAGCCCAAGCATCTGCCGTTCATGCTGGCGCTCGGCGCATGCGGCATGGTTGCTCATTTACTGTTGACCCAGGCCTTTCGCTTCGCCGCTCCCGCGATGCTGGCGCCGTTCAGTTATTGCCAGATTGTATTCGCCGGTTTGCTGGGCTATCTGGTGTTCGGTCATGCGCCGTCTTTGACGGCTCAATTGGGCATCGCGGTAATCTGCCTGAGCGGATTGGCAGCAGCGTGGCAACAGCGCACCAAGGCCTGACGGATAGCGACTCCTGACGTCCATTTGTTGAAATGCCTTGATATATACAGGCACGCCCCCATTGAACTCGTAGCGCTTTTGAAAAGCTTATTTCTGTCTATGCGAACGCAACTGGAGAAATCGCTATGTATCCTGATGTACAGCTATTCATCGACGGTCAATGGCGTGCAGGCCAACAAGGTCGCACCCTGCCAGTCATCGATCCTGCCACAGGTGAGCAATTGGGCACCGTTGCGCACGCCAGTATTCCTGACCTCGATGAAGCGCTGGCCGCTGCCGAGCGTGGTTTCGCGGTGTGGCGCAAGACTTCGGCTTACGATCGCTACAAGACGATGCAGAAAGCCGCACAGCTTCTGCGTGAGCGTGCGGATGTGATTGCCCGGATCATGACGCAGGAGCAGGGTAAGCCTTTGGCTGAGGCCCGTGCCGAGGTGCTGTCCGGTGCTGATGTTGTCGAATGGTTGGCCGAAGAGGGCCGTCGTAGTTATGGCCGCATTGTTCCATCCCGTGGAGCAAGCGTTGAGCAGAAGGTCGTCAAGGAACCGGTTGGGCCCGTCGCTGCGTTTACACCGTGGAACTTCCCGATCAATCAAATCGTGCGCAAACTCTCGTCGGCTCTTGCCGCGGGCTGTTCAATCATCGTCAAGGCCCCTGAAGAAACACCGGCATCACCTGCCGAGCTGATCCGTGCGTTTGCAGACGCCGGTGTGCCAGCGGGTGTTATTGGTCTGGTGTACGGCGATCCGGCGGAAATCTCTTCGTATCTCATCCCTCATCCGGTCATCCGCAAGGTGACCTTCACCGGCTCGACGCCGGTCGGCAAGCAGCTGGCTGCTCTGGCCGGGCAGCACATGAAACGCGCCACAATGGAGCTTGGTGGTCATGCTCCGGCGCTGGTTTTTGATGATGCCGATGTTGATCTTGCTGCGCGCGTGTTGGCCACGGCCAAGTTCCGCAATGCCGGTCAGGTGTGCGTTTCACCGACTCGCATTCTGGTGCAGCGCGGGGTGTTCGATGCATTCCTCGAGAAGTTTGTCGGTCTGACCCGGGAAATCAAGGTGGGTAACGGTCTGGACTCCACCGTAACCATGGGGCCGGTCGCCAATGAGCGACGTATTCCCGCACTGGCGGCATTGGTAGAGGACGCTAAAGCTGCTGGCGCGACGCTGAATGCTGGCGGTCGGGCGATTGATGGCCCTGGTTATTTCTTCGAGCCGACCGTACTCAGTGGCCTGACTCGCGAAATGCGCATCATGAACGAGGAGCCGTTCGGTCCAGTCGCTCTGTTGGTGCCGTTCGATACGGTTGAAGAGGCCATCGCCGAATCCAATCGAGTACCGTTTGGTCTGGCTTCTTATGCCTTTACCACGTCAATGAAGACGGCTCATGCGTTGAGCACCTACATTGAGGCGGGCATGCTGTCCATCAACCATCAGGGTATTGGTTTGCCGGAAGTGCCATTTGGTGGCATCAAGGATTCTGGCTATGGCTCCGAAGGGGGGACCGAAGCGATTGAGGCCTATCTGAATACCAAGCTGGTGACTCAGTTCAACCTTTAAACGCTTAGCGACACAGGCGCAATAAAGTAAAAGGCCGCCAGCTTCTTGATGAGCTGGCGGCCTTTCTTTTGGAGCGATTAACGGGGCGAATCACTCGGTAGCTTGTAGCCCTTGTTGCTTCATCACCAGATTCTTTTCTTTCTTGTACTGCAAGGCTACGGCTGGAGGCGGGTTACTTTTGCCTGTTTCCATCCATTGGCGGATCCGGCTAGCGTCCGCAAAGTGTGTGTATTTGCCGAATGCATCGAGAATCACCATCGACACAGGACGATTGGCCATGCTGGTCAGCAGCACCAGGCAGTGCCCGGCCTGATTGGTGAAACCCGTCTTGGTCAATTTGATGTCCCAGTTGGATTTTCGAACCAGGTGGTCGGTGTTGCTGAAGCCGAGGCTGTAAGTCGGCTTGCGGAACGTCACGGTTTTCTCCGGCGTTGTACTTAACTCGCTAAGCGCTGGATATTTACGTGATGCCAATAGCAGTTTGGTCAGATCGCGGGCGGTAGAAACGTTGTATATCGAGAGGCCTGTAGGCTCGACATATACGGTGTGCTTCATACCCAAGGCCTTGGCTTTGGCATTCATCGCCAGAATGAACGCTGCGTAGCCGCCCGGATAACTGTGCGCGAGGCTGGCCGCCGCGCGATTTTCAGACGACATCAAGGTAATGAGCAGCATTTCCCGGCGCGGTAGTTCGCTGCCCAGTTTTACCCGGGAGAACACGCCTTTCATTTCCGGCGTCTGAGAGATATTGACCGGAATGACCTCATCCATGGACTGCTTGGCGTCCAGCACGACCATCGCGGTCATGAGTTTGGTAACCGAGGCGATCGGTACGATGACATCCGGATTGCTTGAATACAGAACTTTATCGGTTTGCAGATCGACGACCATGGCACTGCCTGACGCCAGATGAAGAAGTGACGGGTCACGATTAAGTGGGGCGGGGTCGTTCGCATAGGCACTGGTGGATAGTGCCGGGCCTGCAAGTGCAAATAAAAGGCCCAAAAGTGGAAGACGAATTTTCAAGAGCAACGCTCACTAAAAGTGGAGTGTGGTATCACACAGGGTTAAAGAAACTGCGCGGTATTTTATGAGCAGGCCTGACTACTGTCGATGGGTGTTGTAGGACGTTTCACTAATAAGCGTAATATTTAACTTTGCATCGACCGGCTGAAATATCGTCCGTCGATGACAATAGTCGTGGTGTCCGGCGCCAGCACCGATTAGCATCCCATGCCATCGATAGCAGCCGACACAGACCGAAGGAGTCGCGCAATGCCCAAGGGGTTTATCAGCAAGGATTACGTCGTTTTAGTGATAGTTGCCGGTGCAATAGCCGTTCTGTTGATGGGGGCAGGATTCTTTTCAAGGCCTGCAGACTGGGTGGGTTGGGTTCAGGCAACGGGCTTGATTATCGGCATGATGGTCGCTGTTGCAGTGCCGGGTATTCAGCGCAGCCAGGAGGCTGCAGTGCAACACAAGGCTATGCGCGAAGGGCAGATCGGTTATGCCAGGCGCATGCAGTATCTGTGCGGCGAGCTGGGCGAGCTGTTGGGCAAAATCAGCCTGAGTCTGAACCATCTGCGCGCAACTGATCGGCATCGCTTGAAGTATGTCTTGCAAGATTATCTGCACCGCCTGTTTGAATCCCACAAGGATGACCTGAATGACGATCGCGTAGTGATTGCCTACGAGTTGCGTCAGGTCGCAAACGACCTTATCGATGAGCTGGAAAGTGGTCGTTCGGATCGGGTGGTGTTCATGAGCATGGAAAAGCGTCTGCAGAAACTGACCCATCGGTGTCAGGTCAACGCGGCGATGGCCGAGCGTCTCTGATTGTCGGTTGCGAATGTGCAGCCAAAAAAAAGCCCGCACCAGGGGAGGGATGCGGGCAAGGGGATGTGCGGAGCAACGCACGATTCATTCAGGGCGTAGAACCAGGTGAGCTGTCGGTCTATCGCGAGTGGTCAGCCATTCAACTGACCACTTTCAAACATATCGGAACGCGCTTGTGCGGCATTCAGCGAGGCGAAAGGGCCGCTGACGGGCTCACCGTCGTGCACCAGATACCAGCAGGCCAGAAGACCCTGGGCTCTAAGGGCTTGCGGGACTGCGCTGCCTACCACTGACATGATTTTGAGTGTGTTCATAAGTGCCTCCAACAATCTATGGCGCTACTCTACGGCGTCATGGGACGCAGCAGAAATCAACGCTCTCGATAGTGGACATTGATGAACAGGCAAGCCGGAGATGTTCGGCGGATGAGGGTCAGTCGACGACCTGGTCCAGCATGTTGATGACTTCCTCGTCGGACAACACGCCTTTTTCCACCAGATTCTGAGCCAGAAGCGCAACGAACTTGGCAGTCCGGTGACCTTCAAGGCTCTTGAGTTCTGTCAAGGCGCTGTAGACTTTGTTCGACGTACAGAGTCCGACCATTCGATGTGGGTTCTGTGTCGGCATCCTGATTTCCTTATTGTTATGGCTGACTGGTAGCAATGGCGCTGGAAGGTTTTCATTTGGCCAGAAGTGAGCCGGGACTGTTAGCAGGCTATCGTCTTTTTTTCGCCGATCTTGAGCCTGAAGATAGCTGTTATCGGCCATCCAGCAAAAAAAAGCCCCGCCAGTAAGGGCGGGGCTTTTTCAATGGTTACCAGCGACCACGATCATAATAGCCGCGCGGCGGTCCGTAATAACCCGGCGGAGGGCCGTAATAGCCAGGTGGTGGGCCATACACGCGCACAGGCGGCGCCACAACCTGATAAGCCGGTTGGTAATAGAC
Source organism: Pseudomonas sp. HP_14 (assembly GCF_055283875.1). NCBI lineage: Bacteria > Pseudomonadati > Pseudomonadota > Gammaproteobacteria > Pseudomonadales > Pseudomonadaceae > Pseudomonas > Pseudomonas sp. HP_14. The sequence continues at coordinate 385,098 of NZ_JBTOQI010000001.1, read as the reverse complement.
GGGTTGTGGCGGTGCCTGAACGTAGACCGGCTGCTGGACATAGACCGGCTGTTGCTCAACATAGACAGTTCTGTCGCGGCCGGAAGAGACCGCTGAACCAATAACGCCACCCACAATTGCACCTACAACTGCAGGGCCCGCCCAGCCACCGCCGCCACCATGGGCGTTCGCCTGGCCGGCCATGGCCAGAGCAGCTAACAGCAAGGCAACCTTGGGAATTTGACGAATCATGACTATTCCTCGACTTTCAACCCGTTGTCGCGGGCCTGCATTACTCTCAAGCACTGCCACGGGATAACTCTTAAGACAGCGCTTTGCTAAAAAACTGCGAAGCCGTTAAGTAAATTTTGTGTAAGGTATCCGGCGAGTTTGATCAGGCCGTGTTGCGGTGCTGATATTACGCTTTTCAATGAAGCAATGACTAATACCGTTCGGGAGAAAAAATGCCCCTTATCCCTGACAAGGAAACCGTACTGTGCATGTCGCTCGCTGCGCGACCAGGCAACTTCGGTGTTCGTTTCCATAACCATCTCTACCAGCAATTGGGTCTCAATTTTTATTACAAGGCTTTTTGCCCTTCGGACTTGCCCGCTGCTATCGCCGGGATGCGTTCACTGGGGATTCGCGGCTGTGCCGTTTCCATGCCGTTCAAGGAAGCAAGCATTTCGTTGGTTGATGAAATGGATGACTCCGCTGCAGCTATCACGTCGATCAACACCATCGTCAATACCGCTGGCCATCTCAAGGCTTACAACACGGACTACATTGCCGTTGCTCAGCTTCTGGACAGCCATGCTGTGCCGCGTACCGAATTTGCCCTGCGCGGCAGTGGCGGGATGGCCAAGGCGGTGGCTTTTGCCATGCGTGACGTGGGGTTCACCGAGGGGGTAATCATTGCCCGCAATGAGGTAACAGGTCGGGCGCTGGCTGAGTCCTGTGGACTGCGTTGGCAAGCGGAGCTGGGGGGCTTTCGGCCATCTTTACTGGTCAATGTCACCCCGCTGGGGATGATCGGTGCTCAATCAGCTGAACTGGCGTTCAGTCTCGACGCTATCGACGCGGCCGACACTGTCTTTGATGTCGTCGCCAACCCCGCCAATACGCCACTTATCGAGGCCGCACGGGCGAGGGGCAAGCGTGTTATCAGTGGCGATGAAGTGGCAGCCATTCAGGCGCTGGAGCAGTTTGTGTTGTATACCGGCGTTCGTCCGAGCGATGAGCAGTTTCAGCAAGCTGCGGCATTCGCCCGGGCGGGATAAAGGTTGAATCCTGCCCGGATTCAGCGCTTTGTCCGCAGTATTATTCGAGCTTGGCCAGACGCTCTTCCAGTGCCGCAATGCGGGCTTCGAGTTCGTCCAGTCGTTCGGCCGAGGCAGTGTTCGCAGAGGGTGAATGGTTAGGCTGGTTTTGCCGCGCCGTGAGGATTTCCTGCAGGTCATCCGCATTGCCCAGGGTGTGCATATAGCGGTCCTCCCGCTGGCCTGACTGGCGTGGCAGGAGGATCGCCAGATTTCTGGCGATTAACCGCTCAAGTTGATGGATGACCTGCTCGGTGTCTTCGAAGTCATGCATCCGGTTACTGCGGGTCAGCAGTTCATTGACCGTCTGCGGACCGCGCAGCAGCAAGAGGCCGGTCAGAATCACCTGGGCTGGCACCAGTTCCAGGGTTTTATCGACACGTTGCTCCCAGCGATCAGCGCGACTCCCCATCACCAGCCGAACCAGACCACGGCCCTCCAGGGCACGCAGGCTTTGACCAACGGGGCCGGGATTGAGGTTCATCACCGGATCACGACTGGTTTTTTGATTGCAGGCAGTGACCAGCGCATTCAGCGTCAGTGGGTAGGTTTCCGGACTGGTTGCCTGCTTTTCGATCAGACAGCCCAAAATACGCACCTCGGTGCTGCTCAGGTTCAGCGCATCCGGTTGCTCGGACGGATTGCTTGCGGACTGTTCTGTGGACATGGCGCTTTCCATAGGCAATGACGGGCAGATAGCCTATGGGCTGCGAGGGATTATTTCCAGCAGCAACTTCGGGCTGCGCACGTTAGCCATAAACAGGCACAGCACGGTCGGGCTGACATGCCTATAATCAGCCACTTTCTTTAAAGGACTTGTCATGACTATTTCCCTGTACGCTGCTTCCGTTCCGGTTTTCCAGCAAATGCTCACCGCGTTGAGCCAGATCCTGACCAAAGCTGAAGCCCACGCCGCACAGAAAAATATCCAGCCTGAAGCTTTGCTGCAGGCCCGTCTGTACCCGGACATGCTCAACTTTACTCGTCAGGTTCAGATCGCTGTGGACTTCGCCAAAGGCGCATCAGCGCGCTTGGCTCAGATTGAAATGCCCAAGTATGACGACACTGAAACCAGCTTTGCGGAGCTGCAGGAGCTGCTGGCGAAAACGCTGGCTTTCATCGGTAGCATCAAACCGGAACAGATCGACGGCAACGAAGGGATCGAAATCATCCTGCGTCCCGGTACCCCCAAGGAAAAGCGCTTCACTGGCCAGACTTACTTGCTCAGCTACAGCCTGCCGCAGTTTTTCTTCCACGTGACTACCGCCTACGACCTGTTGCGCCACAATGGCATCGAGATCGGCAAGCGCGACTTCATGGGTACTGTTTAAGTCTTATGCGCGTTTAAGCCGCATCGGTGAATAGCTTCTGTCTGGCACCTTCGGTAATCGCAACGATGCCCGGGTGCTTGACCTTGCGCTCTACTGAAATGGCGTAAAAAGACTCGGTCACGGCATCTGTCTGGCCGAGTAGCTGCACGCCATATTGCGCCTGGACCTCATCGGCAATCACGCTGGGGGCGACGAATATGCCGCTGCCTGACTTGCCGAATGCCTTCATCAGCGCGCTGTCATCGAATTCCCCGACAATCCTTGGCTGGACTTTAAGCTCCGCGAACCAGCGCATCAGCCGACTGCGCACCACCGTCTCCTGGCCGGGAATCAACAAGGGGGCACCTTGCATACCGAACGGAAAATTCTGCCCGTAACGCTCTGAAAGCTCCGCAGTGGCGAAAAAGCTGATTCCGCATTCGCCCAGCTTCTGGCTGTAGCCTTTGATATCCAGATGCGAGGGCATAGGGCTGTCGGATATCACCAGATCAAGGCGCTGGATAGCCAGGTCTGCAAGCAATCGTTCGAGTTTGTCCTCGCGGCAGGTAATGCGAATTGGCTCACTCAATTCCATTGTTGGCGCAATAAGTCTGTACACAATCGACTTCGGCACCACGTCAGCGACCCCGACGCGGAACAGTATTTGCTGCTCATCCGGCTGAGCCCGTAACACCGACTCCAATTCGTTGCCAAGCTGGAACATCTGTTCGGCGTAGGGCAGGGTGAGGCGCCCGGCTTCGGTAAGCTCAAGCTGCCGGCCGACCCTCTGAAACAGGTCGACGCCCAGCGATTGCTCAAGCAGGCTGATCTGGCCGCTGATGGTCTGTGCGGTGAGGTTCAACTGATCGCAAGCCCGCACAATGCTGCCGGTTTTAGCTACCACCCAAAAGTAATGCAGTTGACGATAGTTAAGCATGGGCGTTCTCGATTCGGTTTCGCCGAAGTATACAGCTTAAAAATACGAATTTTCCTGATGATCTGATCTCTCTAGAATGCTGGCCTATCGCCGGAGAAGTATCGACCGGTTCATTTTCGAGGCTTCAGATGATCAAACCTCTTTACGCAGTGTTGCTAGCTGTACCCCTCATGGTTATGGCAGGCTGTGACCAGATTGAAACATCCAGTAAACAACTGTTGAGCACTGCGGCTGATTCAGCCAAGCAAGCAATCGACGATACTCACAAGGCCGCAACACAAGCCCTGGATGATGCCAAACAGGATCTGTCCATGGCGCAGCCCAAAGCTGAGCAGAAAGACGACGAAAGCAAGCAAGAAATCTGACCTTATCTACTGACTGAATCAGGGCAATACACATGGAATACCTGTTAGAACTCGCTTCAAGTCCAGCTGCCTGGATTGCCTTGGCTACCCTTGTGGTCATGGAAGTCGTGCTGGGCATCGATAACCTGATTTTCATCTCCATCTTGACCAACAAGCTGCCGGCTCATCAGCAGCAAAAGGCACGTCGCCTGGGTATTGGTATGGCGTTGTTCCTGCGTCTGGGCTTACTCAGCACCGTTGCCTGGATCGTGCAGCTTACTGAACCTGTCATCGAGATCCTGGGGCAGGTGTTCTCATGGAAGGACATGATCCTGATTGCAGGTGGTCTGTTCCTGGTCTGGAAGGCTACGACCGAGATTCACCACAGCGTTGATGTAAAGACCGAGGAAGAGCAGAAGCTGGATACAACCATCACCCTGAGCATGGGTGCGGCGATTAGTCAGATTCTGGTACTGGACCTGGTGTTCTCGATCGACAGCATTATTACCGCTGTTGGCATGACCGAACATTTGCCAATCATGATCATTGCGGTGGTATCGGCTGTGGTTGTGATGCTGGTCGCTGCCGAGCCGCTGGCCAAGTTCATCAATGACAACCCGAGTGTGGTGATGTTGGCGCTGGGCTTCCTGATCATGATCGGCATGACGCTGATCGCAGAAGGTTTCGGTGCTCACGTACCAAAAGGCTACATCTATGCGGCGATGGCTTTCTCGGCCTTGATTGAGGTCCTGAATCTGTGGGCGCGTAAGGCCAAGATGAAAAAAGAAGCAGCAGCTCAAGCGTCCAAGGCGTAATAGCCAGGTTCGATTGCCAGCCTGAAAAACAAGCGGCCGGTATGGGCAATGTCCATACCGGCCGCTTTATTTGAGATAACCAATCAGGCTCGCTCAATGGGCCGGAACGTGCCGTCGGCCCTTGATTGGCTTCAAGGGTTTGGCTGCTGCGGGTTCAACACTGCGATGGTGATGATGACGACGGGAAATACGCATCACACCCCAGAGCATGGCGGTGGCAACAGCCAGCCATGCGGCGATCAGCATCACGATTGTCATTTCCAGGCTCATACGTCCTCCACGGACCCTGCTTTTCATTTGCGGTCCTTGTAATCGACAGTCTAGTACGTGGCATGTTTCCGTTAGTTGACCAATGGTCGAAGCTTCATGATCGATTTGATCTATGTGCGGCTGAAGACTGCACATTGAGGTATACCCCGCACCTGACGCGTCCTATTATCGTCGTCCGAGCCGGGCCGTGGGTTGTCCGGCGCTTGTTGAAGTGAGTAAAAATGTCGCCGGTATTTCCTCTGTCTCGTGTCGCTGGCCTCAAGCGTTTAGGCGCGGTCATTGCGGTTGTCCTTACCCTTGGCGGTTGTGCCTCGGCCTTGAGCCCTGAAATTAAACGCCTCCCGGACCGCGTCGAGCTCAACAACGTCCCGTTCTTCCGTGGTAACGCCTACCAGAGTGGTCCCGGCGCACTGGCCAGCATGCTGTCTTATCAGCGGGTGCAGATAACCCCCGGGCTATTGGACAAATCCCTGCAATTACCAGGCGGCGAGAGCAAGCTAGAACAAAATATGCAGCAAGTGGCGCGGCAGTACGGGTTTCTGGTGTACCCGCTGGACAGTGGGCTGCAGTCGTTGCTGACGCAGGTATCGGCAGGTTATCCGGTGATGGTGCGATTCGCTGAGGGGGCGATCTTCACCGAGCCGCGTTACGGCGTGCTTGTCGGCTACAACCGCAACAAGCAGACCGTGTTGCTCCACGCTGGCATGAATCGACATTTGCTGATGAGTTTCAGCAGCTTTGCCTCGGCTTGGGAAAAGACCGGCAGTTGGGCTGTGCTGATTCAGAACCCGCGCCAGCTGCCTGCCAATCTCGATGAGCAGCGCTGGTCGAAGGCAGCCAACGACCTGGCTCAGGCAGGGCAAGAGCAGGCCGCTGGCGAAGCTATCAAGACACTTAAAAGCCGCTGATCAGCTGTCGCGTCGGGTTAGAAGCCAAGCTTGTCTCGAAGGCTGTAATACCAGGCGCCCAGTGCCGTAAGGGGTGTGCGCAGCAACTGTCCGCCGGGGAAAGGGTAATGTGGCAAACCGGCGAACGCGTCAAAGCGTTCTGCCTGCCCACGTAAAGCCTCGGCCAATACCTTGCCAGCCAGGTGGGTGTACGTCACTCCGTGGCCACTACAGCCCTGAGAGTAGTAGATGTTGTCACCCAATCGGCCCACTTGCGGCAGTCGCGACAGAGTCAGCAGGAAGTTGCCCGTCCATGCGTAGTCAATTTTCACGTCCTTGAGTTGCGGAAATGCCTTGAGCATTTTCGGGCGGATGATCGCCTCAATGTTCGCCGGATCGCGTGCGCCGTAAACTACACCGCCCCCGAAAATCAGGCGCTTGTCTGCGGACAGTCGATAATAATCCAGCAGGTAGTTGCAATCCTCGACGCAGTAATCCTGAGGCAGCAGCGTTCTCGCCAACTCGTCACTCAGGGGTTCAGTTGTAATGACCTGAGTACCGCAGGGCATGGACTTCGCTGCCAGTTCTGGCACCAGATTGCCCAGATATGCGTTCCCGGCGACGATCACAAAGCGTGCTTTGACGCTGCCTGATTGCGTATGAACAACCGGGGTAGGGCCGCGCTCTATTCGTACGGCTGCAGATTGTTCATGGATGACGCCACCCAGCGACTCCACTGCGGCGGCTTCACCGAGCGCGAGATTGAGCGGGTGAATATGGCCACCGCTCATATCGAGCATGCCACCTATGTATTGATCCGACGCGACTACTTCGCGCATGCGACGCTTATCCAGCAGTTCCAACTGAGTGTGGCCGTAGCGTTCCCACAAGCGCTTCTGCGCTTCCAGGTGCCCCATCTGCTTGTCAGTAATGGCGGCAAATACTCCGCCGTCTTTCAAGTCGCACTGAATCTGATACTTCGCAACACGCTCGCGGATGATTGCGCCGCCTTCGAACGCCATTTGACCAAGCAGTTGCGCCTCCCGGGGGGCGACGGAGCGCTCAATCACGTCAATATCTCGGCTGTAACTGTTAACGATCTGCCCGCCATTGCGGCCAGAAGCGCCAAAGCCAACCTTGGCAGCTTCGAGTACGGTGACTTTGAATCCATGCTCCAGCAAGAACAGGGCGCTGGACAAACCGGTATAGCCAGCACCAATGATACAAACGTCAGTTTCCACATCACCCTGCAACTGCGGGCGGTCCGGTACCGGATTGGCCGAAGCGGCGTAATAGGAATGCGGATAAGGAGTGTTCGCCATCCTTCAACCTCCGTTTAATATTTTTTACGAAGGTTCAGATCCTACCCGAGATAAAAAATCTCCACCAGCCAGTGATCAAACAAAGAGACAAATCGCCGATAGCGAAAAAATTCGCATATTCATGGAGTTAGCGCGAAAAAAGGTGTTGACACACATTCCAATATCCGTAGAATGCCGACCCACAGCAGGCGCGTAGCTCAGTTGGTTAGAGCACCACCTTGACATGGTGGGGGTCGCTGGTTCGAGTCCAGTCGCGCCTACCAAACAAAATCCGGTCCTGCTGCCGGTACAGAAGGGCTCACCGAAAGGTGGGCCCTTTTTTGTTGTCCGTTTCTAAAATGGATTTGCAAAACTTTTGCAAAATTTTTGCAAAACCCCCACTCAGAATGCCAATTCGGCACCCACCTCGACGTACTCGATTTTCTTCTCGTCATGCCCATCCTGATAATGCTGCGTCATCTTCTCGTCCGCATGACTCGGTAGTGCCTGGATTTGCTCCTGCGAAAATTTCTGTTGTTCGTAAAGCCAAGCTTGTAATGGAGTCCCTGATTCAGGGGTTGAGATTGACCCGTTGCTTGACGGAGTGTCCTCTGAGCTTGCCAGGCTCTATGCGAGGGGGATTCTGATGCTAACCCTTCACTTCGAATGAGTTGTTGGCCGATTGGAGTAAGGGTGGCTGAACTTCCGGATAATAAATGCGCCGGAACCTTAGAGGCGAGTTTTAAAAGCCGTCAAATGCACTCATCAGACAAGCTGACCAGGACCAGGAGTTACTCCGTGGTCGTGGCCAAATTTTTTGGGCATGAAGTCATGGTCGAGGTGTTCAGAACCGTCCGCGCAGGCCACCCGGTAGTTCCTGCCTGAGCATACATATCATGTCGGGAGTCTGGGTTTATCCTCGGGCGCGCTGTCGTTTCTTGGTTTAGCCAGTCTGGCGATGGGGCGCTCTATAAAATTATATGAAACCCAAGACACTGCTGCAGTTCCGGCACAAACCAACAAAAGAGAAGCCTCCTCGCTGATGACCCCCTGCTTGTATTGGTAAAGAACTGCGTATGTGATTATTGGATGACACAGATAGGTTGAATATGACCAATCACCTAAACGATTTAACACGAAAAAATTGCCGAGGTATTTGTTCAGGGAAATAAACGCAGTGACGATAAGGGCGCAAGGCAGTCCTGTGTGGAGCAGGTTATGTGCAGCACTGCCGCTCCTCCATATAATTCCGGTTGATCCAATAATCATGAGTAGTGCGAAAGGTGATGAGATTTTTTTGATCGCGCCGGCATTATTTATCGCCCCGACAATCATGCCAAGCAGAAACTCGTATACAAGAGGCAGGCCATAAAATGTAAATGCGCCGCCAAGCTTCGGTACCAGATATTGCAGCGCAAAAACACCTATGAAAACAATAGGAATCAACAGTTTTTTTGGCGCGTAGAGCGCCATAAAGAATATGGCGTAAAACGCGATTTCGTAGTTCAGTGTCCATCCCACGGTTACGAGGGGTAGCAGTCCGATGCCAGCGGGATTTTGAGCGGGCACGAAAAACATACTTTTAAGCAAGAATTCAGTGTCGTAGGTTGCATAAAATAATATGTAGGGCACGGCGCTTACGCTTAGGGCTACGATGAGTGTGAATACCCAGTAAGCCGGGAGAATTCGAAAGAGCCGCTGTTTTGCAAATTCAAATGGTGTCGGGTGTTTTTTTGTTGAAGATGAATATATGACAAATCCGCTTATTATGAAAAATATATCAACTCCTATTGCTCCATAGTTCGCTAGGAAACTCCTTATCGGCGAAGGTGTGCCGAATCCATAAAATATTTGTACATAGTGATGGAATACCACAATCCATGCCGCGAATGCTCTAAGTAACTGTATTGATCCTATCATGCTTCCTGCTTTATATGGATTGCTTCTCATGTTCGATATACTACCATGTCGCGGAATAACGCACTACGCCATCTATGTCTTGACCGTAGGTAAGCCAGGGCCACAACCTTCAACGGTATTTGGCGATTTTTTTTGGGAAAGATATGACCGTGATTGAAGAATATCGCGATGTATTGATCCGCGCGTAATGGGGAGAAGCACGCAGGTCAGATCGCTGTGGCTGGAGCGTTCGGAATCGATTAACGGCCAGCCGGATTGGTGGGGTGAGGGTTACACCGACTCCTACATAAGCCCGACAGTACAACTGCTGGAACAGGAATGATCCGAATTATCCGTTCCTGTCCGGGGCGAAGGAAATGTCCCGCGAACTGGTTCAGGCTGCAGGACATTTGTGCGTGCCCAGCCCTCGGCGGTCGCTTGTAGGCAGTTTTTGAGAGCCTGGCGTTGGCTTACGCCAGTTTTGTGCGCAGCACGTTTCGTTTGATTGACTTCGCTGCGCATGTCTATCAGCTTGCAGTGTTCTGATTGTGTGTTGGCGGGACTATTGCTGGTACTCGCCACCTATATCTCTTCAGCCCCGAGAAGCATGCATTTCAGCGCAGGGCAAGCACTGTCGACATGCTGTAGTAACTCGAGGCATGGGATTCAGTCAGTGTTGACCGCAACGCTGAACAGCGCTGTAACCCTCCGCTCGGTGAGCGCAGCGATGGCGTATGGCGGCACCTGATCATGCTCGTCATTGCTGTCGTTACAATCGTTCGAATGCAGGGAGCATGGCGCCTTTGAAATGGCCGACTCTGCATCCAGTGGTTTGGCTGCTTTCGCATGGTTCGCTGCGATTTCACTGAGAGTTGACACTGTGCGTCTCCTGGTCCCGGCGCATCGCTGCGTCCTTGAGCTTTAGTAAATTGACTGCCACGTCAAAATTACGTCTGTTTGCTGTGGTTGCTGACGCCTGCTGCAAGCGCTGCGCCAGAGTGCTGGCCGCTCGGACGAGCGGGGTAAGAGCGGGTTATGGAATTAGCCACGAGATTCCGAGCGTACGGTTTTGGTCTTCGGCCCTGCAATGATCCATGCAATCAGCCCCACAACAGGAACGAAGACCAGCGCCAGGATCCAGAGGCATTTGCTTTCTCGGCTGCCTTCGCTTTTGACGATCCGCATGACTACCAAAAACTCGACTATCACCAGGATGGTCGCGAATATGATCCACAACAGGGGCATATTCATAATTGCCGCCAGTACATTCCAACTCTCTGAATTACCCATAGCGTTGCTCTCCCTTGGTCGTTACTGTTTAGTCACGACCGCGCTGCAAGGGTTCAATCTGCTATTGGATAGAGTGGTAGGGGTAAGCCTCGCACCTGAGGTGGCGGGTTGCGCTGGCTAGAGGTAGCCTTCGGTATTTTTCAGCAACCGGGCAGCTGCATCAAACTCTTCAAGCGAGTTTTTCCGCCAGTTCAGCGGGTCTCGCAAGTAGTGGTTAAGGAGCCAGTGGATGGTCGCTGCCTGCTCGTCTTCGGCCCGTTCCGCGATAGGGTGGCCCAACCTTCGCAGCACCTGCGCAGTCGGCTGGCATCCGAAATTGGGTCTGCCTAAGATGAACCGTAGGTCAGGTGTCAGTGGCAGTTCGGTTGGCTTGGCAAGTAATTCCTGCAGGTCCAGCACTGCGCTGGAAGAGTCCGTCACGGTGTGCGTCAGGGGCGCCGTCAAGCGTTCGAGCAAAGGTACGGGGACGATCGCGTATTTTTTCCTGTTCATAGGCTCCGCCCCGTAAATTCTGGTTGCGCAGTACTATATTGCCATTATCTGGCGCTGCGAAGGGGGGGGCGATCGGTAATGAGGGCACTTACTGAGAAATGCTATTCGATTGAGTAACTCTTAGCGCTCAATCGATCTTTTCGGATAGTCGATATTGGAGGCGGTGACGCGACCGGGAGGGGATCAGCCGGTAACGACAGTGCCCCTCAGGAATATCTCGCGGCGGTCCTTCCTGCCAATTTTTTCGTATTTGCTGAGCTTGTAGACGTTTTCGAACGCCTCATGGTCAATGGACGTGTACGTGGCAAGTTCATCGGCTACCAGATGGTCATAATGCGCTTCAGTGATAAAGCGATAAATATCTCGTTTGTAGAAAAAACCGAATTGAAACGCCAGTGTTTCGCTGAAATAGAGAGAGGTCTGGGGGAAGCAGTTCTCCAGGTCTATCGCCATCGGCTCGCCTTCCGGGGCCAGGTTGATCATGACATTATTCGCCCAGAAGTCCATGTGGGTTATCTGTTTTTCATGCAAGGATCGCAGCAGGCTAAATGAAAGCTTGATGAAGGACACGATCTGTTCGGGTGCTGACTCGAGCCACGTTATACCGTTAACGTGTTCATTGAGTAATTCAGTAAGGATGAAATATTCCTGGGTGATCCCAAGCGTTGATTTGCTGTAGCCAAACCCTGCAAGAGGGGTTATCGGGGCGCCACGACGATAAGCCTCAACGGTATTCAATACTTCCTCTACTGGCCAGTCATACATGCCGTCGGACTTGGCGCGACCCAGTGTGACGCGGATCCGGGACTTCAGACTGTCGAGTGGCTGAGCCTTGGCGAACAGTTCGTCCTCCACACCTTGCAGTGGTGCGCTGACTCGCTCAAGGCCGGGGAAGCGCCGTGCGCGAACCAGATTGCACAGTGCGTCACGCTTGGCGTCCGAGGGAGCCTCGACCAGGAAAAATGTGGCATCAAGATATTTGAATGTGTGTGGAAACTGCTGATAAATCTCTTTGACCGCGAACATAAATCCTTCGTCTTTGTGGCGAATTGCTATTCCATGTCGAATATTAACAGTACTGATAGGTCATTCACAGACTGAACACTCATCTTCACTTGACAGTCGCTTACTTAAAGCGAAAGCACTAACGCCCTGACGCACGCGGTTCAACGCATGACGCACAGGAGGGTGAGGAATCTCGGGTTTCGCTTTTGGCGAATCTGAGCTATAGCTAAGGCTCATTAACTTGCATGGCAAGGAGCAGTCGATGTCGGAAGTACAGCAGAGCCTCACAGGCACGTCCTCGGACGTGAAGTATGATGAGCTGATCGCGCATCTGAAGGATCAAGGCAAGCAAATAGACTGGTTGCTGCAATTTCTGGTCAAGTTTGTTGTGACTACTCCGGTAGAAATTGGCATAACGCTATCGGTAGGCGGCAACCTTGTGTCGGGTCAGTTGATCTCCCACGACACCTACTTCAGGCAGTTAGCTGAGGACATGGCAGCACCGTTGGCTCAGTTCGAAGGCGGTGTTGATGAGTCAATGAAGCAGATCATTTTGTCTTTCACCCCCGGAGAGTCGGCGGACGAAACCACAGCCTTTCACTTCATCCATCTGAAGGATTGCAAGACCTATTCAAGTGACCAGAGTCCGATTTGCGCAGAAGGCGTTCTGTGGCGCGGCAAGATTGCCTCGGTGGATGGCTTCACCATTGGTCTGCTGGCGAGAGCCTGAGTTTACTCATGAGTATCAGACCCCGGCTTTTGTTGGGGTTTTTTATCGCTGAATCCCCCATACCCCTCGATAAAACCCTTCAGAAATTGAGCTGGATCAACTCAACTCTTATTAGCGGTGGCGCAGGTGGCAGCGGCTGCCTAGTCTTGGTTTACACACCAAGGGAGATACGCCATGCGCAACGTTCTGGTCGCTTATGATGGCTCGCAGCCCGCTAAACGTGCACTTCAATACGTCATTGAGCGTGCCGGTGACAGTGCGAGCCCGCTTGAGGTTCATGTAATCAATGCTCAGCATGGCGCCGTGGTATACGGCGACTACGTCACTGCGAGCATGATCGAGGAAATCAACAATAGCCTCCTGGATGAGGCCGATAAAGTGCTAAAGGAGGCCGCATTAATGCTGGCTGCCGCAGACGTGACGCATAAAACTCATGCGGCGTTAGGTAATGTTGCTGAGCAGGTGAATACAGCTATCAAGCAGTTGGGTTGCGACACTGTCGTTATGGGGACTCGAGGTCTCGGAAGCTTCAGTGGGCTGCTGCTGGGTTCGGTCGCCAATCGCGTTATCCATGAGGTTTCAGTGCCCGTAGTGCTGATTAAGTAGTCAGCACCCTCTGGCGGCGAGCGGGGCGGTCACACGGCCTGTCGGGCGAACGATTTGACAATCGATTTGGTTGCAGCACTGACATTCAGGTCGCTGACGTTTTTGACTGGCGACCACTTGCACGCGGCAATTTCATTTTGCGGTTCTGGTTTGGCTGATGACGAAATTATCGCCATGAATATGTAATGAGTGACGTCGTCTTTCTCATATTCATTCAGGTAGACCAGATCTAAATTCTGCAGCCCTGTCTCCTCGCGCAGCTCTCGAACGGCCGCCTGTTCAGGCGTTTCACCCATCTCGATCTTGCCGCCAGGCAGGGCCCATTTGGATTTGGGCTTGCGCACGTACAGAATCCTGCCGTCGCGTTTGCAGATCACTGTTGCCCGTTCTTTCATGGTTTGTTCACCTTATGTAAATGCTGACCCTCTTGATGGAGGGCGCATTACTTCAATCTGTGAAGGTGATCAGACGTCTCGGTAATCATATTGTCACAAAAACTTCACAAAAATGTCTTAAGCACGAATGGTGCCATTTTCCTCTGCCTGCTTATCTATTTCGGCGAGTGTTGGGTAAAGCTTGAGCATAAAAAGCCTGGCTTCAAATAATTGGGCTTTATCACATTGATGATGAGGGGGGTGGCCTCCGTCACAACTCATGCGACGCGATTTATTCAAGAGTTTTGAAAAGCCGGCCGCCGGTAGCGTAGGGAACATTTGATGAGTTTTTTCAAACCGCGCTCTAAAAGAGGGCGCGTCAATGGCGCTCAGTCAAACTATGCGCAGTTATTTGTCCTGAATGGAGATAGAAATTCTTTATTAAAGACCGCTTGTCGGAAGGTAGCGGCTATCTGGGTTATCCCGCTGTCACATTCATTGCAAGGGGCTGTTTGTCCAGACAGTCCCATCGCCCAGAAGGTTATCTCATGACTATGCACAATGATTTCAGCACTCAAGCAAACGTATTGATGTTCGAATTGAATGACGCAACCACTGCGATGATGGGAATGGTGGGGGCGCACCAGACTACAGGACCGGTATGGGTTGCTGCTACCGCACGGCAAAGCCTGTCATTCGGCCGCTGGAGTGCTTTTATCAGACGTTCCGAAATCTATGGCCATGCTCTTGTCGGGTAGAGGCTTGAAAGGTCATGGTTTTTCGCCACCTCGTTTCATACCGATTCAAAGGGTACATGCGCGAACACTCTTTTGAGTTGCCGGAGCAAGTGCTCACCGAGAACATGGCTGCTTTGCACCTGCTGCAACTGCACTTTGGCGACGCGGAGAGTGGTCTGACTATGCCAAACGCCGCCGCGCCTCCTGAAGAGGTGCTGGCTCAGGCCAGGCTCTTGGGGATTACCGATATCCGTTTGATTCCCGCCCAATAACCCTTCTTTTTACTGTCATCAACGCTTCTGTCTGATTATTGACAGGCTGAGCTACAGGCAGGGTGTCTGAAGCCGCGCTCAAGGCTAAACTGTGCACGCCGATAAATCTGGCGGCTTTCTTGCAGCTGATATGAATATGCCACTTGCACGGTTTTGCAGGCGCCGCGAAGATAAGCGCCTGCTGTCTCTGGTTTTGGAGCTTTCATGAGTGTTCCGCCCTTGGCCCCTGACCGAACGCAATCGAGTGTCAGCAACGAGCCTGTTCGTGGCTATCCGGTCAGTGCCGGGCAAGGCGCGGCCGTGGATTGCGACGGCGAACCTATCGAAGTGGTCCTCGCCGCCATCCAGAAGTGCATGGGGGAAATACCCTGGGCGGTGTACGCCGTCGGTGACCCCATGCACCTACTAGGGCGCGGCGAAAGCCAGATGCGTTGGTCGGTGAGTGTTGCCAACGACCGGTTTGATGATTTCTGTCGCGAATACGGTTTGCAGCGCTGGGCTGCGGGCAGGGGCGAAGGCGTGCTTGCCTGGCTTGTTGCGCCGCAAAGCGAGGCAGCCAATGTCGAGTTGGCCGCGCTCGCGCTACGGCTTGGCAACCGCCTGCAGGTTGATGCATTGGCTCGGGCACAGATTACCCAGCGAGTGCTCTATGAAATTACCTACCTGGCCAGTTCGACCCGCGATCGCAGTGCTTTCCTGGAGGGGGTGCATCATCAGCTTGCCTCGCTGATTGACGCAGAGAACTTCTATCTTGCGCTTTACGATCCGGGCAGCGACAAAATCACCTACCCGTACTACATCGACATCACGGACATAGAGGCGCTTGAGTCCGAGGCTTACGAGTTCCTGGACCACTCAAGGTTGTCCATGACCGGGTATGTCCTGACCAGCGGCCAGCCACTGTTTGTCGATGCTGCGGGTATCGAACGGGCACGGATGCAGAAACGCTTTTACTGCGTCGGGCATCGCCCGGAGTTCTGGATGGGGGCGCCGCTGAAGAATGCCTCGGATGAAGTCTTCGGCATGCTGGCCATGCAGGTGTACGACGTATCCCGGGTTTACAGCGCCGAGGACCGGGCTTTGTTTCTGGTCGTGGTTCGTCATGTTGCCATGGCGTTGGACCGTATCCTGCACCGTGCCGACCTTGAGCGGACGGTCATGCTCCGCACCCAGGAGCTCTCGACGCTCAATGACGCGCTGCGTCAGGAGGTTGCCGAGCGTGAGCGGGCCGAGCATTTACAAAGTGCCTTGTTTCAGATTGCCGAACTTTCCAGCCAGCCTGGCGACATGGCTGAGCTCTTCCACAGCCTGCATTTAATCGTGGGAGAATTGCTGGTCGCGCTCAACTTCTATATTGCGCTGTTTGACACGTCTACCGCAGAAGTGACTTTTCCCTACTACGTGGATGAGCGCCAGGCCACCCGGCCAGCTGCGCGTCGGGGCCAGCGCGGCCTTACCGAGTACGTCATACGAGAGCGTCGCGCCTGCCTGATCGATCAGGACGAAACGATCAGGCTTGAGCGCTGCGGTGAGATTGAAGTGGTCAGAGAAGGCATCCGCTCTTCGTCATGGCTGGGCATTCCATTGTTTGACGGGAATGACGTGCGTGGCGTGCTGGCCGTGCAAAGTTACTCGCCATTGGTGCGTTACTCATTACGCGATCAGGAGCTGCTGACGTTCGTCTCCCGGCATATCGACACTGCGCTGTCTCGGCGTAGCGCAGCTGAAGCGGTACATACCGCCAATCTGCGCCTGGAAGCACGGGTTCAGGACAGAACCCGTGAGCTGGATTACGCCAACGCCAAGCTCCAGCATGAAAACTCCCATGATTCGCTTACCGGCTTGCCGAACCGCAGTCATTTGCAGCAACGCCTGCAGTCAGCATGGCTGGAGTTTCGTAATCATGGCAGCGAACTGGGGGTGATGTTTATCGACCTCGACCGCTTCAAACTGGTGAACGACAGCCTGGGACACCATTTTGGCGATCAACTGCTGACTCAGGCTGCGGACCGCCTGCGGGGTTGCATGCGGGAAACAGATTTGCTGGCACGTCTGGGCGGTGACGAGTTTGCCGTTCTGGCCGCAGGTGCGCCGCTGGAAGTTGCTATCGGGATTGCCGAGCGCATTCTTGCCGCTTTCGATTTGCCGTTTTTCATCGATGGTCATGCGGTGTTTTCATCCTGCAGCATCGGCGTTGTCGGCGCCGACAGCCAGTTTCATCAAATGCCGGCGGATTTGCTGCGTGATGCTGATATGGCGATGTACCGGGTCAAGAACGGCGGACGTGACAGCTACGCGGTGTTCAATCAGGAGTTGCGTCGCGAAGTCTCCGATCAGGTCGAGCGCGAGGGCGCCTTGCGCAATGCCCTTAAGCGTGCGGACGAATTGATTCCCTACTTCCAGCCGATTGTGTGTGTAAACACCGGCAAGCTGCTGGCCCTTGAGGCGCTTATCCGCTGGCGTCAACCCGACGGCAAGATCCTCGCTCCGGGCCAGTTTCTACCGGCTCTGGAAGGCTTGCGTCTGATTGGCCGTCTGGACTTGTACATGTTGCGCTGCGTCGTGGAGATTCTTGCGCGGCCAGGCAATGGGCATTGGCCCACCGTGCACGTGAACTGCTCCAGCTATAGCATCACACGACCCGAATTTGCCGGAGAAGTGTTAACGCTGTTGGCGAACTACGAGGTGGCACCTTCCAGAATCTGCCTGGAGCTGACCGAAGGGGCTCTGGTTGCAGAGCCTGAATTGGCCAGGCAGTCAATGAAACAGCTTGCCGACCATGGCATGACGGTGGTTCTGGACGACTTTGGCGCAGGTTTCTCGTCCCTCAGTTACGTCCATCAGTATCACTTCTGCGGCTTGAAAATCGACAAGTCGTTTACGCTTGAACTGACGACCAGCGCTCGTAGCCGGGCGATCGTGCGTGCAATCGTGCGGATGGCGGAGTCCCTCGATTTGACGGTGGTGGCTGAAGGTGTTGAAGATCAGGCAACCCTCGACTTGCTACGTGAGATCGGTGCAGGTCAGGCTCAGGGCTATTTCTTCGCCGTGCCTTTACCGGAAGACAAGCTGCAGCTAAATATCTGATGGACCGGCAAACCTCGGCCAATGCTGGCCGTAGATTGCCGTTTACTCTCGCCTGAATAGACAGCCGCCGAGCCACAGCCTTTGTGTTCCAAGGCCTGCAGCGCGGCAACCAAAGTGGCATCGGTCTTGCTCTACTTGCTGGGCGTCACAATCGGCAACAGGAGGTGAGCATGAATACCGCTAGTATCAGTGCGCTCCATCACCTGGTTTCTCAGGCGGTGGGTCGCAAGACTCAAGAGGATGTAAGCACAGATGCCTTCTCGGTACCGGTCGGGGCTGCCAGCCCTGTCCCGGCCGTGGATGCTATCGCGCAAAATAATGGCAGCCAGCAGAACGGAGCTTATGACGAAGCTTTCGCCAAAATGCTGCTCAGCCTGAAGACTGCTACGCAGAAGACCGATACCGAAGCTGAGCCGTCGTTTATCTCGGCAGCCAATGACAGCAACATCGCGGCCCGTGATTCTGCGGTCACCAGCGAGGCGGACGTGGCCGAAGCGGTATCGAAGTTCACGTCGACTCAGCAGGAGTTCAAGGACTACATGGACTTGACGCCCGCAGAGAAGATGCGTGAGCAACTGACCGGTGTTAGTAAGGAAGAGTATGAAGCCATGACGCCTGAGCAAAAGCTAGACGTCGATACCAAGCTTCAAACAGCCTTGAAAGAGCAGCAGCAACAGACTACCGCTGATGTAAACGGCAAAATCCTCGCGGCTCGTTTGGCGCTGGTTTAAACCCGATATCACAAATACCGGTGACTGCCTGCAGGAGATCGCACCGTGCCCCTGGCACGGCGCTGTCTCGCGGCACATGTAAGACCTGTAGGAGCTGCCGAAGGCTGCGATTGCGATGCGTCAGGATAGATGCTTCGCAGCCTTCGGCAGCTCCTACAGAAAATGCATTTCAATCCAGTAGCCTGCAGCCGTGCAGTCTACATCTGCTTCACTTCAACTGATCCCGATACGGCAAGTCCGGCCCGACTTTGGTACAGGTCAGCGCGGCGGCCTGTACTGCGAACTTGAGCATCTCATCAACCGTATCCTTGCGCAGGGTTGGCAAGCTGAGCGGGTCATCCAGCCCGCGCTCGCTCAGGAAGGTTATCAAGGCAGCCTGGAAGGTATCGCCCGCACCCACGGTATCAGCAGTTTTCACGGTTTGTGCTGGCACTGACCAGCTACCGTGCTGGCGGGTGAAGACCGTCGCACCCTGAGTTCCCTGGGTCAGCACCACGAGCTGGCAGCGCTTGCTTAGCCAGCTTTGGGCGATGGTCTGCGGATCTTTATCGGGGTAAAGCAGGCTCAGGTCCTCATCGCTGACCTTGATGATGTGAGCATGCTCGGCGAAAGCACTGATCTGCTCGCGCCAACGGCTGATATCGGGTGCCGGGTTGAGGCGCACATTAGGGTCGAGGGTGATCAGCCGTTTCCCGCTCTCTCGGGTTACCAGTGCCAGCAGCGTGTCGGCGACAGGCTGAACCACCAGTGAAAACGAACCGACATGAATGCCGCGCACTTGCGGATCAAGCTCCGGCAGATGTTCCAGTTGCAACTTGCGATCGGCACAGCCCTCACCGCGAAAACTGTAGTGAGGCGAACCATCGACGTCCACTGCAACCATAGCCAGCGTGGTGGGTGCATCGAAGCTGATCAGGTAATCGGGTTTTACCCCTTCGTGCTCCAGCACGTTGCGCAGCCGCTGGCCTAGATAGTCGGTGGAAAGGCCAGCTAACAGTCCGGCGTCTACGCCCAAGCGCCGCAAACCCACAGCGACGTTGAATGGCGAGCCGCCCGCAATGGCCTGAAAGCCGATTTTGTTGAGTTGCCCGCCACCGTCGGGCTGGCTGAAGAAGTCGAACAGTGCTTCGCCACAAACGAGAAACATAGGTGCTCCCTGAAGTAATTTCACCGGTGCGGCCTAGATGGCCTGCAACTGGTCGCGATATCGCTGATAAACCTGCTGATAAGCAACGACGTTCTGGGCAATGGGCCGGGTTTCACTGCTGTTATCCAGATTCACGCAGCGGGTGCACAGACTGTCCAGACTTTCCCCGCCCGGATCGACGCTGGCATGACACCAGGCTGCCTGAATGGCGGCACCTAAAGCTGCGGCTTCAGCCTGCTCGGTACAGACCACGGGAGTGTCCATAATGTCGGCAACGATCTGCCGCCATATCGGGCTTTTGGCTCCGCCACCAATCAAGCGAATGTTATCGCTTCTGATACCGCTTGCACGCAGCAGATCCAGGCCATAACGCAAACCGAAGGTGGTGCCTTCGACGACCGCTCGGCACAGGTTGGACTGATTGAGGTTGGTGGCGTCCAGGCCCAGTATGCTGCCGGTGGCATGGGGCAGAGCGGGTACACGCTCGCCATTGAGAAACGGCAGCATCGACACGCCTTCGGCGCCGATCGGGGCCTGGCTGACTGCCTGGTTAAAGGCCGCGATATCCAGTCCCAGCAGCTCACGAACGGCACCCGTCGCATTGGTCAGGTTCATCGTGCAAATTAGCGGGAGCCAGCCGCCGGACGAAGAGCAGAAGGTTGCCACTGACGCCTGCTCACTGACACTTGCCCGGTCGGCAAACGCATAGACGGTACCCGAAGAACCAAGGCTCATGGTGATCGCACCCGGATGGATGTTCCCGGTGCCGATGGCGCCCATCATGTTGTCACCGCCACCGCTGGAGACCAGCGCCTGCGGGTTGATGCCCAGACGCCTGGCGATATCCGGCTGAACAGTGCCCACCGGCTGGTGCGCTTCAAGCAACTCGGGCAGCGCGCGGCTCAAGTTGCCACTGGGATCAATGTGTTCGAGTAGCGCCAGATCCCACTGACGGCTGCGCACATTGAAATAGCCGGTGCCCGAGGCATCGCCATACTCACTGGCGCAACGGCCGGTAAGCCAGTAGTTGAGGTAGTCATGGGGCAACAGGATTTTGGCGATCCGCTCAAATATCGAGGGATGCTCCTCCTTGGTCCAGAGCAGCTTCGACACGGTGTAGCCCGGCGCGATTGCGATACCAAGGCGCTCCAGCGAGCCGCTTTCGCCTCCCAGATATTCTAGCAATCGATCATTCTGCGGCGCGCTTTCGGTGTCGCACCACAGCTTCGCCGGGCGCAGCACCTGGCCGTTATCGTCGAGCAGTACCAAGCCATGTTGTTGGCCGGATACGCCAATGCCGAGGATCTGCTGCCCGGATATTCCCGCCTGAAGAAGCGCCTCGGCAGTCGCCTGCTCGAAGGCTGACAGCCATTGTTCGACGTCCTGCTCACGTCGGCCGTTATGGCCGCTGATCATGCTGTGCGGGGCTGATCCCTGTCCCAGTACCTGACCCGTGACAGCGTCGAGTACGATGGCCTTGGTGCCTTGGGTGCCGCAATCGATTCCAAGAAACATGCGCACCTCACACGGTTTTAGCCAACAGGCTTTCCAGCGTTTTGCTGACGCCCAACTGCTTGAGGCTGTTCAGGTTCTTTTCGAAGGCTGCGACGAATTCGGCGGACTGAGGGATAGCTGCACCAAATATCTCCTCGACTGCCAGCAAGCGCTGGGTGATCAATACATCATCGGCCACCAGCGCCTTGCAGAATTCAGCGCGCGGGTCGACGACCTTATAGGCAACCCCGTTTTCGCCTTCGTGGCGTTGCAGATACAGCGCCCACGCTGCGACTACCAGGGACGCACGCTCCAGATTGCCCTGGTCGACAATCAGCCGATTGATCGTCGGGACGGTAAATTTCGGGAATTTCGACGAACCGTCCGAGCAGACTCTCTCCAGTTGATCTGCAATCGCCTGATTGGAGAACCGTTCGATCAGCGTGTCCTTGTAGCCTTCCAGATCAATACCGGGCACTGAAGCCAATTGCGGCGTGACGTCCAGGTCCATGTACGCGCGGATGTAGCTGACGAAAAGCGGGTCGTTCATGGTTTCGTGAACGAAGCGGTAGCCTTTCAGTGCGCCCAGATAGGTGAGCGCAAGGTGGCTACCGTTGAGTAGCTTGATCTTCATCTCTTCGTAGGGTGTGACGTCGTCGGTGAACTGCACGCCAACCTGTTCCCAGGCCGGGCGTCCATCAACGAATTTGTCTTCCAGCACCCATTGCACAAAAGGTTCGCAGACTACCGGCCAGGCATCATCAATGCCTTTTTCGTCAGCCAGTTTCAGGCGATGGGTTGTGCTGGTCATCGGCGTGATGCGGTCGACCATGGCGTTGGGGAAGCTCACGTGTTCGGCGATCCAGTCGTGCAGATCAGGATTACCCTGTGCAGCGAAGGCCAGCAGGGCCTTGCGCGCCACCGCGCCGTTATGCGGCAGGTTATCGCAGGACATCACCGTGAAGGCGGGTATCCCTGCTGCGCGACGTTTTGCCAATGCCGCACAAAGCAGCCCGAACACCGTGCGCGGTGCTTGCGGATAGCTCAAGTCGTGCTGGATTTGCGGCAGGTGGATCATGAACTGGCCATTGCTGTCATCAATGCAATAACCGCCTTCGGTGATCGTCAGCGAAACGATGCGAATCTGCGGGCTGGCAAGCTTGTCGATGACCGCCTGGATATCGTCTTCGGCCAGCAACATGCCGCTGATCGAGCCGATGATCCTTGTTTCCGTATCAGGCGTGTCGCCCAGTTCATACAGTGTGTAGAGATAATCTTGCCCCGCGAGTGCATCGCGCACGCCTCGGTCTTCCGGACGCAGGCCGATGCCACAGATGCTCCAGTCCAGGCCCTGGCCGCTGTTCATCAACGCGTCGGTATAAAACGCCTGATGTGCCCGATGGAAACCGCCTACGCCGATGTGGGCAATGCCTTGAGTTGTGGCTTCAGGGTTGTAGTCAGGCAGGGCGATACCGTCACCGAGCTGAGACAAATTCTGTTTGTTCAATTTCATGACAATAATTCCTGATTTCAGGCTGCGACCGGCAAGGCTTTGGCAATCACCAACCCCTGAGCGTCGAACAAGTGGCAGTGAGCGCTATCGAGATGAAGGTTGAGCGTGTCGCCGTACTGGCTGGCCAGGTCCCCGCGAATACGCATGGTCAACGCCTCGCCCGAGCGGGTCCGCACGTGGCAATAGGTGTCGCTGCCCAGACGCTCGCTGACGTCGGCGATGACCTCCATCTGGCAGTCACCTTCTTTGGCGATGTTCAGATGCTCCGGACGAATACCGAGGGTGACCGGGTCGCCAACGCTCTGCTGTGCATTACCGAATGGCAGGTTGATCCTGGCCCCTGCATCCAGAGTCACTTCGCAACCGTCGGCGTCGACCCGGCTGATAATGCCTTTGAGAAAGCCCATTTTTGGCGTGCCCAGAAAACCGGCGACGAAAAGGTTGGCCGGGTGGTGGTACAGCTCAAGCGGAGAACCGACTTGCTCGACCTTGCCGCCATTCAGCACCACGACTTTGTCGGCCAGGGTCATGGCTTCGACCTGGTCATGGGTCACGTAAATCATGGTCGCTTGCAGTTCTTTATGCAGGCGAGACAGCTCCAGGCGTGTCTGCACCCGCAGCGCGGCGTCGAGGTTCGACAAGGGTTCGTCGAACAGGAAGATTTTCGGGTTGCGCACGATAGCGCGGCCGATCGCGACCCGTTGGCGCTGACCGCCGGAAAGCTGCTTGGGTTTGCGCTCCAGCAAGGGACCCAGCTCAAGAATGCGCGCCGCCTCATCGACTTTCTTTTTGATCACAGCTTTGTCGCCACCGGCCAGATCCAGAGCGAAAGACAGGTTCTTGCCCACGGTCATGTGCGGGTACAGGGCGTAGGTCTGGAACACCATGGCCAGGTCACGTTTGGCGGGCGTGACCTGGGTGATGTCACGGCCATCGAGTTCGATAGTGCCGGAAGTCACGTCCTCCAGACCGGCGATGAGACGTAGCAGGGTGGACTTGCCACAGCCCGACGGACCAACGAATACCACGAACTCACGGTCTTTTACGTCCAGATCAATGCCTTTGATGATCTGGTGACCGTCGAAGCCTTTTTGCAGGTTTCTGATGCTGAGGTTAGCCATGGAGGCCTCCGTTTTTATTCTTCGATATTTCAGAAATGGGTAAAAGCGACACCCTGTAGGAGCGCACGAGCACCGCGAGGCCGCGATGGCGGTGTATCAGACAGACCGCTATCGCGATTCACCCTCCAGACCGCGGCGCCCTTATCGCGGGCAAGCACCGCTCCCACATGGAGCTGTGTTTGATTCGTGACAGCTGGGTTTCAGGGGCACTTGGGCGACTCCTACAGGGTTGGTGTTAATCACTTGACGGCACCGAACGACAGGCCGCGCACCAGCTGTTTCTGGCTGATCCAGCCGAAGATCAGGATTGGCGCACACGCCAGGGTCGAGACGGCCGAGAGCTTGGCCCAGAACAACCCTTCGGGGCTGGAGTAGGACGCGATCAGTGCAGTCAGGGGCGCGGCGTTGGATGACGTCAGGTTCAGTGACCAGAACGCCTCGTTCCAGCACAGGATCAGTGACAGCAGTGCGGTCGACGCCAGACCGCCTTTGCAGATTGGAATCAGGACCTTGAAGATCTCCTGGCGAGTGCTGGCGCCGTCAAGCCGGGACGCCTCGAGGATTTCGCCGGGGATGTCCTTGAAGTAGGTGTAAATCATCCAGACCACGATGGGCAGGTTGATCAGCGTGTAGATCACGATCAGCGCAATGCGGCTGTCCAGCAGGCCAAAGGTCTTGGCCAGCAGGTAGATCGGCATCAGCACGCCCACCGGGGGCAGCATCTTTGTCGAGAGCATCCACAGCAGCGTGCTTTTGGTCCGTTTGGTCTCGAAAAAAGCCATGGAGTAAGCCGCGGGCACGGCAATGAGCATGCACAGAATCGTCGCGCTGAACGAGATGACCACCGAGTTCCAGGCAAAGTGGAAGTAGTCGCTGCGTTCCTGGATGTGCAGGTAGTTTTCCAGGGTCGGGGTGAAGATAAACTGCGGAGGTGTGGCAAACGCGTCGATTTCGGTTTTGAAGCTGGTCAGAACCATCCAGAAGATCGGGAAGAAAATCAGCGCCGCGATCAGCCAGCACAACGTCCCGAGCAGCACACTTTGCAGACGTCGTGATTGTTTGAGCGTCATCATTGTTTGGCCCTCAGGACTTGTCGGTGAGGTTTTTGCCGATCATCCGGATCAGGATGATTGCGGCAATGTTGGCGATAACCACGGCAATCAAACCGCCAGCGGACGCCATGCCCACATCGAATTGCAGCAGCGCCTGGTTGTAGATCAGGTACGCCAGGTTGGTCGAGGCGAAACCCGGCCCGCCGTTAGTGGTGGTGAAGATCTCGGCGAATACCGAGAGCAGGAAGATGGTTTCAATCATCACCACCACAGCAATCGGCCGTGCCAGGTGCGGCAGCGTCAGGTGCCAGAAAATAGCGATAGGCCCGGCACCGTCGAGACGGGCGGCTTCCTTTTGCTCCTGATCCAGCGATTGCATGGCGGTCATCAGGATCAGAATGGCGAACGGTAGCCACTGCCACGAGACAATAATGATGATCGACAGCAGTGGGTAATTGGCCAGCCAGTCCACAGGCTGGGCGCCGAACAGCTTCCAGACCGCGGCCAGAATGCCGGACACGGGATGGAAAATCAGGTTCTTCCAGATCAGCGCGCCTACGGTGGGCATGATGAAAAACGGCGAAATCAGCAATACCCGGACAATGCCGCGACCGAGGAACTCGCTGGCCTCCAGCAGTGCAGAAATCAGCACACCCAACACCACGCTGATCAACAGCACGCTACCGACGAGCAGGAGTGTATTGGTCGCGCCGGGAATAAATCCGCTGTCGGTCACGAAGTATTCGAAGTTTTCCAGACCAACGAATTCGTTCTCGCCAGGGTTGAGCAGGTTGTAACGGATCAGCGAGAAGTAAATGGTCATGCCCAGCGGGACGACCATCCACACTAGTAAAAGCAGGACTGACGGGCTGACCAGAAACCAGCCTGGTTTGGTCACGCTGCCTTTGGCTTGCGAATTGGCACTGGGCGTAGCCGCCTGAGGCGTGATAGTTGAGGTTGTCATGGCGAAGATCCTGGCGACAAAGGAAAGCGGGGTGTCGGGGCGCTCGTCGCCCCCGACCAATAGTCAGCAGCGACTACTTTTTCGGATAACCCGCTCGCTTCATGTCCCGCTCGGTCGAGGTCTGCGCGTTTTTCAACGCGGCATCAGGCGTTGCCGTGCCCACCAGTGCGGCGGAGAACTGCTGACCAACCGAGGTCCCGATAGCCTGGAACTCCGGAATGGTCACCAGTTGAATGCCCACATAGGGAACAGGTTTGAGGGTCGGCGTTTTTGGCGTCACGGCCTTCAAAGACTCAAGCGTGATGTTCGCGAACGGCGCGGCTTTCTTGTAAGCATCCGTGTAGGTCGAAGCGCGAGTCCCTGGTGGTACGTTGGACACGCCATCTTTCTCGGCTACCAATGCTGCGTACTCTTTTGAGGTTGCCCATTCGGTAAAGGCTTTGGCGTCGGCCTGGTTTTTCGCACTGGTCGGGATTGCCAGTGCCCATGAGTACAACCATGCGGAGCCTTTGTCGGTGACTTCATGAGGTGCGTAGGTGAAGCCGACACTGTCAGCGACCTTGCTCTGGCTCTTGTCTGTCACGAATGAGCCGGCGACGCTGGCATCGACCCAGATTGCGCATTTGCCGCTGTTGAACAGCGCAAGGTTTTCGTTGAAGCCGTTACTCGAAGCACCCGGAGGACCGGACTTCTTCATGGTGTTCACGTAGTAGTTCAGCGCGTTCTTCCATTCAGGCTGGTCGAACTGCGGCTTCCACTGCTCATCAAACCAGCGTCCGCCAAACGAGTTGGCGACGGTACTGATCAACGCCATGTTTTCGCCCCAGCCCGCTTTGCCACGCAGGCAGATGCCGTACTGTTCTTTGGACTTGTCGGTAAGTTTGTCGGCGAACTCGGCGATCTGTGTCCAGGTAGGACGTTCCGGCATGGTCAGGCCCGCGGCCTTGAACAGGTCGGTGCGGTAGTAAGTGATCGAACTCTCGGCATAGAAGGGCAGCGCAAACAGTTTGCCATCCACCGACAACCCGTCGCGTACCGACGGGAAAACGTCATCCAGTGCGTAACTGGCAGGCAGGTCCTTCATCTCCTGAAGCCAGCCTTTGGCGCCCCACAGCGATGCTTCGTACATGCCAATGGTCAGCACGTCGAACTGGCCGCCTTTGGTGGCGATGTCAGTGGTCAGACGCTGGCGCAGAACGTTTTCTTCCAGTACGACCCACTTCAGTTTGATATCGGGATGCTGCTCTTCGAACGTTTTCGACAGCCGCTGCATGCGGATCATGTCGCTGTTGTTGACCGTGGCGATGGTGACGTCGCCCGCAGAGGCGGTGGCGCAGAGTGTCAGACAGGTACCGGCAAGCAGAACTTTTGCAGAGGTCTTCATTTATCACTCCTCTTCCGCGCCCAAAGGCTACAGAAGGTCAGTTATTGTTTTTGTGTCTTCCGGAGGCAAGGAAGATGTTCATGGATTACAACGGGCGCCGAGGCAGATGACAAATCCTGCGTGACACTTCGACTGATACTTTTCTGCAGTGATCGGCAGGCGAAAAAATCCACACGAGACTGTCGCAACCGGCCTGCGACAGTCTGCGGCGCAGTCTCAGCGTAGACGCTCAGCGCGCAGGCGGGGTGAATGAGTACAGGTTTTGCTCAGTCAGGCGCTGAACGGCCAGGCGCCGATAGTGCGAAGGCGTCATGCCCTTGAGCTGTTGAAAGCGTCGATTGAAGTTGGAGATATTGTTGAAACCTGATTCAAAGCAGACATCAGTGACCGGCTTGTCGCCGTCGGCCAGCAGCTCACAGGATTTACTTATCCGCAGGCGATTGACGAATTCGACGTAACAACGCCCGGTGGCTTGTTTGAATACCCGGGAAAAGTACGTGGGCTTCATGCCCAGATACTCCGCGACTTCTTCCAGTGGCAGTTCGCGGGCGTAGTTGGCAAAGATGTAATCCACTGCGCGGTTGGTGCGATCTACGCTGTGTTCATCCGCGATGGGGGCTGAATTACTGCCTGACAGCAACTGGTAGTCGTCGCACACGGCCAGCAGTTCAAGGAGGATGAGGAAGTGCCCAAGGCGGCTGATGCCTTTGGAGTCGGCGATCTTCTGCATCAGTTGGGTGGCTTTGCGGATGGTGCGTTTACAGCGAAACTCGATACCGTACTGAGCGCGCTCCAGCAAAGGCGCCAGAGTTTTCAGTTCAGCGAATATCTGACTGCCGCTCTCCAGCAACTCATCGGTGAAATTCACCAACATGTCACGTTTGCTGACCACTTCGTCCTCGGCGACCTGGCTGATCCAGTTGTGGGGCAGGTTGGGGCCGGTGAGGAACAGCGTTTCCGGGTAGAAATTGCCAATGTAGTCACCCACGAAGACCTTGCCTGAACTGGCTACGATCAGGTGCAACTCGTATTCCTTGTGGAAGTGCCAGCGCACCAGCGGGCAGGGGAAGCCGTGTTCGCGGTAGATGATAGACAGGCCGTTATGGTCGTCCATCAATTCGTACGACGGGTCTGTGACCCTTGTTGTTTTTGTCATGGTATGGCCTGTATGCAGAATGCCAGACTGCTAATGTGCACTATTTGGGTGGGCGATCAAACCCCGACAAGCCGACTTGATCTGAAGTGCACCCCTTGTGGGAGATTCTATATTTGCCCACCTCATCAGTGGTGTTGTGGGAGCTGAGCTTGCTCGCGATGAGGCTGGCGCGGTTCACTTCAGATCGCAGCGTTCTTATCGCGAGCAAGCTCAGCTCCCACAGCGTTTAAGTGACTGAGCCAAATGGCTTGCACTGCATGGAATCAACTCATGAAAACCGTTCTGCTGATTGGCATAGGCTCTGGCAATCCGGAGCAGATCACTGTTCAGGCAATCAATGCGCTTAACCGCGCCAAGGTGTTTTTCGTTCTGGATAAGGGCTATGCAAATGATGATTTGCTGCGCCTGAGAAGAGACATCTGTGAGCGCTACATCACGCATGATGACTACCGCATTCTTCAGGTCAGCGATCCGTCTCGGGAGGATGATCCCCATTCCTACCAGCGAGGTGTCACCCTGTGGCACGAGCAGCGGGCGGCACTGTTTCAACGCCTGATCATCGATGAAGTGGAACCCGGGCAAACCGCGGCATTCCTGATCTGGGGTGAACCAACCCTGTATGACAGTACGTTGCGTATCTTCGAGCTTATTCTCATGAGCACTCCACAACTATTTGATTATGAAGTAATTCCTGGAATAAGCAGTGTGCAAGCGCTGGCTGCCCAGCATCGTATTCCATTGAACCGTATTGGCGAGTCAATCCACATTACGACAGGCCGCAGGCTCGCGCTTGAGGAGAGTGAAACGCCCGAGAATACGGTGGTTATGCTGGATGCGCATTGCACATTCGAGCGTTTTCTCAATCAGGGGCTGCATATCTACTGGGGGGCGTACCTGGGGACCCCGGACGAAATCCTGATTGCCGGGCTGCTGGATGAAGTCTGTGAAGAAATCAAAGCGGTGAGGGCAGCCGCGCGCAAGGACAAGGGCTGGATCATGGATACGTACTTGCTGAGGAATGAGATGTAGATTCTAAATATTTAATTCAAGTATTTGATTTTAAACAATATTTAGAATTTTTAGGTGGCTTGGTAGCGAGGCGTAGACCTGCGTAGTCAGGTATTTCGCTCCGCCAACAAGTCGGCTGCAGGTCCTCTGTTTGTCACACCGGATTGCGATTCTTCGCCTCAATCCACTGCGCCATGTACTGCGTGCTCTTGTGGTGGTGATGACGCAACATTGCCCCGGTGAAATTGGCGGTTCGGTGAGCTTCAAGGTTTTCGCGCAATGCGTCGATACGTGCAATAAGGCTCGCGCAATGCTGCTGATGCCGGTATCGCGCTTCAAGCAGCGCCCATCCAGCGCTCTGGGCCTGCTGCCAGAGGCTTTCATCCTGATAGAGGCGCACGGCCTCTTCGGCGATGTCCGCAGCGCTGCTGGCAATGCTTCCGGGCCATGGCTGGTCACCACTCATGGCTTCGGCGCCGATCGGCGTGGTGACGGTTGGTGTGCCGCAGAGCATTGCGTCAACAATCTTGCCTTTGACGCCTGCCCCGAAACGCAGCGGAGCCAGGCATATGCGCGCTTCTGACATGACCTGCAAGGCATCTTCAGCCCAGTTCATTACATGAAAACCCTGAGCCGCATTGTGCAACGCGGTGGCTTTGGGCGGTGTGTAGGCTCCGTAGACATGCAACTGAGCCTTGGGTAGTTGCTGGCGTATCAACGGCCATATCGCGT
This sequence comes from Pseudomonas sp. HP_14, assembly GCF_055283875.1. Lineage (NCBI taxonomy): Bacteria > Pseudomonadati > Pseudomonadota > Gammaproteobacteria > Pseudomonadales > Pseudomonadaceae > Pseudomonas > Pseudomonas sp. HP_14. The sequence goes on along the minus strand of NZ_JBTOQI010000001.1, from coordinate 355,142 downwards.
TCTTCATCCAGAGCACGGCATCCCAGTTAGGCGCGTGACGGAAGTTGCCGATACTCAGGAAATGAGCACGATTGGCAAACGGGCGGGCAGGTGCCGGTACGTTGCTGACCATCAGCGGGCACCAATGCAGAATGGCGTCGGGCAGGCCAAACCGGCTGGTCAGTAACTGCATTTCGACATCTGAGGTCATCAGGCTGAGGTCGGAGCGGTACAGTGCTGCAACTTCACGCTGAGCCAGATCGCCGTTTGCCATCAGAGAGAAGATGTCGTGCTGTGATGATGAAAAAAAATCATTTAAATCATCAGCTTGAGATTCATTTGCAAGGTGGTGCTTTAGCTTTTGGTGGCGAGCATGACGCAGGCTTTGCAGGTCTGATGTCTCCAGGATTCGCAGAGCGCCCGGACACTGCTTTTCAACCCTCCAGCCAAACTGCTCTTCAATCATGAACTGATCGAAAAGGACGATATCCGGCTGCAGTTCATGGACGAAAATATCGAAGCTGCTGTTGTTGAGCTCGATGCTCACCTCATCGATGCCCAGCCGGGCAAGATCCGCCTTGTGCTCCCCCTCAGTGGCCGGGCTGGCGAAGGTGATGCGCCATCCTTGCTCAAGGAAGCACTGAATCAATTGCATGATGTGCCCGCTGGCCGCCGACGACCGGGGCTCGGGCCACACATAGCCAATAATCAATACATGAGTTGATGCTTTCAAGGCCGGACTTTCCGGCAGTTGCTGCGAGTCATGCTTATCCAAGGATGCTTTTTACCTTGTCGCGCAACTGATCAATGGAAAACGGTTTGCCGATGCTGTGCATGCCTGCCGGTACATCGATGTTTTCCGCATAGCCGCTGGCAAACAGAATGGGCAGGGAAGGACGAAGTTCGCGGGTTTTAACCGCCAGTTGAGCGCCGCTGATGCCTGGAAGGCCATGGTCGGTCATCATCAGGTCAATGACGCTGGAGCCGTCCTGCAGCACTTTCAGTGCCTCTTCGCCGTCCTCGGCTTCGACCACGTTGTATTCCAGTTCCTCAAGCACGTCGACGATGAGCATGCGGACAATAGCGTCGTCTTCGACCACGAGAATGGTGCTGGCGGGGGCAGACATGTGTGAGTTCCTTCAAATAGAGACAATAAACGGCAGCAGTGACGCATGCGACCGTTGATGAGTAAACAAAATAACGCTGGAAGTTCCTATAGCCAAACACAGGCACCCATTTGAGTGCGTAGTGGCCATTTTGTAACCATTGTGAAGCGCTAGGCAGGTTTCTGTCGGATTAAATGTCAGAAAATTCAGCTATCTGTGTCAGAAATGAGAGTCTTTTTCTAAAGTTTACGGCAAACTTCATGGTTTGATGATCACCAAGGATGACCCATGATCCGTCCGTCTACCGTCGATGAGCAACGTTTTCGTAAATTGCTTGGCCGCAACGTCACTCTGCCTTTGAGTGTGGGCGTCATCAGCGCGGTCTTTTTCATTGGCCTGATCAGCTACTTGCTGTCGGTCATTCAATGGGTCGAGCATACCGACCGGGTGATCAACAACACCAATCGCGCGCTGAAACTTTCCATCGACATGGAAACGGGCATGCGCGGTTATCTGCTAGCCGGAGATGAGCACTATCTCGATCCGTACGAACTGGCAAAGCCAGCGCTTACTGCGGAACTCAAGGGGCTTGAGACCCTGGTCAGTGACAACCCACCCCAGGTTGACCGGCTCAAGCGCATTCAGGCGTTGCAGGACGACTGGGGTCAATACGCTGAGGAAATGATCCAGCAGCGCCGGATCAAAGGTGAATACATTGCCCCCTTGCGTACCGGGCGAGGCAAGCGTCTGACTGACGAGGTCCGCAGTCAGTACGAGGAAGTTGTCGCAGTTGAACAGCAGCTGCGTCTGGCGCGCAACGCCGATGTCACTCGCACCACAATCCTGTGCGTAACCCTGTATCTGATTTTCGTACTGAGCGTCAGTAGCTTCCTGGCGTACATCGGTCGCCGGGACTTGCTTGCGCTCTCAAGCACCTACGGCGATAACCTCAAGCTTCAGGACGAAAACGCCGAACGCCTGAAAAAAGTCGCCTGGCTGCGCAACGGTCAGAGCGAGTTGGCCGAGCAAGTGTTGGGACAGTTGACCCTGAATACCCTCGGCGGCAACGTTTTGCAGTTCTTCGCTCAGTATCTGGGTAGCGTTGTCGCCGCCGTCTATGTGCGTCAGGAGCACGGCGGACTCAAGCGTGTGGCGTCCTACGGTTTTTCCCGGGAGCAGGAACAGTACGAACAATCGATTTACAGCGGCGAAGGGATTATCGGCCAGGCCGCGCAGCAGGATCAGATCATTCGCCTTGATGAAGTGCCGGGTGATTACTTCAAAGTGTCTTCCGGGCTGGGTGAGGGCAATCCACGCAGTATCCTGGTGGTCCCGACCAGCAACGACGATCAGGTCAATGGCGTCATCGAACTGGGTTTCCTGCGTGCGCTGACCGAAAGCGATGTTGAGTTCATGGAGTTGATCGCTGATAACGTGGGCACCTCTATTGAGGCCGCGCGTTATCGCCAGCGCCTGCAGGAAGTCCTGGCCGAAACCCAGCAGCTCAACGAAGAGCTGCAGGTTCAACAGGAAGAACTGCGCACCGCCAACGAAGAGCTGGAAGAGCAATCACGGATTCTCAAAGAATCCCAGGCTCACCTGGAAACTCAGCAGGCGGAGCTGGAGCAAACCAACGAACAACTGGCTGACCAGGCTCAGGTCCTGGCCGATCAGCGCGATGCGCTGGATCGCAAGAACGAAGAACTGAACATTGCGCAGGTGGAGCTTGAAGCCCGTGCCGATGAGTTGCAGCGTTCCAGCAAGTACAAGTCTGAATTCCTTGCCAATATGTCCCACGAGCTGCGTACACCGCTGAACAGCTCGTTGATTCTGGCCAAGCTGCTTGCCGAGAACCCGGCAGAGAACCTTACAGCCGAGCAGGTCAAGTTTGCCGAGTCGATCTACTCGGCGGGTAATGACTTGCTCAATTTGATCAACGACATTCTGGATATTTCCAAGGTCGAAGCCGGCAAGCTGGATATGCGCCCTGAAAACAGCAGCGTGCCGCGTCTGGTCGAGGGGCTGCGCAACATGTTCCAGCCGCTGGCTGTCGACAAGAAGCTGGACTTCCACGTGGAGTTACAGGCCGGTGCGCCGACCATGCTCTACACCGACCGCCAGCGTCTGGAGCAGATTCTGAAAAACCTGCTGTCGAACGCGATCAAGTTCACCGAAACCGGCACCGTCAGCATGACGGTCTCGCGCCAGCCTGGCGCGGGTATTGTGTTCACCGTCCGCGACTCGGGCATCGGCATCGCGGCGGAGCAACAGGAAAGTATTTTCGAAGCGTTCCGTCAGGCGGACGGCACCACCAATCGTCGTTATGGCGGCACGGGTCTCGGACTGTCTATTTCCCGCGATCTTGCGCGGTTGCTCGGTGGTTCAATCAGCGTGACCAGCGAACCGGGGCAGGGCAGCATCTTCTCGCTGATCCTGCCAGAACAGTACGTCGAGCCGCTGCTGTCAGAGCCGGGAGATATCCCGGCACCTGTTGCCGCACCGGCGCTGCCTGTGCAGTTCCTGACGCCTGCGCCGATTGAGGTTCCTGTAGCCCCGGCCCGGGCGCCGGTGCCGACTTTTGCCGATGATCGCGAAAAACTGCCATCGACCAAGCGCTGTATCCTGGTCATTGAAGACGAGGTGGCTTTCGCCAGGATTCTCTTCGACCTGGCTCATGAGCTGGGTTACCACTGCCTGGTTGCCCATGCGGCCGATGATGGTTTCAACCTCGCTGCGCAATTCGTGCCTGACGCAATCCTGCTGGACATGCGTCTGCCGGATCATTCAGGGCTGACGGTTCTGCAGCGTCTGAAAGAGCTGGCACCTACGCGACACATTCCCGTGCATGTTATTTCCGTTGAAGACCGTCAGGAAGCGGCCATGCACATGGGCGCGGTGGGTTATGCGGTCAAGCCGACCACCCGCGAAGAACTGAAGGATGTGTTTGCCAAGCTGGAGTCCAAGTTGACCCAGAAGGTCAAACGCATCCTGCTGGTTGAAGACGATGCGCTGCAGCGCGACAGCATTGCGCGACTGATTGGTGATGACGATATCGAAATCACCGCTGTAGGTTTTGCCCAGGATGCACTGGATCTGCTGCGCGACAATATCTACGACTGCATGATCATCGACCTCAAGTTGCCCGACATGCTCGGCAATGACTTGCTCAAGCGTATGTCCACCGACGAGATCTGTTCGTTCCCGCCGGTGATCGTCTACACCGGACGCAATCTGACCCGCGATGAAGAAGCCGAGCTGTTGAAGTATTCGCGCTCAATTATCATCAAGGGCGCGCGCTCACCAGAGCGCCTGCTGGATGAGGTCACGCTGTTCCTTCACAAGGTTGAGTCGCAGCTCTCCAACGAGCGGCAGAAGATGCTCAAGACTGCGCGCAGCCGGGACAAGGTATTTGAAGGGCGCAGGATCCTCGTGGTCGATGATGACGTGCGCAACATCTTTGCCCTGACCAGCGCGCTGGAGCACAAAGGGGCTGTTGTTGAAGTGGCGCGCAATGGCATCGAGGCCATCAGCAAGCTGGACGAGGTCGAAGATATCGACCTTGTACTCATGGACGTGATGATGCCCGAAATGGACGGTTACGAAGCGACCATCGAGATCCGCAAGGACCCCCGCTGGCGCAAGCTGCCGATCATTGCGGTGACCGCCAAGGCCATGAAAGACGATCAGGAGCGCTGTCTCCAGGCGGGCTCCAACGACTACCTGGCCAAGCCGATCGATCTGGATCGGTTGTTCTCTTTGATTCGTGTATGGCTACCAAAAATGGAACGTATTTGAGTTGGACAAGCCCAAGGTGAGCATCCAGCACAAGGTGAAAGGTTCCGCTATGTCTCAAGACAGAAACACGGACATCGAAATACGTCTGTTGATTGAGGCTATTTATCTCAAATACAGCTACGATTTTCGTGATTATTCCGGCGCTTCAGTGAAGCGCCGGATCAGTCACGCGCTGCGCCAGTTTGACTGCACCACGGTTTCTGCGCTTCAGGAGCGGGTGATTCATGATCCCCAGGCGTTCATGCAACTGCTGCAGTTTCTGACTATTCCGGTCAGCGAGATGTTTCGTGATCCTTCGCACTTTCTGGCCATTCGTCAGGAAGTGGTGCCACTGCTGCGCACCTATCCGTCGATAAAGATATGGATCGCGGGCTGCAGTACGGGCGAGGAGGTCTACTCCATGGCTATCCTGCTGCGCGAAGAGGGGTTGCTGGACCGAACCATTATTTACGCTACGGACATTAATCCGAGTTCGCTGGAGAAGGCTCAGCAAGGGATTTTTTCGATGGAAAACGTGCGTGCTTACACTGACAACTACCAGAAGGCTGGTGGTCAGTGTGCCTTTTCCGATTACTACACCAGTGCCTACGACTACGCGATTTTCGATAAAACCCTGCGCGAAAACGTGACATTTGCTGACCACAGTCTGGCCACTGACAGTGTGTTTTCCGAAACGCAGATGATTTCCTGCCGCAACGTCCTGATCTATTTCAACAAGAAACTGCAGAATCGAGCTTTTGGTTTGTTCCACGACTCGCTCTGCCACCGTGGCTTTCTGGTACTGGGTAGCAAGGAAACACTGGATTTTTCCGATTACAGCAGCCAGTTCGAGCCTTTGGTCAAACCGGAACGGATCTACCGCAAGTCATGAAGACATCTTTTCCTGAGGCGTCCGGGGGTGATCAAGCGTTACCCGTCGTTGACGCCATTGTAGTGGGCGCCTCAGCCGGTGGGGTCGAGGCGCTGCTAAAGGTGTTTTCGCGGCTCAGGGTCGGCTATCGACTGCCCATTCTTACAGTGCTGCATGTGCCTGAAGACCGCCGCAGTCAGTTGGCTCAGGTGTTTCAGGCAAGACTGCCGCTCAGGGTCAAAGAGGCAGACGACAAAGAGGACATAGTGCCTGGCACGCTGTACTTTGCCGCTCCCGGCTATCACTTGTCGGTGGAGAACGATTTAAGTCTGTCGCTGAGCCAGGAGGATCGTGTATTCCATTCGCGGCCCAGTATCGACATCCTTTTCCAGTCAGCCGCCGATGCCTATGGGCCGCGTCTGGCAGGTTTTCTACTGACCGGGGCCAATAATGATGGGGCCTTTGGTTTGTCGTGTATCAAACATTCCGGCGGTATGACGGTAATCCAGGACCCCAACCAGGCTCAGGCGCGCACCATGCCTGAAGCTGCTCTTGCGTTGCATGAGCCGGATTACCTTCTGCCTTTAAATGATATAGGCCAATTGCTGGTCGAGCTGGAACGAATTGCATGCTGAATCACATTCAAGCCAAGCTGTTGATCGTCGACGATCTGCCGGAAAACCTCCTGGCGCTCGAAGCGCTGATCAAGCGTGAAGATCGCGAGGTGTACAAGGCGTTGTCCGCCGATGAAGCTTTGTCATTGCTGCTGCAGCACGAATTTGCCATGGCCATTCTGGATGTTCAAATGCCTGGCATGAACGGCTTCGAACTCGCTGAGTTGATGCGTGGCACAGACCGGACCAAAAGTATCCCGATCGTGTTTGTCAGCGCCGCAGGACGAGAGCTCAACTACGCGTTCAAGGGCTATGAAAGTGGTGCGGTGGATTTTCTGCACAAACCGCTGGATATCCATGCGGTCAAGAGCAAGGTCAACGTGTTCGTTGATCTGTATCGACAGCGCAAGGCCATGAAGCTGCAAGTCGAGGCGCTGGAACAGAGTCGTCGAGAGCAGGAGCTGTTACTGGCAAAGCTGCAGGTTACTCAGAACGAACTGGAGCACGCCGTGCGGATGCGCGACGACTTTATGTCAATCGTGTCCCACGAAGTGCGCACGCCGCTTAACGGGCTGATCCTTGAAACTCAGCTGCGCAAGCTGCACCTGGCGAAAGACAACGCATCAGCGTTCACCATGGACAAGATGCGGGCCATGGTTGATCGCGATGAGCGCCAGATCCAGAGTCTGATTCGCCTCATCGAGGACATGCTCGATGTGTCACGGATTCGCACGGGCAAGCTGTCGATCCGTACCAGTGCGTTTGATCTTGCCGAACTCGTGAGCAATCTGCTCGAAAGCTTTTCTGCACAGATCGCGGCGGCGGAATCCAGTGTGACCTTCACCGCAGAAGAGCCGGTGATCGGCGTGTGGGACGAGTTCCGAATCGAACAGGTGGTGGCCAACCTGCTGACGAATGCGTTGCGCTATGGCGCGCGCAAGCCTATCGAAGTCCGGGTGTATGCCGTTGATGGGCAGGCGCGGGTCGAGGTGCGTGATCAGGGCATCGGTATCAGTGCGGAAAACCAGCGGCGTATCTTCCAGCAATTCGAGCGGGTCGCCGCCAATCATGCCGTCCACGGCCTGGGCCTGGGCCTGTTTATTTCCGACCAGATAGTCGCTGCCCATGGCGGTGAAATCGTTGTTGAAAGTGCAGAGGGCGAAGGCTCGATGTTCAGGGTCTGCCTGCCGGTCTGAGGACGTGCATCGTAGGCGTCAGATTTATCCGATATTTACGCAACCTACGGCAACCGCCATGGTCGTAAAGGCAGCTATTTATAGACCGAAGGCAGTCCCATGAGCTCTGATGCAGAAAATGTCGTCCTCATCGTCGAAGACGAACCGCTGATCCTGATGTTGCTTGCCGATTATCTATCGGGCGAGGGCTATCGAGTGTTGCAGGCGGAAAACGGTGAGCAGGCGTTCGAGATCCTTGCGAGCAAACCCCACCTGGATTTGATGATCACGGATTACCGTCTGCCAGGCGGCATCTCCGGCGTCATGATCGCTGAGCCCGCCGTCAAGCTTCGACCTGAGTTGAAGGTTATTTTCATCAGCGGGTACCCAGCGGAAATCCTTGAGTCAGGCAGTCCTATTGCTGCCAAGGCACCGATTCTTGCCAAGCCGTTCAATATGGAAACCCTGCACTCCCAGATCGAAAAGCTGCTGGCCTGAATCGATCATCCCTCCCGCGCCATCCCTGACCTCCAGATGGCGCCGAAACCGTCACACCTCAATCATCTCCCTCACCTTAGACGTCAGATTGTCGAAGGCGAAGGGCTTGGTAATCATCTGCATGCCATCGTCAAGAAAACCGGCCCTGACCGCCGCGTGTTCAGCGTAACCGGTGATGAACAGTACCTTGAGGCCTGGTCGCAGTTGACGACCTATCTCGGCTAATTGCCGACCATTCATGCCCGGCAAACCCACATCACTGATCAGCAGATCGACGCGCTGCCCTGATTCAAGAATCGGTACCGCCTCAGCGCCGGTGCTGGCTTCGACAAAGGCATAACCCAACTCGCTCAACACTTCGCTGACCAATACCCTGACAGCGGCATCGTCCTCGACGATCAGTACCGTTTCGCCTTCGTTGGCAAGGCTTTCCGTGCTCTGGTAAATCTGCTCGTCTTGAGTTTGCTGACCTTTGAAGCGTGGCAGATAAAGTTGGACGGTAGTGCCGCTGCCGACCACGCTCTGGATGGAAACGTGGCCATGAGATTGTTTGCTGAAGCCATAGATCATCGACAGGCCCAGCCCCGTCCCTTGACCAATCGGCTTTGTAGTGAAGAACGGATCAAAGGCGCGGCTAATGACGTTTTCCGGCATGCCACACCCGGTATCGCTGACGCTAAGCACGACATAATCTCCGGGTAGAAGATTCTCGTGAGCGTTGGTGAAGGATCTGTCCAGCCGCTGATTGAACGACTCGACCACCAGCAGACCACCATCCGGCATGGCATCGCGGGCGTTTAGCACCAGATTGAGCAGGGCGCTTTCCAGCTGGTTTGGATCGGCTTCAGCGACCCACAGTGTTTCGTGAAGGTGTAACTCAAGGCGGATGCTTTCATTGAGGCTGCGATGCAGCAGCTCGCCCATCGAGTTGATCAGTTGATTCATTTCTACCGGCTTGGAGTCCAGCGACTGACGGCGGGAGAAAGCCAGCAGTCGATGGGTCAATGCCGCTGCGCGGTTGGCGGACGTCACGCCCAGATCGATCAGGCTGTTCAGGTCCTCGATTTTGCCGCGTGCCAGTCGCCTGCGCAGCAGCTCGAGGCTGCCGATAATCCCCGTAAGCATGTTGTTGAAGTCGTGTGCGATGCCTCCGGTCAATTGACCGACAGCTTCCATTTTTTGCGATTGACGCAAGACTTCCTCGTTGTGCTTGAGCTGCGAGGTGCGCTCTTCAACTTGCTGTTCGAGGGTTTCATTCAGACGGCGTAGCTGGACTTCCGCCTGCTTGCGCTCGGTGATATCCGACGTTACCCCGGTCAGCGAGCTGACCCTGCCGTTCTTGGCGCGTATCGCCCGTGCGCGCACGTCAACCCAGTTCAACGAGCCATCTGGCCACAGATTGCGGAACTCGATGACAAAGTCTTCGCCGGTATCAAGGCTGCGCTGCAGGGCAGATTGCATGCGTGGCTGGTCTTCGGGGTACACACCATCCAGCCAGTCTTCGTATTCGAATGAAGCGTCCAGGTCCCGCCCATAGTGCGCGCGGGAGGTCTCAGAGCATTCCAGCTTGAGAAACTCTGCTTCCAGCTGCCAAGACCCCAGACGTCCCGCTTTCAGCGCGTTCTGCAGTCGCTCTTCGCTTTCCAGCAGGTCGGCCATGCGGGCCCTGGCTTCGTACTGACGTCGCCTGCCGCGGATTGCGGTGGTGACCAGGCTGACCAACGTTGCCGGGTGGAAAGGGCGCTCCAGGAAGGTAACGTTGCCCAGCAGTGTGCCGAGATAGGCTGACGGGTTTTGCTCTGGTCCGCCGTGATGGGTGAGCAACACGATGGGCATATCCGACCATGCAGGTTGCCGGGCTAGGCTGTCGACCAATGGCCCTATCTCGGTACTGCGTAAAGCCTCATCGGCAATGATTGCCACGCCCGCGCCCAGATTCAGCTCGGCATTTAAATCCGCAAGGTTGTGCGCAACGAGAGCGGGAAAACCCGCCTCCTGCAGAATCATCAAAGCAATCTGACTGTCGCGCCCTCTGGGCGCGAGAATGATAGCTCGCTCCGATAAAAGCCCCGGGGTACTCACTCCGCCTCATCCCGCATTAACGGACTGCCTTCGCCGTAATAATGCGGGACACCGCGCAAGACGCCCTGGAAGGCTTCAAGCGGGGCACCTATTTTCAGGCCATGATGACTGATTCGATACTCCCTGATAGTTGACTCATGTGTGCCTGTGCGTTTCTTGATGATCGAAACCGCACGTCGAACCTGGCCCAGAGCCTCAAAGTAGCGCAACAGGATGACGGTGTCAGCCAGGTAGGTGATATCGACGGGGGCGCGCATGTCGCCCACCAGCCCATGCTGCGCGACGGTCATAAACGTTGAAGCTCCTTTGCGGTTGAGATATAGCAGGAGCTCATGCATATGCAGGATCAACGCATTTTCTTCGGGCATAGCCGCCTGATAGCCGTTGATACTGTCAATAACCACCGTTTTGATCTGCTTGGTGTCAACGCTGGAGCGAACCCTGTGGGCAAACTCGCCTGGCGACAACTCTGCAGCATCAACCTGCTCAATCAGCAGGTTGCCGGTTTTCTGCAGTGCTTCAAGGTCGATGCCGACTTTGCGCATTCGATTGAACAGCAAGCCTAGTTCTTCATCGAAAATAAACAGCGCAACGCGTTCACCGCGAGCCACGGCGGCGGCAGCGAAGACCATGGAGATCAGCGATTTGCCGGTGCCTGCTGGGCCGAGGATCAACGTGCTGGAGCCGCCATCAATGCCGCCACCGAGCAACGCATCCAGTTCTGCAACGCCACTTGAAATCACGCCGCGGTCATAGTCATTCCGGTGCTCCGCAGCAACGAGGCGCGGGAATACGTGAATGCCGTCGGACATGATCGTGAAATCATGGAAGCCTCCGCGGTACTTTTGCCCGCGGTACTTCACCACCCGAAGACGACGTCGTTCGGCGCCATAGTTAGGGTTTAGCTCTTCGAGCCGGATCACGCCGTGCGCAACGCTGTGGACGGTTTTGTCCAGTGCTTCGGTGGTCAAGTCATCCAGGAGCAGTACCGTCGCGTCATAGCGACTGAAGTAGTGCTTGATGGACAGAATCTGACGGCGGTAGCGTAGGGAGCTTTGCGCAAGCAGACGGATTTCCGAAAGGCTGTCGATCACTACTCGGGTTGGCTTGACCCGTTCGACCACTTCGAAAATCTGCCGCGTTGCTTCGCCTAACTCCAGGTCCGACGAGTACAGCAAGCTTTGATGATTTTCAGAGTTGAGCAGGCTTTCAGGCGGCGTCAGCTCGAAAATTACGATGTTCTCATCCAGATCCCAGCCGTGCGACTTCGCGCCATCGCGCAGTTCGATGTCGGTCTCTGAAAGAGTGATATACAGACAGCGCTCGCCCGCAAGGGCGCCTGCACGTAAAAACTGCAGAGCGACTGTCGTTTTGCCAGTGCCTGGTTCGCCCTCGAGAAGAAACACGTGCCGACGGGAAAGACCCCCCGCCAGAATGTCATCGAGGCCCACAATACCGGTTGCTGCTTTTGATGTAGTCAAGAATCGCCCTCTTGCGACCTTAGGGGTGTGGCATAGCCTTAAAACGGCCGCTGTGCTGTCAATGCCTATGACACAGCTTAATACCACTTACACACTACTTGACCGCTGTGCCCCGCGAGCGTTCAGACTTTTGCACTGTGCAGGCCGCGTTCAGGCGCGTTTTGGGACAAGTGTCCGGCACTTGGCACATCCGCCGCCTTATCGCCTAAAGGCCAGCCTTGATATAGTCTCTGGCTGAATCGGGTCGTGGCTAGAACAAGAAAAATCAAGAGAGGAACCTCCGTGTCTGACTACCAATCCTTTGTTGTAGAGCTGAGTGATCACATCGCCCACGTGCAGATCAATCGACCGGAAAAGGTCAATGCAATGGACGCTGCATTCTGGTCTGAAATCATTGATATTTTCCAGTGGATTGATGAGACCGATGAAGTGCGGGTTGTCGTACTGAGCGGGGCGGGCAAGCACTTCTCTTCAGGCATCGATCTGCAACTGTTGGCCTCTGTGGCCAATGAACTGGGGAAGGACCCGGGGCGTAATGCACGAACGTTGCGGCGCAAGATTCAGCAGCTGCAGGCTTCGTTTACTGCGGTTGACCGTTGTCGCAAACCGGTGCTTGCAGCCATTCAAGGCTATTGCCTCGGCGGTGCCATCGACCTGGTATCTGCGTGCGATATGCGTTATTGCGCTCAGGATGCAAAGTTTGCGATTCGTGAAATCGACATGGGCATGGCCGCCGACGTGGGAACGCTGCAGCGCCTGCCCCGGATTATCGGCGATGGCATCATGCGCGAGCTGGCGTATACCGGGCGTACGGTTGAGGCTCTGGAGGCAAAAGAGATCGGGCTGGTCAATCGTGTTTTTTCCGACGCGACCAGTCTGCTCGAAGGCGTGTTGAACCTTGCTAAAGAAATCGCCGCCAAGTCTCCTATCGCCATCACCGGCACCAAGGAAATGATCAGCTATATGCGTGATCACCGCGTGGATGACGGGCTGGAACACGTTGCTATCTGGAACGCTGCCATGCTGCAATCAGCAGACTTGAAAACCGCCATGGTTGCTCAGATGAGCAAGCAGAAGCCTGCTTTCGAGAACTAGAGCGAAAGCCAGAGCGAGAATCAGATCAACGTATCAGGGAGTTTTTATGTCAGGCCCCAGGCGCTGGACCACCGCAGTACTGGATATTCAGATGCCGGGCGGTTGGGCTGTAGTCCATAGCGAGCAAGGTTTCCTGCTGGACGATAACGGGGCGATGTTCCCCAGGGAATGGCTCAAGCGCCAGGAGCTTGCGGTCATCAGTGAGCACGGCATCGGTTATTTCGATGGCGAGCCGGTTTATCTGTATGTCCTCAAGGAAGCGGCAGAGGTCGAAGGCTGCAGTTGGCAAGGGTTGCGACAGTTCATGTTGTCTGGCGAGTACGATGTCTTCCAGCAACTGGGCTATGCCGCGCAAATCAGTACCTGGGCTCGTGAGCACCGATTCTGTGGCAGTTGTGGGCGTCCCACCACGCAGGTCCCCGGCGAACGAGCGATGTATTGCGAACACGACAGCCTGCGGTTTTATCCGCGTATCTCGCCGAGCATGATCGTCTTGATCACCCGTGGTGACGAAATCCTGCTGGCCCGTTCGCCGCGTTTCGTGACCGGTGTCTACAGCACACTGGCCGGGTTTGTGGAGCCGGGTGAGTCCGCCGAAGACTGTGTACGCCGCGAGGTGATGGAAGAGGTGCAGGTCAAGGTCAGGAACATCAAGTATGTGGGAAGCCAGTGCTGGCCGTTTCCCCATTCAATGATGTTGGGTTTTCATGCCGAATATGAGAGTGGCGAGATTGTCCCTCAGGCGGACGAAATCGAAGATGCCCGCTGGTTCAGCATCAATGATCTGCCGCCGTTGCCAGCCAATCGCTCGATTGCCCGGCACTTGATCGAGTTGTACCTGGCGCAGCGTTCAGGCGCCCCCGAACCAGTGTTGCCAGGCTAGGCGGGCGGTCAGGCACAACACGACGGTGATGAACACCGGGCGAATGAACTTTGCTCCGCCCTTGATAGCGCTGCGGGCGCCAAGGGCGGCCCCAAGCATCACCGCGACGCCCATGCTCAGGCCGATCAGCCAGTCCACCTGGCCTGACACAATGAACACGGTGAGTGCAGCGGCGTTGCTGACGAAGTTCATGGTGCGTGCCACGCCACTGGCCTTCACAAGATCGAGCGGGTACATCAGCAGGGTGCTGACCGTCCAGAACGCGCCAGTTCCCGGACCCGCCACGCCGTCATAGAAGCCCAGGCTCAGACCTTGCGGGAACTGCCATTTTTTCCTGATCGGTGCATTGCAGTTTATCGGTGCCTTGGGTGTGCCACCGAACAGCAGGTACAAGCCGCAACCGAAGACGATCACGGGCAGCATCTGGTTGATCCATTCGCCAGGCAGATACTGAGCGATCACGGCGCCGATCAACGCACCGATGGCAGTACCGATCAGCGCATGCGTCCATTGTCGTGGATGAAACAGTTTGCGCCGGTAAAAGGTAAAACCAGCGGTGGCCGAACCAAAGGTAGAACTGAGTTTGTTGGTGCCCAGCACCAGATGCGGAGGCAGGCCTGCGGTCATCAGCGCCGGGGTGGTCAGCAAACCACCGCCTCCGGCAATGGCATCGATAAAACCCGCAACAAAGGCAACGACAACGAGCACCGCAAGGGTGCTCAGCTCGACACTCAGTTCAATTGGCATGGGAAGGGCTTACTTGGCAGTCGGGCAGAAAAGCTGCCCCGGAAGCTGCGTATATTACTGCAGGACAGTCGTATCAGGTAGGCGGCAACTGGTTGGCGAGAGGGTTTACGCGGTGACTCAGGCCAGACGCCTCGCGAACAAGTTCGCTCCTACCGGTTCGTGCTGAGTCCGGTAGGCGGCAACTGGTTGGCGAGAGGGTTTACGCGGTGATTCAGGCCAGACGCCTCGCGAACAAGTTCGCTCCTACCGGTCCGTGCTGGGTCCGGTAGGCGGCAACTGGTTGGCGAGAGGGTTTACGCGGTGATTCAGGCCAGACGCCTCGCGAACAAGTTCGCTCCTACCGGTTCGTGCTGGGTCCGGTAGGAGGCAACTTGTTGGCGAGAGGGTTTACGCGGTGATTCAGGCCAGACGCCTCGCGAACAAGTTCGCTCGTACCGGTTCGTGCTGAGTCCGGTAGGAGGCAACTCGTTGGCGAGAAGGTTTACGCGGTGGTCAGGACAGAAACCCGCCATCCACGTTCAACGCAACACCGGTGGTATAGCTCGACGCTGAGCTTGCCAGGTAAAGCACGGCACCGGCCATCTCAGAGGGATCGGCAACCCGTTTTAGCGGGATTTGCTGGAGGGCGGTTTTCAGAATCGCATCGTTCTTGACCAGCGCCGAGGCGAACTTGGTGTCGGTCAGGCCCGGTAGCAGGGCGTTGCAACGAATACCAAAAGGCGCGCATTCCTTGGCGAACACTTTGGTCATGTTAATCACTGCGGCTTTAGTCACCGAATAGATCCCCTGGAAAACGCCCGGAGAAACGCCGTTGATCGATGCCACATTGATAATGCTGCCGCCGCCGTTGTCACGCATTAGCTTGCCTGCTTCAACCGACATGAAGAAATAGCCACGAATATTCACGTCGACGGTTTTCTGAAAAGCACCCAGGTCAGTGTCCAGCACATTACAGAACTGCGGGTTGGTCGCGGCATTGTTGACCAGAATATCCAGTCTGCCGAATTGCTCGCGGATCTGGGCGAAGACCGCTGTTATCTGCTCCATCTCACCGATATGGCACGCAATGGCAGTGGCCTGACCGCCCTCGGCGATGATTGTCTCGGCGACTTGCTGGCAGCCTTCGATTTTGCGGCTGCTGACAATGACGTGCGCACCTTGCTGCGCCAGCAATCGCGCGATGGCTTCACCAATGCCGCGACTGGCTCCGGATACAAAAGCAATTTTGCCATCGAGGTCGAACAGTTCGGTTCTGGACATAGTTGTTTTCCTTGTCTTGTCCCAGTCAAAGGCTGGATTTATCGATGACCTGCAGGCTCATGTGTTCGAGCAGTTTGTTCATATGAATAAACTGTGCGAAGCGCTTGTCCTGGGTCTGGCCCTGGAAGAAACGGTAGTAGATTTGCTGGACGATCCCCGCCAGCCGGAACAGCCCGTAGGTGTAATAGAAATCGAAATTTTCGATGGCGATGCCCGAGCGTTCAGCGTAGTAATCGACGAATTGTTGACGAGTCAACATGCCGGGTGCATGGCTGGGCTGGCGTCGCATCAGCTGGACCGGGGCCGGATCGTTGGCCTCAATCCAGTAGGCAAGGGTGTTGCCGAGATCCATCAGCGGGTCGCCCAGCGTGGTCATCTCCCAATCCAGCACGCCGATGATCTGCAGCGGATTTGCCGGGTCCAATAGCACGTTATCGAAGCGGTAGTCGTTGTGCACAATCGCCGGAACCGGGTGGTCTGCGGGCATCTTCTCTCCCAGCCACGCTTTGACATGCGTCCACTCCGGCGCGTCCGGGGTCCGGGCCTTGTCATAGCGTTCAGCCCAGCCACGAATCTGACGCTCAACATAACCTTCCGGTTTACCCAGATCACCCAGTCCGCAGGCCTGATAGTCCACACCGTGTAGCTCCACGAGCCGATCAATAAAGCTTTTGCAAAGTTGCCGGGTCTGGGGTGCGGTGAGATTTAGCTCCTTTGGCAGGTCGGAACGCAGGATGATCCCCTTGATGCGCTCCATGACATAAAACCCGGAGCCGATCACTGACTCGTCGGTGCAGTGCAGGTACGCTTTCGGGCAATACGGGAACGCATCCTTGAGCTGATTGATGATGCGGTACTCACGGCCCATGTCATGGGCCGATTTGGCTTTTTGGCCAAAAGGTGGGCGTCTTAGCACGAATTCCTGATCAGGGTACTGCACCAGATAAGTGAGATTGGATGCGCCACCGGGAAACTGGCTGATCACGGGGTTGCCCTCAAGGCCTGGAATATTCGCCTTGAGGTAAGGGTCTATGAGCGCGGCATCCAGCTCTTCGCCTGCGCGGATCTGTGTGGACTGGTCAGTAAGCGCCATGCTTATCCCTTCTGCTTATTATGGTGCGCATAGATCATTGACTAATCGAATGGTGGCAACAACGTGCAGGCTGTCTTATTGGCCGCCGTGTTGCTCGTCGATCATTGCCTTTGATGGCCCGGACATTTTTATAGCTCAGACGAAAATCGGCCAAAAAAAACCGAAGCACTCAGGCTTCGGTTTCTTTTGCCGGACTCATTGATCAGGCCGGGAACAGTTCGCTCAGCTTCATCGCCAGCATCATGTCGCCTTCGGCGCGCAATTTGCCGCCCATGAAGGCCTGCATGCCGTCGGTCTCGCCGCTGACGATGCCCTGCAGGGTTTCGCCATCCATGACCAGAGTGACCTGAGCGTCAGGGTTTTCGCCTTCCTGCAGTTCGCAGGTGCTGTCTTTGACGATCAGCGAGAAGTGTTTGTCTTCATCGATACGGAAGCCGAAAACCAGGTCCAGGCCAGCAGCGGCACTTGGGTTGAACTTGGCTTTCATGGCTTGAACGGCGTCGGCTACGGAGGTCATGGTTCGATCCTTTTTAGTGGTTGTTCTGTAACGGTTTTGCCAGGGTCATCGATAGGTGATGAGTTCCGGCGTATTCATCAGTTGCAAGTGAGCATGGTTGTTGAAACTCGCCAGTGCGACCTCACGACCACGGAACTTCAATTGGTTGAGCGAGGTGTTGACGATTTGCCAGTTGAGCTCGAAAGCCTGTTGAGCGGGCATTTGGGTTATCAGGTGGAGCAGGGCAGTAATGGTACCGCCCGAGGTAAACACCGCGATGCGTTCCCCGCTTTGGGCGCGCTCCAGTATTCGTTGCAAACCGGCTTGAACCTGAGCCACGAACGCTTCCCAGCTCTGCAGCTCAGGGCTGTCATGCTCACCGCTGAGCCAGCGTGCGACGATCAATGAGAACAGGCGCTGAAATTCGGCGCGGTTCTGGGCGGCGTTGCGCATTACATGCAGCGCTTCAGGCTCGTCGCCCAGCATGGCGGGCAGCAACATACGGATTGTGGCTTGTGCATCGAATTCGTTAAAGGCCTCGTCGATCTCCAGCTGCGGGGTTTTCAGGCCCGCAGCCCGGAGTTGGTCCAGCGTCAGTTCGGCAGTGTGCTGTTGTCGACGCAGGCCACCGGCGATGCAGCGATCAAAGCCTGAACCGAGGCTGGCGAGATACGCGCCCAGCACTTCTGACTGGCGAATACCGACAGGCGACAGCACGTCGTAATCGTCGGCACCAAAAGACGCCTGGCCATGTCGTATCAAGTAGATGCTGCCCACGTCCGTATCCCGGTACGTTGAAGTGTTTGCGAGGTTATGAGGATGCCGAAGGCGTGTCAATGAAAAAACATACGCTTGTTTGAATGGCCTGTCTCTAAGCGATTGGCGGCTGGTCGCCGACAAGCCGCGCCGGTATGCTTGAGTCCATCCGCGACCCTTGAATGGTAAGGGCGCCATCGAAGTGAGGAGTCTCTGTGGAGTTTTTAGCCGATTACGCCAGTTTCCTGGCCAAAACGGTCACCCTGGTTGTCGCCATCGTTGTTGTTCTCGTTGCGATTGCGTCGTTGCGCGGCAAAGGCCGCCGTCGGTCGGCCGGGCAGTTGCAAGTCACCAAACTCAATGATTTCTACAAGGCTTTGCGCGAGCGCCTCGAGCAGTCGCTGCTCGACAAGGAGCGCCTCAAAACACTGCGTAAAGAGCAGGCTAAAAGTCTCAAGAAAGACAAGAAGCTGGCCGACCCCAAGCCGCGCGTTTATGTGCTGGATTTCGACGGCGACATCAAGGCATCCGCAACTGAAAGCTTGCGCCATGAAATTACGGCGCTGCTGACGCTTGCTACTGAGAAGGACGAGGTTGTGTTGCGCCTCGAAAGCGGTGGCGGCATGGTGCACAGCTATGGCCTGGCTTCGTCGCAACTGGCGCGTATTCGTCAGGCAGGTATTCCGCTGACCATTTGCATCGACAAAGTGGCGGCCAGCGGTGGCTACATGATGGCTTGTATCGGTGACAAGATCATCAGCGCGCCTTTTGCCATTCTTGGTTCGATTGGCGTCGTGGCTCAGTTGCCTAACGTCAACCGTCTGCTGAAAAAGCACGATATCGATTTTGAGGTACTCACTGCGGGCGAATACAAACGTACCTTGACGGTGTTTGGCGAAAACACCGAGAAAGGCCGCGAGAAGTTTCAGCAGGATCTGGACATCACCCACGACCTGTTCAAAAACTTCGTTGCCAATTACCGTCCGCAACTGGCGATTGATGAAGTGGCTACCGGCGAGGTATGGCTGGGCGTCGCAGCGCTGGACAAGCAGTTGGTCGATGAACTCAAGACCAGCGACGAGTACATTGGTGAGCGCGCCAAGTCCGCCGAAGTCTTCCACCTACATTATGTGCAGCGTAAAAGTCTGCAAGAACGCATGGGCATGGCCGCGACCGGTTCAGTGGACCGGCTCCTGCTGGGTTGGTGGAGTCGTCTGACTCAACAACGCTTCTGGTAAAACCTTCGAGCGTCGCCTGCAATTGCAGGCGACGCTTTTTATTGCCTCGAATAAATCAATGCGCGGTATTTATACAGGTCATTTCGCTTTGCTATATCGCTAAGACTGGCAATCTCTTTGCAATAAGGAAATTGCCCGAAATGCCTGAAACAGCCGACTACCTTGCGAACAATCCACTGCTGGATACCTTCGTCACCGATCACGGCGCGGTCATCAAAAGCCCGGCAAGTTTTGCCCGGGCGCTGATCAAAGCGTACGCCCTCAAACATTGGGCGGTTGATGTTGATCCTGATGCCACTTGCCTGACGACACTTCATTTCAACTCGCCGCCGGCCAGTGCTCCTTACCCGGCCGTTGTTCAGCAGGCGCTGACCTTGACTGAAGCGCTGCTGAACAACGTACGGCGTCGTTCGGCACTGGTCAGATGGTACGACTTCTTCCAGCCCTGGCGGCCTGGAGGCATTGAATTGAGAAGAGTCGAGAAGCTGCTGCCGAACTTCACCGTGCAAACCTACGAAGCGCTTTACAGGCGAACCAGCCCGCAGCGCTATGACGCGTCAACTCACACCAGTATCAGTCCTGACCAGTTCAAGCAATTCATCAAAGACACTGACCTGCGCAGGCTCTACAACAGCTATCTGGAACAGTCGCTCTCGACCGGTGCGCAGTACTTCCCGGTCCTGGCCAAAGCTGCCTTTATCAAAGCGGCTTTCCTGCAGCTGCATGAAGAAACACTGAGCGCGTCTGACTGGCAACTGGCACTCGAATCCGTGGGGCTCACCACGGCACAGCGTTGGGACACGCTCACTCCGGCGAAACTTGCCGAGCCGTTTCCCGCCCCCCGTCATGTGGTCGTTTCACCGTTGAAAGTTCATCACTACAGTGCCACTGATATTTTGCTGATCAAGGATCAGCGCAGTCAGCGCACGCTGCTTTACATCCCCGGAAACTCTTCACCCCTGCACGGCTTTCAAAGTGAAAGGAAACTGTCGCAATGGCTGGCGACCCAGTGCCGGGATCCCGCCAGGCGGCTGGCGCTGGCCGCGCACTTTCAGGAGCGCGACAACAGCGACGGGTTGTTTCTGAGTGGTTTGCACACCGCTCTTGAGGGTGTTGCGGCTTATCCGCACTGGCTTGACAGGGCAACCGGTAGTTGGCCGCCGCGCCAGTACGTGCACGCGGGCAAGCAGATCGTCGGTGACCCGTTTGATGCTGTGCGTGACCGCTTGCAGGCACGTTTCAGAGATGATGCCAGGTCGGTCATCCACAGCCGCAATGAAGCTCATCTGGAGGGGCTTGCCGAAGGATTGACTCGTAGTCTTGTTTTTACAGGGCTGATTGCCCTGATGGTGCCTGAGGCCGTGCCATTCATTATCGGTCTTTCCGTCACACTGGTCGGCGTTGGAGCGGTTCAGGTGAATCAAGGCAAAACCTTTGAAGAGCGCAAGCACGCCGAGCAGCGCATCGCATTTGGTCTGTTCAACGCTCTACCGTTGGCGGCGGAAGGCTTTGTCAAAGTGCTTGCCAGCCTATCAGATGCGACATCAATTGAGCCACTGACCGGTGTTGATGAGCCAGCCCCGGTAAGCGGGAAAGGGTCGGAGCCTATCAGTAGATCGCGTATGCGCTTTGAAATGGCGCCTCCCAACCTGCGCTCACTCGGTTCCGGTCTGCGTCAGTCCTTGAAAACGTTCGAGGCTCCGCCCGCATCAGTGCACGGCGAGCCTACTATTCACGGTCCCAATGGCATGCTCGACATCTACCATGCCGATGGACATTATTTCGTGCCGATTCACGACAGGGCATACCAGGTCTGCTGGGAGGAATCCGCTCGTCAATGGCGTATTACGGCGCCTGACGGGACAGGCAGGCCCGGCCCTTTTATCAGGCAACTGGATACTGATCAGTGGGATATAGACCTCGGTGGTCTCAAGGGTGGCATGGATGACGCGTTGCCGATGCCTGAATCCGGCATCGCCCGGCCGTCATTGCATGCCCAGGTCCAGTCGCTTTATCCGGGTTTCACCTCGCAGCAGACCGCTGACTTTATTGCGGGGATGCGCGCCACTGGCACGTCAATCGAAATACAGCTGGCACGATTGTCGATGGACTTTCAATCGCTGGACCGCAGCCTTGAACGCTGGGTCAACGGGCCGATGGGCTGGCGAACGGTGACTGACACCCATTCGATACCGGTGTCCAGTCTGTCCCGCCGTCACGCGGCTGAAATCATCAAGCGTTGCTGGCAACGGCAGACGCCTGTCACAGGTACGCTGGCCCGTCATCTCAATGGATATGTACTGGACTTGTCGGGCCTGGTGATCGGCGATCTGCCTTATTTGCCCGGTGATTTCAGTCATGTAACGGCCATTAATGTCGCGCGAACCTATATGTCGCAACAAGCCGTGAGCGCCCTGGTGGGTAAATGCCCTGGGCTGAGCTGGCTGAATGCCGAAAACAACTTCCTGTCAGTGATACCCGCAGGCATTCGCAACCTGCGCCAGCTGACTCGCCTGACCCTGGCGAACAACCGCATTGTGCTCACTGGCGACATGATGCAAACCCTCAGCGGCCTGCCTCATCTGCGCTTGCTCAATCTTGAGCGCAACCCGATCGGGCCGCTGCTTGACGTCAGGGCCATGCCGCAACTGCTCAATCTTTTTTTGCGCGACACCGGCCTTGTAGAGGCTCCCGTCGGCGTCTTCGAAATCCCCGGTCTGGTGGCATTGGACCTGCGCGGCAATCAGATTACGACGCTGCCTGAGGCCTTCTTCGAGATGCCTGGCGCTGCCGACCATACCCTGCTGGACGGCAATCCTCTTTCCGTTGGCACCCGAATCCGTATCGGCACCGTTGGCGGCCCGCTGGTGTTTACTGACGTGGCCGACAATGTAGAGTTCTGGCTGGCTCAGACGCCAGCACTGGAGCGCGTGCATCGTCGCGAGCTTTGGGAGCTGTTCTGGAGCCAGCTGCATGCTGCAGATTTCTTCGAAATCATCTCCCGCTTGCAAGGCTCTGCCGATTTCAGCCTCAGTCGTGCAGCCGTCACGCAACGAGTGTGGGATCTACTCGAAGCCGGAGCGCAGGATGAAGCATTGCGTACCCGGTTAATTGCGATGGCGGCGTTCCCGGAAACCTGTGTCGATGGGGCTTCTGTCATTTTCAGCAATATGGAGCTGGAAGTGCTGGTGAGTCAGGCGCGTTCATTGGCGGGGGCAGGAAGAGAAGGGCCTCAGTTGCTGAAGCTCATACGCGGCCTGTTTCGTCTTGAGGAGGTCGATGGCATTGCGAGAATGGATGCAGCCGCACGCGTCGGGTTTACCGAAGATGTCGAAGTGCAGTTGGCCTATCGTGTCGGCCTTGCCAGTCGCCTTGAATTGCCGATCAAGTCGCGCACCATGCAATTTTCCACCTCTGCAGATGTTACCGCTGATGCGCTGAACAGGGCCGAGCAGACCGTATTGAGTCGTGAGACGCCCGAGGAGCTGACCGCCTTTGCGATCAAGCGTGATTTCTGGATTGAACACTTGAAGCGTCAATACGCCGATGAAGTCCTGGCCTGCCAGCGTGCTACGGCAATTCGCATGGAAGCCCTGGATGATTTACACAGCGTAAGCCCCCTGACCGATGCTGTTTACAAGCGAGAAGCGGACGCGATCATGCGCCAGCGGCAAGTAGACGAAGAGCAACTGATAACGCAATTGACCCAAGCAGAACTGGCGGGCGGTCCTGCCGCCAATGAGGTGTGACGCGCGCCGGGCGGGTAGGACCGAATTCATTCGGGAAGAGGCCAGTTCATCCGCCAGATTTTATCGTCGGCAATACCCTCTTCCAGGCTAAATCCGGTGCCACGATATGAAAAAAGCCCAGGCTGGAAATCCAGACCTGGGCTTTTTCGGGCAACGAACGAATTAACGTCTGCGGAACAACGGCAGCGGCTCGTCGGTTGCAGCCTGATACGTCACCGAAAAGTCCTTCAAACCCTCAAGGGCTTCGTAGGGGTCTTTGTCGGCGCGAATAGCGAATGCGTCGAAGCCGCAGCGGTGCAGGTAGAACAGTTGGTCGCGCAGAACATCGCCGATAGCCCGCAGCTCGCCCTTGTAACCATAACGATCCCGCAGCAGGCGCGCGTTGGAGTAGCTGCGGCCGTCGGTGAAGGCGGGGAAGTTCAGGGCAATGACCTGGAACTTGTCGACATCAGCGCCGATCTCTTCAGCTTCTTCGTCGCTGTCCAGCCAGACACCCAGGCCGCCATCACGGGCAGCTAGGGCGTGGCCATGCTCGCGCCACAGCGCAAGCGGAACGATCAGGTCGTCGCAGTTGGACAACTCATCAAAGGACGTTTCCTTGGGCAGCAGGTGCCAGGTTTCATCGATGACTGTGTTGTTCTTAATGATTCGCTGCATAGACGCGCTCCTTGAAAGGGTCAATGCCGATACGCTGGAAGGTGTCGATAAAGCGCTCGTCTTCGTTGCGTTTTTCAACGTAAACGTCGATCAGCTTCTCGATCACATCCGGCATGGCGTCCTGAGCAAAGGAAGGGCCGAGGATCTTGCCCAGACTGGCGTCGCGACTTGCGCTGCCACCCAGGGAGACCTGATAGAACTCTTCGCCTTTCTTGTCCACGCCCAGAATGCCGATATGGCCGACATGGTGGTGACCGCATGCGTTCATGCAACCGGAAATGTTCAGGTCCAGCTCGCCGATGTCGAACAGGTAGTCCAGGTCGTCGAAGCGGCGCTGGATGGATTCGGCAATCGGGATCGATTTGGCGTTGGCCAGCGAGCAGAAATCGCCGCCAGGGCAGCAGATAATGTCCGTCAACAGACCCACGTTGGGGGTGGCGAAACCTTGCTCGCGCAGTTCATGCCACAGGGTGAACAGTTGGCTCTCTTCCACGTCGGCAAGAATGATGTTCTGCTCGTGAGAGGTGCGCAGTTGGCCGAAGCTGTAACGATCGGCCAGGTCTGCAACGCCGTCGAGCTGCTTGTCGGTCAAGTCGCCGGGTGCAACACCGGTAGGCTTGAGGGACAGCGTGACTGCAACGTAGCCCGGCTTTTTGTGAGCCAGGGTGTTGCGCGTACGCCAGCGAGCAAAGCCCGGGTGTTCCTGATCCAGTTTCGCCAATTCGGCACTGAAGTCTTCCAGCGCTTTGTAATCAGGGTCGACGAAGTGTTTGGAGACGCGATGTACTTCAGCTTCAGTCAACGTGGTCTGGCCGCCACGCAGGTGGGCCATCTCTGCATCGACTTTCTCGGCGAACACTTCAGGGGTCAATGCCTTGACCAGAATCTTGATCCGCGCCTTGTACTTGTTGTCACGACGGCCGTAACGGTTGTAAACCCGCAGGATCGCATCGAGATAGCTCAACAGGTCCTGCCATGGCAGGAATTCATTGATGAAGGCGCCTACCACTGGCGTACGGCCCAAGCCACCGCCGACCAATACACGGAAGCCCAGCTCGCCAGCCTGGTTCAGGACAGGCTCAAGACCAATGTCGTGAACTTCGATGGCGGCACGGTCGCTGGTTGAACCATTGATCGCGATCTTGAACTTACGCGGAAGGTAAGCAAATTCAGGGTGGAAAGTGGTCCATTGACGGACGATTTCGCACCATGGACGCGGGTCTACCAACTCGTCAGCCGCTACGCCGGCGAACTGATCGGTGGTGACGTTGCGCAGGCAGTTGCCGCTGGTCTGAATGGCGTGCATCTGCACGGTTGCCAGCTCGGCAAGGATGTCCGGAATGTCTTCCAGCGCGGGCCAGTTGAACTGAACATTCTGCCGTGTGCTGATGTGTGCGTAGCCCTTGTCATAATCGCGAGCGATTTTGGCCATCATCCGTGTCTGGCGTGAGGTCAGCTGGCCGTAAGGCACAGCCACGCGCAGCATCGGCGCAAAACGCTGGATATAAAGGCCATTTTGCAGGCGCAAAGGGCGGAACTCTTCTTCGCTGAGTTCCCCCGCAAGATAGCGTCGGGTCTGATCACGGAACTGCTTGACGCGGTCCTCAATGATCCGCTGGTCGTACTCGTCGTATACGTACATATAGGTCCTGTTCTCAGGCAATTACCACAGCAAATCTGCGCGCACGGCCGCGCACTCCAGACGGAGCCGGGGGAAGATACCAGTTTGCGGATATACACAAAAGTGGCGTTTGCATATATGCAAATAGCTAAAAGTGATAAGCCTTTGGTCCGACGCTGATAACCCATGCTTGTGGTATGGGCATCCCTCGGCTTTACTGGGGTCGAGTCTGACCTGAAATAACCTGAGACTCACCGCTTTATCCGTGCTGCCACTAATAAAACAGACAAGAGGCAATGTTCATGAGCAACCATCCCAAAGTTTCCAAGAACGACAGTCATGTTGATGCGTGGGCCATTTTTTTCATCATCATTCTTGTTGTGGGAGCCGCAGTGTTCTGGGTCAGCCATCAATAAGACTTCTCGGCACACATTTGCGGTGCAGACAATCGGGTTAGCGGCCGATAGCTAACTGGATCTTCGAAAAGATCTTTGGCTATTTATCAAGGCTCGTCTGAATGACTCGACTTTACTGCGGCGTGCTTGTGGTCGCTTTAGGGTGCTGGCTGAACGCCGCCAGCGCCGCCTCAGTGGTTTTTCTGAGTCCCGGACCAGCGTCCGATGGCTACTGGTCCGTCTATGCGCGATTCATGCAAGCGGCGGCGACCCGGCTCGGCATGAACCTCACGGTGCTCTACAGCAACCGTGACACGCGGCAACTGGTCGAGCAGGCGAGGGATGCGCTGCAGGGGCCGAGCCGTCCGGACTATCTGGTGTTTTCCAATGAACTCAATATTGCCCCCGAGATTCTTCGCCTGTCACAAAACAGCGAGGTAAAGCTCTTTGCCGTAAACAACACGTTGACCGCTGACCAGTTGCGTATTCTTGGTGATGTTTCGCAACGCTACCCCAACTTTATTGGCAGCCTGGTAGGGGACGACGAAACGGGTGGCTATCTCACTGCCAAACGCTTGATCAGCCTGCATCCGCCACTAAAGGCTGGCGATGTGATCGAGATGCTCGCTTTTTCAGGTACCAATACCACTCCGGTCTCGTTGAAGCGTGAGCAGGGCATGCGTCGGGCGCTGGCCGAGCATCCGGAAGTTCGTTTGCGGCAAATCGTATTGGGCGGCTGGCGACGTGATCGTGCGCTTGAGCAAGCCCGTGTGCTGCTTCGGCGCTACCCGCAGATCAGCCTGATCTGGTCGGCGAATGATCAAATGGTATTTGGCGCCATGGATGCCGTACGGGAAACAGCACGAGAGCCGGGCAGGGAGGTGCTGTTCAGCTCTATCAACTGGTCACCGCAATCGCTGATTGCGCTGCAGGACGGGCGTATCAGTGCGCTGGCGGGTGGGCACTTCATGCTGGGTGGTCTGGCCATGGTCCTTTTGCATGATTACGACACAACTGACGCTGCCGCGCGCCCTATTATCGGTGCCCGTCAGGCCCAGGTCATGAAAGAGGTCAGTGTCAGTGATTTGAGTCGGATTCGCGCTGACAGCATGCGCGATGACTATGGTGTGGATTTCCGTGCCCTGAGCCTGAAAGGCCAGCCTGCGGGAACTGACTATTCATTTTTGTTGCGTCCGGCTTCTCCATAGGCAGGACTTCAGCCGATGGCAAAGTACACGACCAACTGCACAAGGCCGAACAGCAGGGCAGCGAAGAACAGCGTAAAAGACAGGCCGATGACCGCAAAGTGGATCGGCTTGCCGCGGGTGAAATCCCGCTCACGGTTTTTCCCGCTTTGCACGCCGAATGCGGCCGCCATCACGCTGTGTAGCATTTGCCAGAACGTCGGTGGTTTGCTGTCTTCAGACTCTGGCGGTTCAGGCGCGGATGGCTGATGCATGTTGCCTCCTGATGTGTACTCACGAGGATAGCCGAGCAATAGCGTCTGGTCAGGCTAGCGGCAATGCCCTATCAATCCACCCAGACTTCAACTCGTCGGTTCTTGATGCGTCCGTCGTCAAGATCGTTGGCTGCCACCGGCATTTCATCACCAAAGCCGACAACTTCCCGTAACGTCACATTGCTCTTGATCAACTCTCGACGCACCGCCATGGCGCGCAGTCGGGAGAGTAGCTGCGCGCGTTTGGGGTCGCTTTTCGCATCGCCAAAACCCACCAGCGTGACCCGTTGATCAAGCTTGCCATGTTGCGTCAGATAGTCTGCTACTCGTTTCACGTCGAGCAGCGCCTTGTTATCCAGCCTGGCGCTGCCCTGGGCGAACCTGAAATTGACCGACAGCCGTTCTGCCTCTCGGGTCAGTGCCTGATAGTCGCCGGGCATCTGTGCTGTTGCCTGAACCTTGATGGCTTGTACCGTTTGCGCAACGAATCCGTTTTGCGCAACCACGGCCTGACCCTCGGGGCTCTGAGCGAAATTGATCAGCTCGGTCGCCCAGGGTTGATGCGTTTCCACGGGAAGGTAAAGGTAAAGACGGCGCGATAACGGATAATCTTCTGTCGCAATCAGGCCTACGGTGGGTAGCATGGGCCGTGAGTCACCGTCAGCTACAGCCAGGGCTCTGGAATGACGTACATAGGGCAGGCCAATGAAACCGATGCCGTTACGGTCAGTGCTGACTTCATCGGACAGTTGTTCGCTGGACTCGAAGCGCTTTGCAGTTGAGGAAAGTGTCTTGCGGTATTTGAGCAGGACAAGTTCTTTGAATGTATCGAAAGTCCCTGATTGCTCGTCACGGGCATAAAGACGGATTTCGCCTTCTTTGCCGCCCAATGCCTGCCAGTTTCGGATTTCGCCAGAAAATATGCGCGCCAGTTGTTCTGTCGTCAGTTCGCGTATCGGGTTGCCGGGATGCACGATGACTGCAACTCCATCGATGGCGATGACCTGCTCGGCTCCCGGGCCTTTCAGGTTGCCGATCTCTGCAACGTCTTGAACTTCCTTTTCTTTGATTGGCCGTGATGACGCGGCTATATCGGCTTTTCCAGCTTTCAATGCAGCGAAGCCTGTCCCGGAGCCGTGGGCTGCGATTTCCACAGCCAGTTTTTTGCCGTTAGCCGCAGTTCCGGTCACCCGGAGTTCGTTGACCACGGTACTCGTCTCAGTTTGAATATCACGCGCGCCCTGTTTGCGCAGTAGTCCTTCGACAAGGGCAGGGCCGAGCTGGGCGTCGATGGTATTGGAGCCATGAATGCGCAGCACCGGGTTGTGATCGGCGGGCAAAGGCAGGCTGGCGGTTGCGTCAAGCGCGAGTAATGAGAATACAGCCAGCAACGAAACAGCGCGCAGCATGTGCGGCACCTTGAATATCAGGAAAGTGCCGAGAGATTAAGTCGGATTGATTACCGCAATGTGACAATTGGGTTCGGTAGCATAGTGAGGCGCTCGCTGAGCCCGATGAGTGTTGGTGGCCGAGGCACTGGCGACGTGGGACCGACTTCAGCCGGGAAAGGGCCATTACAGGCACTGAAAATCAGTTGCCAGAAGTACCCACTCCCGGCTGAAGCCGGTCCCACGTTTAAAATGTGATTAATTCCTCGCTAAATTAGCTCAATTCCAGCCAGATCGGCGCATGATCCGACGGTTTTTCCATGCCGCGCAGTTCGTAATCAACCCCGCCAGCCTTGATGCGTGGCTGCAGGCCGTTGGAGGCCATGATCAAGTCGATGC
The DNA here is from genome assembly GCF_055283875.1 of Pseudomonas sp. HP_14. Lineage (NCBI taxonomy): Bacteria > Pseudomonadati > Pseudomonadota > Gammaproteobacteria > Pseudomonadales > Pseudomonadaceae > Pseudomonas > Pseudomonas sp. HP_14. Next base: position 326,326 of record NZ_JBTOQI010000001.1, on the reverse strand, counting down.
GCAACCCGCGTTTGGGCTGATCCTCGAAGCCGCGGCTGCGATAGTCAAACCAGCTGAACTGATCAATCACTTCCGGGTGAAGGTGTCGGAAGCTATCCACCAGCCCCCAGTTCTTCAGGCGAGCCATCCATTCGCGCTCTTCTGGCAGAAAGCTGCACTTGCCGGTTTTCAGCCAGCGTTTGGCGTTGTCCGGGCCGATGCCAATATCACTGTCTTCCGGGGAAATGTTCACGTCGCCCATGACGATGAGTGGTTGGTCGTTGCTGAAACGGGTTTCCAGCAAGGCCTGAAGGTCATTGTAGAAACGCTGTTTGGCCGGAAACTTGGTCGGATGGTCGCGGCTTTCTCCTTGCGGGAAATAGCCATTCATAACGGTAATCGGTTGGCCGTTATCGTCGGCGAATGTGCCCCAGATGAAGCGCTTCTGTGCCTCTTCGTCGTCCGTCTCGAAGCCTTTGTGCAGAGCCAGCGGCATTTTGCGCGAAAGCAGAGCGACACCGTAGTGACCTTTTTGTCCGTGGAAGTGCACGTGATACCCCAAGGCTTCAATTTCCGCCTGGGGGAACTGCTCGTCAGAGACTTTGGTTTCCTGCAGGCCGATAACATCAGGCTGGTGTTTCTCGATCAGCGCCGCCAACTGATGAGGTCGGGCACGAAGCCCGTTGATATTGAACGAAGCGATTTTCATGGGCGGGCAGTCCTGGCAAATACAAAAAAGCGATGCTAGCTGACCTGTCGCTTCATCACCAGTGCGGTTAGGGCAGTCTGTGCCAGGCGTTGCCGATGGCTGCCTCTTAGTGTGTTCACGAAGGATATTGGAACTGTGGCAGCAGGCGCTGACTCGAACCCTTTGTACCACTGGAGCGCTGCCGTCCGAGCTGCGCCTTGAAGAGAGGTTGTTCCATGCCTGAATCGTCTGCCATCGTGGCTGAAGTTCGTCAGCTCGACAGCGGTTACTCGAGGGAAACCCGCTCGCTGCTGTATCACGCCTATCGCCACGAACCGGGCTTCGCTTACCTGTTCAATGCCGAACGCAACGGTTTCGATCAGCGCGTCAGAGCGACCGTTCGCGAATTGGTCAAACAGCACTTCCTGCAGGATTTACCCGCCATTGGCCTGTTCATCGAGGATCGTCTGGTGGGTGCCGCCCTGATCGCGCCTCCGCAACGCCGTCTGGGGATCACCGAAAGCTGGGCCTGGCGTTTACGCATGGTGCTCAGTACGGGGTTTAACTGCACTCGACGCTATCTGGAGTATTACAACGCCGTTCTGGCGTGCCTGCCTTCGGAGTCCGTTCATGTTCTGCCACTGCTTGGAGTTCATCCCGAGTTTCAGGGCGAGCACTTGGGCGAACAGCTGTTGCAGGCCGTGCATAACTGGTGTGCTGAGGATGAAAGCTCTCAAGGCATTGTGCTCGATACCGGGAATGCTCGTTACCTTGAGTTCTATAAAAGACAGGGATACGAGGAAATAGGTGAAGTTGCTGTAGGACCCATCCGGGAACACGTGTTTTTCCGGCCAAACCCTCAGGTTTCACTGCAAGAGATGGCGTAAAGGTATGAATTTCTTACTTTTTGGCGGGTTCCAGTGATAACCGTTGCTCGTGTTAGCATTCGCGCCATGAAGTTTCTTGCAAGGTTTACCAGCGGTTTGATACTCAGTATTTCCACTGTTGCGGCGTTCGCCGACGCCCAGTTGGAGGTGAGGGTTTCGCCTGCCAACTCCGAACTCAAAGCCAATATTGAAGGTTACGTGGGCAGCCCCGGCGAGCGTGATGCCGACAGCCTGCAGCATTTCAGCATCGGCGCTGAAGAGCAGGCGCAACGCGCAGCTCAGGCTCTGGGTTACTACCAGGCAAAAGTCGCCAGTGAGGTGAAGACCGGCAAAAACAAAGAGCCGCAGTTAGTGATTACCGTTCAGCCCGGCGAGCCGATTCATTTGCGCAATGTCACGGTTCGCATTGAAGGAGAGGCAGCCTCACTCAAGGCATTCCGCACGCCCAAAGGTGATGCGCTGAAAAGCGGAGCGGTGCTCAACCATGGTTATTACGAAGATGCCAAGCGCCTGATACAGAATCAGGCGTCTCGCTATGGCTTCTTTTCCGGGCGCTTTGTTCAGCAGCGACTCTCGGTGGATCCGGCAGCGGGTGTGGCAGATATCGATCTGGTTTACGACAGCGGCCCGCGTTACACCCTGGGCAAAGTCAGCTTCAGCGGCGACGCCCCTTTCGATGATGACCTCTTGCGGCGCATGTTGCCCTTCAAGGAAAACACGCCTTATGACTCCGAGTTGATCGCCGAGCTGAATCAGGCGATGCAGACCAGTGGCTATTTCGAAGGCGTCCGTGTGGACGCCACACCGACCACTGCAGTGGGCCAGGAAATTCCTGTCACCGTCCAGCTGGAGACACGCAAGCCGCGCACCATGGGGCTCGGGCTGGGCTATTCCACAGACGTCGGTCCCCGCGGCAAGGCCAACTGGACCCGTCATTGGGTCAACCCTCAGGGCCACAGCTATGGGATTGAAAGCGAGCTGTCTGCACCTCGTCAGAACGTAGGCCTCTGGTATGACGTTCCGCTTGACCCGCCGCTGACCGACAAGCTGCGTTTTGCGGGGGGTTACCAATACGAGGAAATCGCGGGTACCGACACGCTCAGCAAATTACTGACGGTTGGCCCTGAGTGGCACAGCAAGCTGCCCAGTGGCTGGGAGCGAGTCATTTCTCTTAAATGGCAACGTGAAGAGTATCGCCTGGGCGACGACTCCGGCCTGAGCACGCTGTTGATGCCGGGCGTCAGCTATTCCTATCTGCGCAGCGACAATCGCATCGATCCGCACAATGGCTATCGCCTGCAGTTCGATGCCCAGGTGGCCAAGGAAGGGCTGATGTCAGATTCGAACCTTTTGCATGGCAATGTGTTGCTCAAGGGGCTGACCACCCTCTGGGATAATCACCGCTTTCTTGCGCGCGTACAGTTCGGTGGCAACGCTACCAACGGGTATAAATCGATACCGCCATCGCTGCGTTTTTTCGCGGGCGGGGACCAAAGCGTACGCGGTTACGACTATCAGACCCTTTCCCCGGAGAACTCCGACGGTGACCGTATCGGCGGACGATATATGGTCGCAGGCAGCCTCGAATACCAATACTCGATTGCGGAAAAATGGCGAGTCGCGACGTTTGTCGACCAAGGCAACTCCTTTGACAAGCTCGAATTGCCAAGTCTCAAGACAGGTGTGGGTATCGGTGTGCGCTGGGTTTCACCTGTAGGCCCATTACGTCTGGATCTGGCGCACGCGCTGGACGATGACGGCGGCTTCAGACTGCATTTCTCAATGGGGCCGGAGCTATGAAGCCTCTGAACTGGCGGCGCTCATTGAAAGTCGCGGGCCTGGTAATCATCAGTAGTGTCCTCCTGCTGTTTATCACCTTGTGGTTGTTGTTTGGGACCGAGACAGGTAGCCGTTGGGCCCTGGCGCGTGTGCCGGGCCTGCAGATAGAAAGCTTCAGCGGTTACCTTGCGGGGCAGTGGCAGGCCGATCATCTGCTCTGGCAGCAAGACGCGACACGCATTGAAATCGATAATCCGGCGCTGGACTGGTCGCCCGGCTGTCTGTTGAAAATGACCCTGTGCATTGATCGTTTGCAGGCCAATCAGGTTCGCCTGCAGCTGGCTCCGGGTTCGGATACCGGGCAAAGCGGGCCTTTGCAACTGCCCGATTTGAAGTTGCCGTTAGCGATTCGTTTAAGCGATGTGCGCATTGGCAGCCTGTTGCTGGATGGCGCCGAGCAACTAGCCGATGTACGGCTGGCTGCTCACTGGACTGCCGATGGCCTGCGACTGGATGACGTTCATCTGCGCCGTGATGATCTGGTACTGGATCTGGCCGGGCTGCTCCAGCCATCCGGGAAATGGCCGCTTACAGCAACCGGGCTATTGAAGTTACCTGACGTTGCTGGCCGTGCGTGGACCCTCAATCTAGATGTTAAAGGCAATCTGCTTGACACCTTGCAGCTCAAGGGCATCAGCAGTGGGTACCTGCAGGGGCAATTGAACGGCGAATTGGAACCCTTGGCGGAACACCTGCCTGCGCGGTTGAAGATTATTGCCGAACCTTTCAAGGCTGCCGATTCGTTGCCGGACACGTTGCAACTCAATCAATTGTCGCTCGATGCGCAAGGCGATCTCCAACAGGGTTACCAGTTACACGGAACAGCCAGTCTGCCAGCAGAACAAGGCCCGGTCGCCCTGGTGCTCAACGGGCGAGTCGATGCAAAAGGCGCGGTTATCGAGGCCCTCGATCTGAGTGCCGACGCAGAGCATCGTCTGAGCCTTAACGGCATGGTGAACTGGGAGCAGGCGCTGCGTGCCGAGGCGAAAATCGATTGGTTGGACTTTCCCTGGCATAGGCTCTATCCATTGATCGAAGAGCCTCAGGTGGCGTTGCGTAAGTTCACCGGCGAGGTGTCTTACACCGATGGCAAATACCTGGGTAACTTCAGTGCCAACCTTGACGGCCCGGCAGGCGCATTCAGTCTGGTCAGCCCGTTTAGTGGGGATTTGACTCAGGTCTTCCTGCCGCAACTGGAAATGGTTGCCGGGCAGGGCAAGGCCACCGGGCATCTGAACCTGCAGTTCGCCGATGGAATCAGTTGGGATACAGCTCTGGATCTGAGCGCAATCGATCCTGCTTATTGGGTTGCACAATTGCCCGGTACGCTGGCAGGCCCGTTGCGCAGCAAAGGTCAGCTCAGAAACGAACAGTTAAGCCTGAACGCGGATCTGGATCTGAAGGGCAGGCTGCGTGGTCAGCCTACTGTCTTGCAGGTCAAAGCCGAGGGGGGCGGTGACAAGTGGAATGTGGGTGCGCTTGAGGTGCGCCTGGGTGATAACCGGATTCAGGGGACTGGCAGCTTGCAGCAGCGGCTGCTGGGTCAACTGGACATCAACTTGCCGCGATTGGGACAGCTTTGGCCACGCTTGCAAGGGCAGGTCAAAGGCCGTCTTGATGTGGCCGGGACCCTGCAAGCACCCCAAGGCCAGTTAGCCCTTCAGGGCTCGCAACTGGGCTTTCAGGACAACCAACTAAAAGCCTTGGCGCTGAATGCCAGGCTCGACAACCGCCAGCGTGCAACGGTCGATATCAAAGGCAGCGGCATTCAGCTTGGCGACAAGCAGTTGGGCACGCTGGTCGTAGGAGCTCAGGGCGATATAAAGCGCCAGCAATTGAAGCTTGATTTGCAAGGGCCGCTGCTCAAGCTGGGTCTGGGCCTGGACGGCAATCTGGACAAGGGTAACTGGCGTGGACGCCTTGCCAGCGGTGATGTGCAAACAGGCGGGCAGCGCTGGCAGTTGCAGCAACCGGCGAAACTGGAGCGGTTGGCCGATGGCAAGCTGAATTTCGGTGCTCATTGCTGGCTGGCGGGTGCTGCCAGTCTGTGTGGTGAGGACCAGCGTCTGATGCCCGAGCCGCGTCTGCGTTACCACTTGAAGAGCTTCCCCCTGGAAAGTCTGGCCCAATGGCTTCCTAAAGATTTTGCCTGGAAAGGTTCGCTGAATGCCGACGTGCAACTCGACGTTCCGGCTGCCGGGCCGAGCGGACAAATCACAGTCAATGCCGGTGGGGGAACGCTTCGCGTCAAAGAGAAGGATCAGTGGCTGGACTTCCCTTACGAAACTCTGGTCCTGGTCAGCAAGTTGACCCCGAAACTGATCGACAGTCGACTGGACTTTCAGGGTGCAAAGCTCGGCGCATTGCAGGTTAATGCGCGGATCGACCCATTGGCAAAAAACAAGACCTTGAGTGGCGACTTCAGTCTGAACGGGCTTGACCTGTCCATCGCCCGACCATTCGTGCCAATGGTGCAGAAACTCAATGGTCGGCTGAACGGCAGCGGTCGATTGTCGGGCGGTCTGCTGGCCCCTCAGGTGAACGGCAGCGTGATCCTCAGCGGCGGAGAAATTTCCGGGCCGGAGCTGCCGATAAGTCTTCAGGACCTGAACATACAGGCGCTGATTGCCGGAGAAAACGTCCAGCTGGATGGTCGATGGAAAAGTGGCGAGGCCGGCGAGGGGCGTTTGACCGGCGAGTTCGGCTGGAGTCAGGCGTTGGTGGTGGACTTGAGTCTCAAGGGCTCTCGTCTGCCCATCACGGTTGAGCCTTACGCCAGTCTTGAAGCTGCGCCCGATCTGAAAATATCCATGCAAGGTGGCCGTCTGGGAGTCTCAGGCAAGGTACTGATTCCCAAGGGCGCGATTACCATTCGCGAGTTGCCACCTTCCACCGTCAAGCTGTCAGGCGATACGGTGATCGTCGGTCAACAAACCGAGGAGGGCGCGCCGCCCTTGGCGATGGCCATGGACATCGACGTCCAGGTGGGTCAGGAGAAGTTGAGCTTCACCGGTTTCGGACTGACCGCTGACCTTGCCGGGAGGGTGCATATTGGCGACAACCTCGATACCCGTGGCGAACTCAACCTCAATAACGGGCGATATCGTGCTTATGGGCAGCGGTTGACGATTCGCAAGGCGCGGCTGCTTTTTGCCGGACCGATTGATCAGCCGTATCTGGATGTCGAAGCCATTCGGCAGACTGATGACGTTGTCGCGGGTATCCGCTTATCCGGCAGCGCAGAGCAACCGACGACTACGGTGTTTTCGGAGCCAGCGATGAGTCAGGAGCAGGCACTGTCTTACCTGGTGCTGGGGCGTCCGCTCAACAATACCGGTGAAGACAGCAATATGATGGCTCAGGCTGCACTGGCGTTGGGGCTGGCGGGCAGTGAGTCGACCACCGGCAAGCTTGCTAAAGATCTGGGCATTCGTGATTTCGAACTGGATACGTCTGGTTCAGGTGACAAAACCAATGTTGTTGCCAGCGGCAAGATCACGGACAAGTTGAGCTTGCGCTATGGCGTCGGGGTGTTTGAGCCAGCCAATACCATTGCCTTGAGGTACATGCTGAGCAAAAAGGTTTATCTGGAAGCGGCGAGCGGGATCGCGAGTTCGCTGGATATTTTCTACAAGCGGGATTTTTGATTGCTGGAAAATCAGAGCTGAACACGTGGGACCGGCTTTAGCCGGGAAAGCGCCTTTTCTGATCTATCAGCCTGAAATGCTATCCGTTGTGGGAGCGAGGCTTGCCCGCGATGCAGACGCTGCGGTGTATCAGTTGAACCGGGTTGAATTCATCGCGAGCAAGCTCGGCTCCTACAGGGGACCGAATGACCGGGTGACGCCGGTGTATCACAGGAGTGGCCCAGTCTGGATCAACCATCCTTGATGTATCAGCCTGAAATGCTATCCGTTGTGGGAGCGAGGCTTGCCCGCGATGCAGACGCTGCGGTGTATCAGTTGAACCGGGTTGAATTCATCACTCTGCACTCTAGGTCGATCAACACTTTCATGGTTAACTTCCGGGTCTAATCAACCCGTGGAAAAAGGATTCAGTTCATGGCTCAAGTGACTCGTAGAGGCAACCCTGTCCAAATCAATGGCGAACTGCCAAAGGTCGGCGCTGCAGCTCCGGCCTTCAAGCTGGTCGGCGCTGATCTTGCTGACGTGACCCTGGCCGACTTTTCCGGCAAGCGTAAAGTACTGAACATTTTCCCAAGCGTTGATACGCCTACGTGCGCCACCTCCGTGCGTAAGTTCAATGCCCAGGCCAACGACCTGAATAACGCAGTCGTTCTGTGCATCTCCGCAGACTTGCCATTCGCCCAGACGCGCTTCTGTGGCGCTGAAGGTCTGGAAAATGTGAAAAACCTCTCCACCATGCGTGGCGGCGAGTTCAAAGAAAACTACGGCGTTGCCATCGCTGACGGGCCGATGGTAGGCCTGACCACTCGTGCCGTAGTCGTACTGGATGAGAATGACAAAGTGCTTTACAGCGAACTGGTTCCTGAAATTGGCCAGGAACCTGACTACGATGCTGCGTTGGCCGTACTGAAGTAACACCTCGCAATACTTGGACGGCCTGAATATGTTCAGGCCGTTTTCGTTTACGCTTCAGCTGTTTAACAAAAGTAAGGACTAGGTAAATTGCCGGTAAAGGCGCTTTGCTTGTCACGCATCTGTGCTTATTGTTCACCCTCCTGAAAGTCCCATCCGCAATGGTTGATTTATTCATGCAATTGTCTGGCCCCCGTAGTTCCCGTCGCTGGCTCCTCAGCCTGTTGGTCCTGTTGATTATCGTCGGCCTGTGCTGGTGGTTGTGGCCGACATCTGCGCCGAACAAAGAGGGCGCAAGCCGCAAGGCTGGAGGTGCGGCTCAAAGTGGCATTGCCCGACCAGGATTTGGTGGCTCAACCGTTGCTGTACCGGTACGGGTCGCGCCTGCGGTGTTGGGTGATTTCCCTATTTACTACAAGGCGCTGGGTACGGTGACTGCGATGAACACCATCAACGTGCGCAGCCGGGTCGCAGGGGAACTGGTCAAAATCAACTTTCAGGAAGGGCAGATGGTCAAGGCCGGAGACTTGCTGGCCGAGATCGACCCGCGCAGTTATCAGATTGCCTTGCAGCAGGCTGAGGGCACCCTGGCGACCAATCAGGCACTGTTGAAAAACGCGCAGCTGGACGTACAGCGTTATCGCGGGCTGTACGCCGAAGACAGCATTGCAAAACAGACCCTGGACACCGCCGAATCGCTGGTCAACCAGTATCAGGGCACGATCAAAACCAATCAGGCGGCGGTCGGCGACGCGAAGCTCAACCTCGAATTCACCCGTATTCGTGCACCGATTGCCGGCCGCATCGGCCTCAAACAGCTGGACGTCGGCAATCTGGTCGCGGCCAACGACACGACGGCGCTGGTGATCATCACTCAAACCAAGCCTATTAGTGTCGCATTCACGCTGCCGGAAAAAGACCTGTCGACAGTGATCGCACGTTATCGCAGCGGCGACAAACTGCCAGTGGAAGCCTGGGACCGTGGCGACGTGAAACAACAGGCCAAGGGCGTGCTCGCCAGCCTGGACAACCAGATCGATGTCGCTACCGGGACGTTGAAGTTCAAGGCGCGCTTCGATAATCAGGACGAGGTGCTGTTTCCTAACCAGTTCGTCAATGTGCATCTGCTGGCCGACACGCTCAAACAGGCTGTGCTGGTGCCAACAGCGGCTATCCAGTTCGGCACCAATGGCACTTTCGTCTACGCCATGGACGGTGACAACAAGGTCAAGATCCGAGCCCTCAAAACCGGTGCCAACAATGAGCAACAGACCGTCGTCAGTGAGGGGTTGTCAGCCGGTGATCGCGTGGTGCTGGAAGGTACTGACCGTCTGCGCGATGGCGCTGCGGTAGAAGTGGTCACCGACAGTAAGGATGTGCCGACTACGCCAGGTCAGCAGTTGCAGGGCAAACCGGGCAAGGGCAGTGATGAGTCGGCGTCGGTTGCCAAGGCGGAAAGTACGCGCGCATGAACATCTCCAGACTGTTCATCCTGCGGCCGGTCGCTACGACCCTGAGCATGCTTGCCATCGTTCTGGCCGGTTTGATCGCCTACAAATTGTTGCCGGTTTCTGCTTTGCCGCAAGTCGATTACCCGACTATCCGGGTGATGACGTTGTACCCCGGCGCAAGTCCGCAAGTGATGACCAGTGCTGTAACCGCGCCACTTGAACGCCAGTTCGGCCAGATGCCGGGCCTGAGCCAGATGGCGTCCACCAGTTCCGGTGGCGCGTCGGTGATCACCTTGCGCTTCAGCCTGGACCTGAACATGGATGTGGCAGAGCAATCGGTGCAGGCTGCCATCAATGCCGCAACCAATCTTTTGCCGACGGATTTGCCCGCGCCGCCGGTTTACAACAAGGTCAACCCGGCAGATACCCCGGTCCTGACACTGGCTATCACCTCCAAAACCATGCTGTTGCCCAAGCTCAACGATCTGGTCGACACGCGCATGGCGCAGAAGATCTCCCAGATCAGCGGGGTCGGCATGGTCAGTATTGCCGGTGGTCAGCGTCAGGCGGTACGGATCAAGGTTAACCCCGACGCCCTCGCGGCCAACGGGCTTAACCTGTCAGATGTGCGCACGTTGATTGGTGCTTCCAACGTCAATCAGCCCAAGGGCAACTTCGATGGCCCGACCCGCGTGTCGATGCTCGATGCCAATGACCAGCTCAAATCCCCTGAGGAATACGCCAATCTGATTCTGGCCTACAGCAACGGTGCGCCGCTGCGCCTGAAGGACGTTGCAGAAATTGTTGACGGCGCCGAGAACGAGCGTCTGGCAGCCTGGGCCAATGAGAATCAGGCGGTGCTGCTCAATATTCAGCGTCAGCCTGGTGCCAACGTCATTGAGGTGGTGGACCGGATCAAGGCACTGCTCCCGAGCATTACCGATAACCTGCCAGCGGGGCTGGATGTCGCGGTCCTGACAGACCGCACCCAGACGATTCGTGCCTCGGTCAAAGACGTGCAGCACGAATTGCTGATTGCCATCGTGCTCGTCGTCCTGGTTACCTTCCTGTTTCTGCGTCGCTTCAGCGCCACGATCATTCCGTCGATTGCTGTGCCGCTGTCGCTTGTGGGCACTTTCGGTGTGATGTATCTGGCGGGGTTTTCGGTCAATAACCTGACCTTGATGGCGATGACAATTGCCACCGGGTTCGTGGTCGACGATGCCATCGTCATGCTGGAAAACATTTCCCGGCATATCGAAGAGGGCGAGTCGCCTATGCAGGCTGCTCTCAAGGGCGCCAAGCAGATTGGTTTCACGCTGGTATCGCTGACCATCTCCCTGATTGCCGTATTGATCCCGCTGCTGTTCATGGCGGACGTAGTAGGGCGGTTGTTCCGCGAGTTTGCCATTACGCTGGCGGTCGCCATCCTGATATCGCTGGTGGTGTCGCTGACCCTGACGCCGATGATGTGTGCCCGTTTGCTGAAGCGCGAGCCGAGGGAAGAAGAACAAAGCCGTTTCTACCGGGCCAGTGGCGCCTGGCTGGACTGGTTGGTGGAGGCGTACGGCAACAAGTTGCGTTGGGTACTCAAGCATCAACCTCTCACGCTGCTGGTGGCCATCGGCACACTGGCATTGACCGTTTTCCTGTACATGGTCGTGCCCAAGGGCTTCTTTCCCGTGCAGGACACCGGCGTCATCCAGGGTATCTCCGAGGCACCGCAATCTGTGTCGTTCGCGGCAATGAGCGAACGCCAGCAGTCCTTGGCGAAGATCATTCTGCAAGACCCCGACGTGGCAAGCCTTTCATCCTATATCGGTGTCGATGGCGACAACGCCACGCTCAACAGTGGTCGTCTGTTGATCAACCTCAAGACGCATGCCGAGCGCGATGTCACCGCGACCGAGATTATTCAGCGTCTGCAGCCGCAGTTGGACAAGTTGTCGGGTATCCGGCTGTTCCTGCAACCGGTGCAAGACCTGACCATCGAGGATCGGGTCAGTCGAACCCAGTATCAATTCAGCATGTCGTCGCCGGATGCCGAACTGCTCAGTCTGTGGAGCGGGCGCTTGGTGGATGCGTTGAGTAAACGTCCCGAACTGACCGATGTCGCCAGTGACTTGCAGGACAAAGGTCTGCAGGTCTACCTGAACATTGACCGGGATGCGGCAAGCCGCCTCGGGGTCACCGTGGCCAATATCACCGATGCGTTGTATGACGCGTTTGGCCAGCGGCAGATTTCCACGATCTACACCCAGGCCAGTCAGTACCGGGTGGTGCTGCAGGCAGCGACGGCCAGCGAGTTGGGGCCGGAAGCGCTGGAGCAGATTCATGTCAAAACCACCGACGGCGCTCAGGTCAAACTGTCGAGTCTGGCGCATGTCGAACAGCGTCAGGCGCAACTGGCCATTGCGCACCTGGGGCAGTTTCCGGCGGTCATGATGTCCTTCAATCTGGCGCCCGATGTCGCTCTGGGCGCAGCTGTAGAAGTCATTCAACAGGTTGAGAAAGACATCGGCATGCCAATTGGTGTGCAGACTGAATTCCAGGGCGCGGCTCAGGCCTTCCAGGCGTCTCTGTCCAGCACCCTGCTGCTGATTCTCGCAGCGGTCGTGACCATGTACATCGTGCTGGGTGTGCTGTACGAGAGTTACATTCATCCGATCACTATTCTTTCGACATTGCCGTCAGCGGCGGTCGGCGCTTTGCTGGCCTTGCTGATCAGTGGCAATGATCTGGGCATGATCGCGATTATCGGCATCATCCTGCTGATCGGTATCGTCAAGAAAAACGCCATCATGATGATCGATTTTGCCCTCGACGCTGAGCGTAATCGAGGCGTAGATCCCGAGACAGCGATCTACGAGGCGGCGTTGCTGCGTTTTCGGCCGATCCTCATGACCACCATGGCGGCGCTGTTCGGCGCGGTACCGCTAATGTTGGCAAGTGGTTCCGGCGCTGAATTGCGCCAGCCATTGGGGCTGGTGATGGTTGGCGGCCTGATGCTGAGTCAGGTGCTGACGTTGTTCACGACGCCCGTTATTTATCTCTATTTTGACCGGATGGGACGCCGCTGGAGCCGCAAGCCGGATTCAAGTGCGCGTCTGGAGCAGGCTGACGCATGAACCTGTCCGGCCCTTTTATCCGCAGACCGGTAGCAACCATGCTGCTCAGTCTGGCGATCATGCTGCTGGGAGGCGTCAGCTTTGGGCTGCTGCCGGTGGCGCCGCTGCCGAATATGGATTTCCCGGTCATCGTGGTTTCTGCGAGTTTGCCGGGGGCCAGCCCGGAAATCATGGCCTCCAGTGTTGCCACGCCGCTGGAGCGCTCGTTGGGTTCGATCGCCGGTATTAACACCATGAGCAGTCGATCAAGCCAGGGCTCCACACGGGTGATTCTGCAGTTCGACCTGGACCGCGATATCAATGGTGCGGCGCGAGAGGTGCAAGCGGCGATCAATGCATCGCGCAATCTGCTGCCCAGCGGGATGCGCAGCATGCCGACTTATAAAAAGGTCAACCCGTCCCAGGCGCCAATCATGGTCTTGTCGCTGACCTCCGAAGTGCTGGAGAAGGGCGAGCTCTACGATATGGCGTCGACCATCCTTTCCCAAAGCCTGTCTCAGGTCAGTGGCGTCGGCGAGGTACAGATCGGCGGCAGTTCGCTGCCTGCGGTGCGAATCGAGCTTGAGCCGCAATTGCTGGATCAGTACGGCGTATCGCTGGACGAGGTGCGCACGGCGGTGAACGCCGCCAATGTCCGTCGTCCAAAGGGGGCGGTGGAAAACTCCAAGTACAACTGGCAGGTTCAGGCCAACGATCAACTGGAAAAAGCATCGGATTATGAGTCGCTGATCATTCGTTATCAGGACGGCGCAGCATTACGCCTCAAGGATGTCGCGAAGGTCAGCGACGGCGTGGAAAACCGCTACAACTCAGGCTTCTTCAACAAAAAGCCTGCAGTGCTGCTGGTGATCAACCGCCAGGCAGGCGCCAACATCATTGAAACCGTTGCGCAGATCAAAGCGCAGTTGCCTGCTCTGGAGGCCGTGTTGCCCGCCAGTGCCACGTTGAAGGTTGCGATGGATCGCTCGCCGGTGATCAAGGCCACGTTGCATGAGGCGGAGATGACGCTGTTGATCGCCGTGATTCTGGTGATCCTGGTGGTTTACCTGTTCCTCGGCAACTTCCGCGCATCGCTGATCCCGACCCTGGCCGTACCCGTTTCGTTGGTCGGCACCTTCGCGATCATGTACCTGTACGGATTTTCCCTGAACAACCTGTCGTTGATGGCCTTGATACTTGCCACGGGGCTGGTGGTCGACGATGCGATCGTGGTGCTGGAAAACATTTCCCGGCATATCGACAAGGGGCTGGCCCCCTTGCAAGCAGCCTATCTGGGTGCCAAAGAGGTGGGCTTCACTCTGTTGGCCATGAACGTATCGCTGGTGGCAGTGTTCATCTCGATCCTGTTCATGGGCGGTCTGGTGGAAAGCCTGTTCCGCGAGTTCTCCATTACGCTTTCGGCATCGATCATTGTGTCGCTCGTCGTGTCGCTGACGCTGACCCCGATGCTCTGCGCGCGCTGGCTCAAACCTCACGTGCCGGGCAGCGAAAATGCTTTGCAGCGCTGGAGCAGCCGGGTCAACGATCGCATGGTGGCGGGTTACGACCGCAGTCTGGGTTGGGTGATGCGCCATCGGCGTCTGACGCTGCTCAGCCTGCTGGTGACGGTGGTGGTTAACGTGGCGTTGTACGTGGTGGTGCCCAAGACCTTCCTGCCCACCCAGGACACCGGGCAACTGATGGGTTTCGTCCGTGGCGATGACGGGCTGTCGTTCACGGTCATGCAGCCGAAAATGGAGAAGTTTCGCGACGCTATTCTTGCCGACCCGGCGGTGGACACCGTGGCGGGTTTTATTGGTGGCAGCAACGGCACCAACAATGCGTTCATGCTGGTACGTCTGAAACCCGTCTCGGAGCGCAAGCTCACTGCCGAACAGGTGGTGGAGCGCTTGCGCAAGGAAATGCCCAAGGTACCGGGCGGCCGCGTTTTCCTGTCGCCTGACCAGGATCTGCAATTGGGTGGCGGGCGAGAGCAGACGACTTCGGCGTATCAGTACATCCTGCAAAGCGGTGATCTGAATGCGCTGCGTGATTGGTATCCCAAAGTGGTGGCGGCGCTCAAATCCCTTCCCGAGCTGACGGCTATCGATGCGCGCGAAGGGCGCGGCGCGCAGCAGGTCACGTTGCAGGTCGACCGCGATGCCGCCAAACGCCTGGGTATCGACATGGACATGGTCACAGCGGTGCTCAACAACGCTTATAGCCAGCGTCAGGTCTCGACGATTTATGACAGCCTCAACCAGTACAAGGTGGTGATGGAAGTCAATCCTAAGTTTGCTCAGGACCCGGCGACCCTTGAGCAGGTCCAGGTGATCACTGCGGACGGTAATCGAGTGCCATTGTCGAGTATTGCCCGTTATGAGCGCAGCCTGGCAGATGACACGGTTTCCCATGACGGGCAGTTCGCTTCGGAGAATATTTCCTTTGATCTGGCCGAAGGCTACAGCCTCGATCAGGCTACAGTGGCCATTGAGCGCGCCGTAGCTGAAGTGGGCTTGCCCTCGGACGTTATCGCCAAGATGGCCGGCACTGCCGATGCCTTCGCCGCGACCCAGAAAAGCCAGCCCTGGATGATTCTCGGCGCGTTACTGGCGGTGTATCTGGTGCTGGGTATCCTGTACGAAAGCTATATCCACCCGCTGACGATCCTGTCCACGCTGCCGTCAGCCGGGGTAGGGGCCTTGTTGAGCATCTATGTGCTGGGTTCGCAGTTCAGCCTGATTTCTCTACTGGGGCTGTTCCTGTTGATCGGGGTGGTGAAGAAAAACGCCATCATGATGATCGACCTCGCGCTGCAACTGGAACGTGACAGTGGCATGACCCCGGTCGAATCGATTCGCGCCGCGTGCCTGCAACGTCTGCGGCCTATTCTGATGACTACCATGGCGGCCATTCTCGGCGCCTTGCCGCTGCTGCTGAGCACGGCTGATGGCGCTGAAATGCGTCGTCCATTGGGTCTGTGCATCATAGGCGGGCTGGTCTTCAGCCAGGTACTGACCCTTTACACCACCCCGGTGGTCTACCTCTATCTCGACCGTTTGCGCCACCGCTTCAACAACTGGCGTGGCGTGCGTACCGATGCCGCTTTGGAAACTCCGCTATGACCGCACAACAGAAGATCAACCGTCTGAAAAACTGGCCTGTACACACGCTGTGCCTGGCGTTATCTGTTGCGCTGCTGAGTGCCTGTGCGGTGGGGCCGGATTATGAAAAGCCGCAGATGGCAACGCCCGCGCAGTTCAAGGCGGCAGAGGGCTGGACCCAGGCTTCGCCCAGCGATGCGATTGCCCGCGGCGCCTGGTGGGAAATTTACGGCGACACGCAACTGAACGGCCTGGTCGAGAAGCTCAACAGGTCAAACCAGACCGTGGCCCAGTACGAGGCCCAGTATCGCCAGGCCAAGGCGCTGGTTCGCAGCTCTCGCGGGGCTTTCTTTCCGACGCTTGATTTCTCCGCTGGCAAGACCCGTTCAAGCCAGGGTACGGGCAGCAGCAGTTCGAGCCTGAGCAGTTCAAGCAGCGGCATTCGTGACACCTACAACACGCAACTGGGCGTCAGTTGGGAGGCCGATATCTGGGGCAAGCTGCGCCGTGGACTGGAGGCCGACACTGCCAGCGCCCAGGCAAGCCTCGCGGACCTTGCCGCCATGCAACTGAGCCTGCAATCGGAGTTGGTGCAGAACTACTTGCAGCTACGTGTCATCGACGAGCAAAAGCGCTTGCTTGAAGCCACTGTCGAGGCGTATCAGCGTTCGTTGACCCTGACCCAGAATCAATACCGCGCGGGTATTTCCGGGCGTGACTCCGTAGCGCAGGCGCAAACCCAGCTTAAAAGCACTCAGGCTGATCTGATCGATCTGGTCTGGCAGCGCGCGCAATTCGAGAACGCCATTGCCGTGCTCATGGGCCAGGCACCGGCGGACTTTAATCTGGCCGCCAGCACGTCGATCCCCCCGCTGCCTGCAATTCCCTTGGAGTTACCGTCGCAGTTGCTTGAGCGCCGCCCGGATATTGCCGCGGCGGAGCGTTCGGTCATGGCAGCCAATGCCAATATCGGTATCGCCAAAGCGGCGTATTACCCGGACCTGACCTTGAGCATGAGCGGTGGTTACAGCAGCAGTACCTTCTCCAACTGGGTCAGCCTGCCCAATCGTTTCTGGTCAGTGGGGCCGCAACTGGCGATGACGCTTTTCGATGGAGGTCAGCGTTCTGCGGAAGTGGATCGAACTGAAGCCGTCTACGACCAGACGGTCGCGCAGTATCGGCAGACGGTCCTGAGCGGTTTTCAGGAAGTAGAAAATTACCTGGTTCAGCTCAAAGTCTACGAAGACGAAGCCAGCGTGCGCGCCGAGGCGCTGGATGCCGCCCGTGAATCCCTGCGGCTGACCAGTAATCAGTACAAGGCTGGCCTGATCGGTTACCTGGACGTGGTCAACGTCCAGGCCACCGCCCTGAGCAATGAGCGTAGCGTGCTGACCTTGCTGCAAAGCCGGCTGATTGCCAGCGTTCAGCTGATCGCCGCGTTGGGTGGGGGCTGGGATGCGCAACGTGGTCTGGATATACAGGCGGATAAGGATTGAAGGATCGACTCCGTGCAAGTGCTTCAAAGAAGGCTTTGCTGAAAGGCTGTCTATTGTGAGCGCACTTCATTGTTGGGGCGAGGCTTGCCCGCGAAAAGACGATAATGAAGGCTATCTGCCTGACCTCGTCGTCTGATTCGCGGGCAAGCCTCGCTACAACAGGCATCGGGTACGTTAAAATTTCTGATTGATGGCTATGCGCCATATTTTCGACGAGTGACCGCCACAACCTGTTGAACTCCCGGTAGAATCGCCTTTTTTGACTGGGCATGGATACGCTCATTTATCCAGGTCGCGGTCATCCATGCTGATTGGCAGTTACACCTCGTCGTTGGTTCTGGTTTCAATTTTCGTCGCTATCCTCGCTTCCTATACCGCGCTTGACCTGGCTGGCCGCATTGCGTCGTCCAAAGGACGGGTTGCTGCTCTGTGGATGGCTGGTGGTGCCTGCTCCATGGGCGTAGGCATCTGGTCCATGCACTTCATTGGCATGCTGGCTTTCGATCTGCCGATCGAACTGGCTTTTGACCTGCCCATTACATGCCTTTCACTGCTGATTGCGGTTCTTTCTTCAGGATTTGCCCTGTGGTTGGTCAGCCAGCCGCAATTGCCTTTGCCAGTTCTGGGCCTGGGTGCGTTGTTCATGGGGGCGGGCATCAGCGCCATGCATTACACCGGCATGGCATCTCTGCGTATGTATCCAGGAATCACCTACGACCCCGGCACAGTTCTGCTCTCACTGGCCATTGCGATTGCTGCTTCGGCGGCTGCACTGTGGATTGCCTTTCGCTTGCGCCAACAGACGCCCCATGTACGCGTTGCCCGTGGCGCAGCAGCGGTGGTCATGGGCATGGCAATTGTCGGCATGCATTACACCGGCATGGCGGCGGCGAGTTTTTCTGAAGACAGCTACTGCGGCGCCCTTGCTGACGGTATTCACTTCACCGGCCTGTTCTCATTGGTGCTGGTCGCCACCCTGGCGGTATTGACCTTCACGTTGCTGACATCAGTCCTCGACGCAAGGCTTGAGGCCAGGACCGCTGAGCTGTCCCAATCCCTTATTCAGGTCAACCGTGAGCTGATGCACATGGCCCAGCACGACACATTGACCGGGTTGCCGAACCGGGTGTTGCTGGCTGAACGAATCCAGCAGGCCATGCGGCGCGTTGACGCCAAAGGCGGTTGTTTTGCGCTCATGTTCATGGATCTGGATGGCTTCAAACCCGTCAACGATGCGTTTGGTCATCACGTGGGTGATCAGCTGTTGCGGGAAGTGGGGTTGCGTTTGCGAGCCAATCTGCACCGTCGCGATACCCTGGCGCGCATCGGTGGCGATGAGTTCGTGCTGCTGGTTGAAGTGGATGACATTCAGGACACGGCGTGCATCGCTGCCCGCCAGGTCAGTGTGATTGCCCAGCAGTTCCATATCGCAGGTCAATTGCTGCAAGTGTCGGTCAGCATCGGCATAGCGCTTTACCCAGGCTGCGGGCAAACCCAGGAAGAGTTGCTGATGAATGCCGATGCGGCGATGTACCACGCGAAGGCGGCCGGTAAAAACGGCTACAGCTTCTTTGATACCACCATGAATACCAATGCGCGCAATCAGTTGGAGCTGCTGCAAGAGTTGCGCATAGCCCTCAAGTACAAGCACTTTTGCCTGTTCTATCAACCCAAGTTTGACGCTATCAGCGGCGAACCGGTGGGGGCCGAAGCGCTGTTGCGCTGGAATCATCCGCAGAAAGGTCTGTTGTTGCCTGACTCGTTTATCGGCCTCGCGGAAAAGACCGGCCTGATTGTCAGTATCGGTGAGTGGGTCCTCGACGAAGCCTGTCGCCAGATGCGTATCTGGGCTGACATGGGGTATGGCCATTGGCGTGTCGCGGTGAACCTGTCGACGCTGCAATTCTGTCACTCCAGTCTGGTCGACACGGTGGCCAGGTCGCTTGAGCGTCATGGTCTGCCAGCCAACAGCCTGACGCTGGAAATCACTGAGACCACGGCGATGAGTGACGCCGATGCGAGTGTGGCGGTATTGCAGCAGTTGTCGGAAATGGGCGTGGATTTGTCCATCGATGATTTTGGCACCGGCTATTCGAGCCTGATGTACCTCAAGCGACTGCCTGCCAACGAGCTCAAGATTGATCGCGGCTTCGTTCGCGATCTGGAGCATGACAGCGATGACGCAGCGATCATTTCAGCCATTGTCGCGGTCGGTCAGGCGCTGAACCTGCGGATTGTCGCCGAGGGGATCGAGACAGATCGTCAACAAAGTTTCCTGACGCGCCTGGGCTGCGACTCGCTGCAAGGCTATCTGCTCGGCCATCCGCTCCCTGCGGAGCGCTTCATGGCAGACATTCATGCGGCCAGAGCTGCTACCGTATTGGCGGGCTAGACTGGTAACCTCGAACCGCTGCGGTGCAGTAAAGATTGGCTCCTATCAAATAAACATTCAGGATGAACGCATTCCTGTAGGCGTGAGCTTGCTCGCGATAGCGTCTGTTCAGGCTATTGATTCGTCGGCCATAAAACTGAATCGCGAGCAATGTGGATCGCCACCCCGGTCACTGCTACAGGTGCGACGTCTGCCGCGATTGAGTGCCATGAGAGGGTCCAGATCACTTCTGGCCATTAAGTTTTAGCTGGATCAGGGTCATGCGTACCTTTAAAGGAGACATTTATGGATAAAGTTCTCATCATCACGGGCGGTTCCCGTGGTATTGGCGCAGCCACTGCGTTGCTTGCTGCTTCGCAGGGTTACCGAATCTGCATTAATTACCTCTCCGATCACCGCGCCGCAGATGAAGTGTGTGAGCAAGTTCGGGCCCTGGGCGCCAGCGTGTTTGCCGTTCAGGCTGACGTCAGTAACGAAGATGAAATTATTCGTTTATTCGCCCGCGTCGATGCCGAACTCGGTCCGGTGACTCATCTGGTCAACAATGCCGCTACCGTCGCTCACGCTTCCCGTGTCGAGGAACTGACCGAGTTTCGTTTGCTGAAAATGATGATGACCAATGTGGTAGGTCCGATGCTGTGCAGCAAGCACGCGCTGATGCGCATGTCTCCACGCCATGGCGGTAAAGGTGGCAGCATCGTCAATGTGTCCTCGGTAGCATCGCGCCTCGGTTCACCCGGTGAATACGTTGACTACGCCGCTTCAAAGGGCGCGCTCGACACCTTCACCACAGGCCTGGCTCGTGAAGTGGCAGGCGAGGGCATCCGCGTCAATGCCGTTCGCCCGGGCTACATTTTTACTGACTTTCATGCCCTGAGCGGCGACCCGCACCGGGTCAGCAAGCTGGAGTCCGGTATTCCCATGGGCCGTGGCGGCGTTGCCGAGGAAGTCGCTGAAGCCATCGTCTGGCTGCTGTCGGAGAAGGCTTCATATGCGACCGGCACGTTCATTGATCTGGGGGGCGGTCGCTGATTCGCTCAATTCGCAAGCATTGAGTGAATGATCCGTCCCAGGGTCTGCATGGCTTTGTCTGATGCGTCATTCCAGACACCGCCGTAATTCAGACGGATGCAGTGGCGGAAGCGCCGGGTGGGAGAAAAGATCGGCCCCGGCGCGATGCTGATGCCTTGAGCCAGCGCCGTTTTGAAAACGTGCAGTGAGTCGACTTGCTCCGGGAGTTCCAGCCACAGGAAATAGCCGCCCGTGGGCTGGCTGACCCTGGTTTGCGCAGGAAAATAACGCCCTATGGCGCCGAGCATCGCCCGTTGCTGATCCTCAAGGGCATAACGCAGTTTGCGTAGATGCCGGTCGTAGCCGCCGTGCTGTAAATAGTCGGCAATCGCCGCCTGAGCAGGCATCGATGCGCAGAGCGATGTCATCAGCTTCAGCCGCTCGATTTTTTGCGCGTAGCGTCCGGCCGCTACCCAGCCAATTCGATAACCGGGGGCCAGGCTCTTGGCGAAGGACCCGCAGTGCATGACCAGCCCTTGAGTGTCGAAGGCCTTGGCCGGCTTAGGCGCATGGGGGCCGTAATACAGTTCTGCGTAGACATCATCTTCGATCAGTGGGACTTGATGTTCCGCGAGCAAGGCCACCAATGCTTGTTTGCGTGCCTCAGGCACCAGTGCGCCAGTCGGATTCTGAAAACTGGTCATGCACCAGCACGCCTTGATCGGATGGCGTTCCAGCGTTTGCGCAAGGATGTCCAGATCAATACCGTCCCGGGGGTGTACCGGGATTTCCACGGCCTTGAGTTTGAGGCGCTCCAGTACCTGCAGGCAGGCATAAAAGGCGGGCGCTTCGATGGCGACAAGATCGCCAGGCTGCGTGACGGCCTGCAAGCAAAGATTCAGCGCCTCCAGAGCACCGTTGGTGATCAGCAGCTCTTCCATGGGCAACACCAGACCACCGGCCATGTAGCGCAGGGCGATTTGCCGGCGTAACTGGGGGTGTCCCGGTGACATATCAGTCACCACGACGCGTGGGTCCATGTCCCGGCTGGCGCTGGCAAGTGAGCGAGACAGACGTTGCATGGGGAACAACATCGGGCTGGGGAATGCTGAGCCGAAGGGCACGGTGTTAGGGTCTTTGATCGAACCCAGCACCGAAAATACCAGTTCGCTGACATCGACTTCAGTGGACTCGCCGACATGATGAGCCTCAATGAGCGGTTCGCTGAATGCGACGCCTGACTGATCAAGTGCCTTGGCGTTGACGAAATAGCCGGAGCGGGGCCGGGCACGGATCAGCCCGCGGCGTTCGAGCAGGTAATAAGCCTGGAACACCGTCGATGGGCTGATACCGTGAGTCTGACTCGCATAACGGACTGACGGCACGCGCTGCCCCGGCGCCAGCACGCCGGTCCGGATCAGCTCGGCGATGTTATCGGCATACTTTTCGTAACGCTTCATGACGTCTCGCTGGCTATGTTCGATCATGTCGGACGCTCATCTGAATCACTGGGCAGTGCACAACAGAGTGAGCGACGCGACGTATTGAAAACAGGGCCAGCTTAACGATTAAAAACCGGATCAGATACCATCAGGTCTTCGTATCTACGGGTTCAAATGACGGTCTGCGAATCCTCTTCGTCACGATCCACCGTGTGATGCCGCAGATCCCGCGCCTTGTAAATGGTCAGGGCATCGGCTTCCGCTTCAGTGATGGGCACCTTGATGCCATCAATCTCCGCTTCAGACATGTGGGTTGCATCGTTGGTGGTGATCGAAACTTCAACAGTAGGGCTGGTGAAGCGCACGCCATCGATCTCGGCCGAACAGTGCGCGTAGGTTGCATCGAATTGCAGAGGCATGGTGATCTCCTTTCACGGGGCTGCTTGATTTACGACCGTGCGGACAATGGAGTGTTAGCCCGCACTCTTGCCGTCCGTCGCTGTCCATTTATGCGGATCACCCGTGGCACTCACTGGCTTGAGTTGTCGTGGGACCGGCTTTAGCCGGGAAGGCCAGGTCCGCAAAGACGAACATGCCGTGGATGTACCGGCCTGTTCACGGCTAAGCCGGTCCCGCGCCAACATTGGATAGCGCTTTTCCAGATATTTAAGGAGCAGCAATGAATGCATGGTGGCAAGAAGTCTGGGTAGCGCTTCAAGCGGAATTTTCCGATATCACCGATGCCACCCAACTGACGCAGGTCACGGTCAGGCTTACGCTCGCCGCGGTGCTCGGCGGAATTCTAGGGTTTGAGCGAGAGCATAAGGGCAAGGCGGCAGGCGTTCGCACTCATATGCTGGTAGCAATGGGCGCGGCATTATTTGTCCTCGCACCGCGGATGGCCGGCGCTGATGACGCTGCGCTGAGTCGGGTTATTCAGGGGATTGTTGCCGGCATTGGTTTTCTCGGCGCAGGGACGATTCTCAAGGATCGCGCGCAGAGGACCGATCAGGTCAAAGGCCTGACGACTTCTGCCGGGCTATGGATGACCGCCGCGATCGGAATCGCGGCGGGTATGGGGCGGGAGGCCACGGCGTTGTTGAGTACTGTGCTCGCACTGGGGATTCTGAGTCTGATGCCGGTAGTGATCGGCAAAATAGATCCCGCTGAGCACAACCCCGATAAAAAGGACGGTTCGGAAAAGCCGTGACGCAAATAAGCGCCTATTCGGGAAAGTCCTGA
The DNA here is from genome assembly GCF_055283875.1 of Pseudomonas sp. HP_14. NCBI lineage: Bacteria > Pseudomonadati > Pseudomonadota > Gammaproteobacteria > Pseudomonadales > Pseudomonadaceae > Pseudomonas > Pseudomonas sp. HP_14. Next base: position 303,129 of record NZ_JBTOQI010000001.1, on the reverse strand, counting down.
CCCAGGATAGCGGGCGGTTCTTCTGGCGGCGGATCACCTACCGGGGTAGGGATGACCGGGGGCATAGTCGGCGGAGGGTCCTGCTCAGGCTTGGGTACCGGCAGTGCCGGGTCATCAATCATCGGATCGGGCGTTTCTGGCGGAATAGGGATGTTCATTGGCGTCACCTCTACGTGCTGGATGGCATAGGGCAAATGCGGTCGCAAAATGACATTTTTCTGGCCACGCCTGTTTCGACCACATGCTTTCGCGGATGGCTCACTCAATCGACAAGCGAACGATCAATCTCCGTCTAAGCTGACAGTCGTCTTGTGTTGCCTGACTGCAAACCTCTTTGAACTTTTCCCGTCCGTGACTGCTCGGAAACCAGCAGGCCGGATTCAGTCTCTCGACTGTGGCTGCCAGAAAATTCTTGCTCAGGTAGCCAGCGGTACGGCGGCCTGACCATCTTCATGCATGGATTGCACAGGAGCGTCCCCAGGGGCGTGAGGAGTGATGCTCGATGAATGTGACCGCTGATCAACCGTACGGCCCGGATTCCCTGGCCAGTGATGTACCACACCCGACTCGACCCCTACCTTTGACCCAAGCCTTGCAACTGCCGCGCATTGTGATTGAAGACACGACGCCGGTTATTGAAGGTGGGCTTTTTGCTGTCAAAGGGATCATTGGCCAGCCCGTCACGGTGACCAGCAAGGTATTTGCTGACGGTCACGACAAACTGGCTGTGCAAATTCGCTGGCGTTCGGCTACCGAAGACACCTGGCACAGCGCGTCCATGCAGGATCTGGGCAATGACAGCTGGGTCGGCGAATTCACGCCGACTGCTGTGAGTCGATATATCTTCCGGCTCGAAGCCTGGATCGACCAGTTCGCCAGTTATCGCTACGAGCTTGAGAAGAAGTTTGGCGCAGGCGTGTCCATCGAGTTGGAGTTGACCGAAGGCCGGATTCATCTTGAACATGCTGCAGAACGAAGTTCCGGTGAGCTCAAGGCGCAGATACTCCGTGTTCTGGGTGAGCTGGAGCGCGCGGAGCCCGAGGCAAGAGTGGCGCAGTTGCTGAACAGCGAAACGTCGGCCTTGATGAGTCAGGCTGACAATCATGCGTTTCTGAGCCGCAGCGTCGAGTTCCCGCTGGATGTGGAGCGCGAGCTCGCGCAATTTGCCAGTTGGTATGAGTTGTTTCCGCGTTCGATCACCGATGATCCGAATCGTCACGGCACCTTCAAGGATGTGCATTCCCGACTGCCCATGATCCGCGACATGGGTTTTGACGTGCTGTATTTCCCGCCGATCCACCCGATTGGACGCGCACATCGTAAAGGTCCGAACAACTCCCTGACGGCAGGCCCGGATGATCCAGGCAGCCCGTACGCTATTGGCAGTGAAGACGGCGGCCATGAAGCAATCCACCCGCAGTTGGGCAGCCGCGAAGATTTCCGCAACCTGGTCGCGGCAGCGGCCGACCACGGACTGGAGATCGCTCTGGACTTCGCCATTCAGTGTTCTCAGGATCACCCTTGGCTCAAGGAACATCCGGGCTGGTTCACCTGGCGCCCCGACGGCACGATCCGTTACGCGGAGAACCCGCCAAAGAAATATCAGGACATCGTCAACGTCGACTTCTACGCACCCGATGCAGTACCCGGGCTGTGGCTGGAGTTGCGTGATGTGGTGCTGGGTTGGGTCGAGGAGGGGGTTAAGATCTTCCGGGTGGACAACCCGCACACCAAACCGCTGCCATTCTGGCAGTGGATGATCGATGACATTCGCAGCCAGCACCCGGACGTGATGTTTCTCGCAGAGGCGTTCACCAAGCCAGCGATGATGGCGCGGCTGGGCAAGGTTGGTTACTCCCAGAGCTACACCTATTTCACCTGGCGTAACACCAAGGCCGAGTTGTCCGAATATTTCACGCAGCTTAATGAAGCGCCTTGGCGCGATTGCTACCGGCCGAATTTCTTTGTTAATACGCCGGACATCAACCCACACTTTTTGCATGAATCCGGACGTGCCGGATTTCTGATTCGGGCAGCGCTTGCAACCATGGGTTCTGGCCTGTGGGGTATGTATTCCGGCTTTGAGTTGTGTGAGTCGGCGCCCGTGCCAGGCAAGGAAGAGTACCTGAATTCCGAGAAGTATGAGATCCGACCTCGGGACTACACGGCGCCGGGCAATATCATTGCCGAGATTGCCCAACTCAATCGCATCCGGCGTCAGAATCCGGCGTTGCAGACGCACCTGGGCCTGAAGCTTTATACAGTCTGGAATGACAACATTCTGTACTTCGGCAAGCGCAGCGCCGATGGCAGCAACTTCATTCTGGTTGCCGTCAGCCTTGATCCATTCAATGCGCAGGAAGCGCATTTCGAGTTGCCTTTGTGGGAGATGGGTTTGCCAGATGATGCAGCGACTTCCGGGGAAGATTTAATGACCGGACACCGCTGGACCTGGTACGGGAAAAACCAGTTCATGCGTATCGATCCTTCGTATCAGCCTTTCGGCATCTGGCGTATCCAGTCCAACTAACAGGGAATGAGCTATGGCGAAGAAACCCAAGAGCGCGGCCTTCATCAAGGATCCGCTCTGGTACAAGGATGCGGTGATTTATCAGGTCCATGTAAAGTCTTTTTATGACTCTAACAACGATGGGATCGGTGATTTTCCGGGCTTGATCTCCAAGCTCGACTACATCGCCGAACTGGGCGTGAATACCATCTGGCTATTGCCGTTCTACCCGTCCCCGCGCCGCGATGACGGCTATGACATCGCTGACTATCGCGGTGTCCACAGCGACTACGGCACCATGGCGGATGCCAAAAAGTTTATTGCCGAGGCGCATAAACGCGGGCTGCGGGTGATCACTGAGCTGGTCATCAATCACACCTCGGATCAGCACCCCTGGTTTCAAAAGGCGCGTACCGCCAAGAAGGGCTCCAAGGCCCGTGATTTCTACGTCTGGTCCGACACCAACGACAAGTACGACGGCACCCGGATCATTTTTCTCGATACCGAGACCTCCAATTGGACCTGGGATCCGGTCGCCGGGCAGTACTTCTGGCATCGTTTCTATTCGCACCAGCCGGATTTGAATTTCGATAATCCGCAGGTCATGAAAGCGGTGCTCGAAGTCATGCGCTACTGGCTGGACATGGGGATCGACGGCCTGCGTCTGGATGCCATTCCGTATTTGATCGAACGCGACGGCACCAACAACGAAAACCTGCCCGAGACCCACGCGGTGCTCAAACAGATCCGTGCTGAAATCGACGCCAATTACCCGGATCGCATGCTGCTGGCAGAGGCCAATCAGTGGCCGGAAGATACCCAGCTGTACTTCGGTGATACCAAGGGTGATGACGGTGATGAATGCCATATGGCGTTTCACTTTCCACTGATGCCGCGCATGTACATGGCGCTGGCTCAGGAGGACCGATTTCCGATCACCGATATCCTGCGCCAGACGCCGGAAATTCCGGCCAACTGCCAGTGGGCGATTTTCCTGCGTAACCACGATGAGCTGACCCTTGAAATGGTCACTGACCGTGAGCGTGATTACCTGTGGAACTACTACGCAGCAGACCGTAGGGCACGCATCAATCTGGGGATTCGTCGCCGTCTGGCTCCGCTGATGGAGCGGGATCGTCGACGTGTCGAGCTGCTCAACAGCATGCTTTTGTCTATGCCAGGCACGCCCACGTTGTACTACGGCGACGAGATTGGCATGGGCGATAACATCTATCTGGGCGACCGTGATGGGGTCCGCACGCCGATGCAGTGGTCCATCGACCGTAACGGCGGGTTCTCGCGCGCTGATCCGGCCAGCCTGGTGTTGCCGCCCATCATGGACCCGCTGTACGGCTTTCAGTCGGTCAATGTCGAGACCCAGAACAACGACCCGCATTCGCTGCTTAACTGGAACCGGCGCATGTTGGCGGTGCGCAAACAACAGAAGGCGTTTGGTCGTGGCGTGCTGAAAATGCTGTCGCCGAGTAATCGCCGGATCCTGGCCTATACCCGTGAATACACCGGGCCGGATGGCAAGACCGAGATCATTTTGTGTGTTGCCAATATGTCCAGCGCCTCGCAGGCCGCCGAACTGGAGCTTTCAGCCTATGCCGGCACGGTCCCGGTTGAAATGCTCGGCGGCAGCGCTTTCCCACCGATTGGCCAACTGACGTATCTGTTGACCTTACCGCCTTATGGCTTTTATTGGTTCTTGCTCGCCGCAGAAAACCAGATGCCGAGTTGGCATGTGGAGCCTGCGCAAAGCATGCCGGACTTCCCGACCATGGTCCTGAAAAAACGCCTCGAAGAATTGCTCGAAGAGCCCTTGCGCACAGTGATGGAACAGAATTCGCTGGCGCTCTATCTGCCGAAGCGCCGCTGGTTTGCCGCAAAGGACAAAACCATCGACAAAGTGCACATCGCTTATGCGGTGCGCTTTGGCGATGCCGCGCATCCGGTTCTGCTTAGCGAAATCGAAGTCACGGCGGGCGATCATCAAGCACGCTACCAACTGCCGTTTGGCATGCTCGCTGAGGATGACATCAGCAGCGCCTTGCCACAGCAACTGGCTTTGGCCCGCGTACGCCGGGGCCGTCAGGTGGGTCTGGTAACCGACGCTTTCACTCTGGAAACTTTTATTCGCGCGGTGGTACACGGCATGCAAGTGCAAACCGCGCTGCAGAGCAGTGAAGGGGAGTTGCGCTTCGAGCACACTTCGCAACTGCAACCGCTGGGTTTGAGTAATGAGTCGGAAGTGCGCTACCTGTCTGCCGAGCAGTCCAACAGCTCGGTGGTGGTAGGCAGCAGCCTGGTGCTGAAGATGATTCGCCGGGTCAATCCGGGCATTCATCCGGAACTGGAAATGGGCGCTTATCTGACCAATGCCGGTTACCAGTACATCTCGCCGCTGCTGGGTTCAGTTGTGCGTGTCGGCAATGACGGCCAGCATCATTTGCTGATGATTGCCCAAGGGTATCTGAGCAATCAGGGCGATGCGTGGGAATGGACTCAAAACAATCTGGAACGCGCTGTGCGTGACGAGATGTCCCACAGTGTTTCCGGCCAGGAACAGCATTACAACGCCTTGCTGGAATTGAAGGATTTCGCCGGTAATCTGGGGCTTCGTCTGGGGGAAATGCACCAGGTGCTGGCGGCTTCAACGGACAATCCGGATTTTGCGGTTGAGGTCACCAGCGTCAAAGACAGCCAGGCTTCCGGCAAAAGCGTCGTTGCACAAATGGAGCATGCGCTGCAATTGCTGGAGCAGAACAAAAGTGCATTGGAACCGGTTGATCAGCAGTTGGTCAGTGATTTGCTGGTCAACCGCAAGAAAGTTCTGGCGCATGTGCAAGCATTGGCCAAACGCTCGGTGGGAGGTCTGCGTATCAGGGTTCACGGTGACCTGCACCTTGGCCAGGTATTGGTGGTCAAGGGCGATGCTTACCTGATCGACTTTGAAGGTGAACCTGCGCGTTCGGTGCAGGAGCGCCGCGCCAAGTACAGCCCGTTCAAGGACGTCAGCGGTGTGTTGCGCTCGTTCGATTACGCGGCGGCGATGGCGGTACGCAGCGCCCAAAGTGTCGACACATCGCCGGAAGCCGGTGCAGCGCGTCGGCGAGTTGCTGAAACTTATTTGAACCAGGCGCGTGAAGCCTTCATCGAAGGTTATCGTTCGGCAACTGCCGGATTGGCCCACGCCTGGAAAGACGCCAAGGGTGAGGCCGCAGCGCTTGAGCTGTTCACCCTGGAAAAAACCGCTTATGAAGTGGTCTACGAAGCTGAGAACCGCCCGACCTGGTTGTCCGTGCCGTTGCAAGGTTTGCGTGGGTTGCTCAATCTGTCTGATGGAGAGTCTTGATGAATGCGCCTGACAAAACCGGCGCGGGCCCGCGACTGATGCCCGCAGCTGTAGACATGGATGCATTGATCCGTGCTGAACACCGTGATCCCTTCTCGATACTGGGTCCCCATGGTGATGGGGCCAATGGTCAGATCATTCGTGCTTACCTGCCCGACGCGCTGAGCGTAACGGTGCTGGCCCGCGAAGGAGGGCATGAGCTGGGCGCGCTGGAAATGAGCGCAGTTCCAGGTTTCTTTATTGGGCGTTTTGCTCAGGTTCAACCTTATCTGTTGAAGATAAACTGGGCCGGTGGCGAGCAAATCACCGAAGACCCCTACAGTTTTGGCCCGCTGCTGGGCGAGATGGACCTCTACCTGTTTGCCGAAGGTAACCATCGCGATCTGAGCAGTTGCCTGGGTGCCCAATTGACCACGGTGGAAGGTATTCAGGGGGTGCGCTTCGCTGTCTGGGCACCCAACGCCCGACGCGTCTCGGTGGTTGGTAGCTTCAATAATTGGGACGGACGTCGTCATCCGATGCGCCTGCGCCACCCTACCGGAGTCTGGGAGGTGTTCGTCCCGCGCCTGCAGCCAGGTGAGCTGTACAAGTTCGAGATTCTGGGCGCCCACGGGATTCTGCCGCTCAAGTCCGACCCGATGGCATTGGCGACGACGTTGCCACCGGACACCGCGTCGAAAGTCTCTGCTCCGCTGCAATTTGAATGGCACGACAACGATTGGCTGCAATCGCGCGGCGAGCGTCATGCGGCCAATGCGCCGCTGTCGATCTATGAGCTGCATGCCGGCTCATGGCAGATGGAACAGAACGATGAAGGCCAGTGGCGTCAGTACAACTGGCGTGAGCTGGCTGATCGCTTGATTCCATACGTTAAAGAACTGGGGTTCACCCATATCGAGCTGATGCCGATCATGGAACACCCGTTCGGTGGATCGTGGGGCTATCAGCTTCTCGCCCAATTCGCACCGACTGCACGTTATGGTTCACCGGAAGATTTCGCCGCGTTCGTCAACGCGTGTCACCAGGCCGAAATCGGCGTGATTCTGGACTGGGTACCTGCGCACTTTCCTACCGATACCCACGGACTGGCACAGTTCGATGGCACCGCCCTGTACGAATATGCCAACCCCCAGGAAGGCTTTCATCAGGACTGGGACACGCTGATCTACAACCTGGGTCGCACCGAAGTACACGGTTTCATGCTGGCTTCGGCGCTGCACTGGCTCAAGCATTACCATATCGACGGCCTGCGAGTAGACGCTGTGGCATCGATGCTTTATCGCGACTATTCGCGCAAAGCCGGTGAGTGGGTGCCCAACCGTTTTGGTGGTCGTGAGAACCTTGAGGCAATCGACTTTTTGCGCCACCTCAACGATGTCGTCGCTCTGGAAGCGCCGGGTACGCTGGTGATCGCTGAAGAGTCTACCGCCTGGCCTGGCGTCAGCCAGAGCACCCAACAGGGTGGTCTGGGCTTTGCCTATAAGTGGAACATGGGCTGGATGCACGACACGCTACACTACATGCAGCAGGACCCGGTTCATCGCGCTCACCACCACGGCGAGCTGAGCTTCGGTCTGATGTACGCCTGGTCCGAGAAATTCATCCTGCCGATTTCTCACGACGAAGTGGTGCATGGCAAGCATTCGCTGATCGACAAAATGCCTGGGGATCGCTGGCAAAAGTTTGCCAACTTGCGGGCTTATCTGACGTTCATGTGGACCCATCCAGGCAAGAAGCTGTTGTTCATGGGCTGTGAGTTTGGGCAGTGGCGTGAATGGAACCACGATGAGCAACTGGACTGGTACCTGTTGCAATACGCCGAGCACATCGGAGTGAAAAAACTGGTGAGCGACCTTAACCGGGTCTATCGCGAAGAAAAAGCACTGCACGAGCGCGACACCGAGCCGATGGGCTTCCAGTGGCTGATCGGCGACGACGCCGCCAACAGCGTGTTCGCCTACATGCGCTGGAGTAAGGAGGGCGAACCTTTGCTGGTGGTTGCCAACCTCACGCCAGTCCCGCGCGAGGCTTATCGCGTGGGTGTGCCCTATGGCGGTAACTGGGTCGAGTTGCTTAACAGCGATGCAGAAATGTACGCAGGCTCAAACCTGGGCAATGGCGGCGGTGTGCATGCTGACGAGATCAAGAGTCATGGTCAGCCCGTATCCCTGTCATTGAACCTGCCACCGCTGGCGGTGTTGATTCTCAAGCCGAGGGCGAGTGAGGGCTAATCGCTTAATCTGAAAGACCGTGCTGCACTTATCGCGGCCAAGCACTGCTCCCACAGATGGACCTCGATCTCCTGTGGGAGCGGTGCTTGCCCGCGATGGGAGCACCCCGAGGGTGGATCGTCTGCAGATCACCAACTCACCCGCACCCCGGCATTGCCCGCCACTCCACTCAAATCCTCATCATCCAGATCGCCGCTGTAATCCACGCTGAGATAAACGCTTACCCCGGGGGATACAGTGGCGACGATGCCTGCGCCTACATCGGCATAGGTGGATCGGTGCTCGGTGTTGATCCTGTCAGTGTGATTGAAAGTGACGGTGTCCTCGCCATCGAAGTTGTGCCACAGATTCGTGCGCACGTAAGGCTCGACGGGCAAACCGCTGACCTTGTAAGTGCTTTTTAGACGCGCGCCCAGCCGGGCTGTATTCCAGGCCTGAGAGTCGAACGATACCTCTGAAATACCGTCGTTCTGGCTGTCGAGTTTGATGTGCTGACTGATCAATTGCGCTTGCGGTTCGATAACCCAGTTCCCGCTCACAGGAAGGGGATAACCGGCTTCAACGGACAACGTCACGGCATGCCCTTCGGTGTCGATGCGTACACCTCGATCCGAACGGCTGTAGCCATCCAGACGGGTGCCCATGGCGACGGCATCGATATACCAGCCCTTGGGGTCGGTCAGTGTCCAGTAAAGCCCGAGGCTGTCACCTTCGAGTTTCAGCTTGCCGGTTTTACGATCCTGAAACCCGCCCGCGAAGCCTTTTACGTCACCGTCGAGTTGGCTATGCCCGGCAAACAGCCCACCGCGTTGAATGCGGCCATTGCCGTGTTGTACGGCATAAACGTCGTGACCGACTTGATAGCCTTTGAGCGAGGTGTCAAGTTTGGGATTAACAGTACCGGACCAGCTTTGTCTGACACTGCTGCCAAATACCCGCGCCCAGCCCGCCGGAGCCCAACCTGACTCTGTTAACAGGCTCTGCTCACCCTGACGGTCATGGAAAGTGCCCAGCGACATCAGCGTCAGCACCGCAGCGGCCGGAGGCACTACGGCGTAGTTCGGGACTTCGAGCCGGTAAAGGGGAATCGGAGCTGCACCGGCCACCGCCGTCGGTAGCGGTGGCGTGCCGACGGCTGCCACTGGCGCAAATGCAGCTGGTTGCACAGGGGCGGTTGTCGGGGGGATTGATATGCCTGGATTGGCGGGTACCGTGGGCGTTGTTGGTGGTATAACGGGCTGGGAGGGTTGAGTTGGAGGTAAAGGCGCTGGCGCTTCTGGTTCGGGGACGGCCAGTGCAAGAGGGGGCACCAGCACGGTTGAGCGCAGGAACCAGCTGTTTTCTGATCCCGCCGTGGCGCCGCCTTTGAACAGGTAATAGTCGTAAGCGCCGACCGACAATGAGTTGCCCAGTGAAAACGCGGTGTTTTCACTGGTGGCGCCGTTAGTGGCCTCTACGACCTGAATACCATTTAGCGCAGTTGCAGCGCCCAGCCCGCCCAGATTGCTGACGTTGATTTGCGTTGTACCGGACAGGCTGCCTTGTGAAACCACCAATCTGTCGCTGGGCGATGCATCGTCAGCCAGTACCGATTGCAGCAATAACCTGGCGTTGTTGCCTGCGTAGTTGCCGTTGACGGAGAGGGTGTCCGTCGCGCTGTCATTGCGGCTCAAGTCCAGTGTGCCGGCACTGTTCAGCGTTGCTGATTGCGCCGCCGTGAACGGGCGGATGCGACCGGAAACCGACGTCAGGGCGCTACTGGCGTCGACGTTCAATACGCCGGTGCCGCTCGCTGTATCCCCGAGTACCATTTCGCCATTGAGCTCCAACAGGCTGCCGTTGCTCAGGTTCACCGTCTCCCAATTGGCATAACGAGCCGGGACGGATGTGTTGACCGCATTGAAAGTGAGCAGGTCGATGCCAGCTCCGCCATCAAGCAGCGGGTTGGCTCCCAGCGTTGCTTCGCTGAGATTGGTCAGGAAGGCGCGGTCATTGCCGTCCGCCATCAGTACCGAGCCTCGGATAAACCCGGCATTGCGCCAGCTGAACGTGTCGTTGCCGAAGCTGGTGCGAATCCCGCCTTTGGCCTCGCCGCCAGAGACGGTGATGGTGTCGTCGCCACCACTGACACTGATCACGCCGCCAATGCTTCCCCCGGACAAAATAATTGTGTCCCGACCAAACCCGGCCACCAGATTATTGATGATGCTACCGCCAGACATATCGAACAGGTTGTTATCCAGCTTCATGTCGACCCGGCCGATGGAACCACCGGTCATACGTGCGATGTCGCCGTCCTCGAAAGCATTGCTGATTGCGCCGCCAGTTATGAGAAAGGTGTCCAGGCCGTCGCCTTGAGTGAGTGAACGCATTGTCCCGCCACTCATGAAAAAATCATCAGGATCAAAGCTCTGATTCACATCGCCAGTGATTTCGCCCGCCGTAATGCGAAAAGTATCCACCCCGGCGCCTTGATTGAAGTCGCCAACGATGCTGCCGGAGTTCATCTCGATACGGTCCTGGCCGACACCGAATGACACATTGCCAATAATGGCGCCTGTGCCCCCCGCAGGAAAAATCAGCGTGTTGTTGCCGCCTGGGTTGGTCAATGGGCCACTGCTGCCGCTGTCACAAATCTGGATGTCGGAGCCGATGGTGGAGTTCAGGTCACAGGCCGCATGGGTCGGGTTGGGGGTGAAGGCTATTGCCAGGGCGATGAGCGTGCAGCCAGTCACACCGTGACGAAACAGTATTTTTCTCATGACCGCGCTCCATGCTGCGAGGTCAGGGAGGCTTTCACTGCTTTATCAATGCCCGGCAACCGCGCTTTAGCCGAGCGACTGCGGTGCAGCCGACCCGGAATCCGGACTGCTTTTCAATAAGCAATCATTTCAACGGGTAACCATCGAAGTTAAGGATACAACCTGCGGCCCGTCAACAAATTGACCAACCACAAGTCTTTATGATGGTTTTTATACGCAACGGCGATTACAGATGGACTTCAACTGCCAAGGGAAGGTGGTCCGAGAGGTGCGTCCAAGGCTTGTTACCCAGAATTCGCGGTTCATGGCTGGTGGCGTTACGCAGGTAAACCCGGTCCAGACGCAGCATCGGGAAGCGCGCAGGGTAGGATTTGGCGAGCGCGCCGTGATGGCGCTCGAACACCTCGTGTAAATACTCACAACGGGCCAGGCGTTTGTTGCCGCGCAACTGCCAGTCGTTGAAATCCCCCGCGATGATCACCGGTGCATGGCTGGGCAGAGAGTCCAGTAGCTTGCAGAGTAAATCCAGTTGTAGCTGACGATGACTTTCCAGCAGGCTCAGGTGTACGCAGATGGCGTGGACTTCATCATGGCCAGGCACTTGTAGAACACAGTGCAGCAGGCCGCGACGCTCGGGCCCGGTGATCGAAATATCCAGATTACGATGTTGCAGGATCGGGTATTTGGACAGTATCGCGTTGCCGTGGTGGCCGTCGGGATACACCGCATTGCGACCGTAGGCGAAGTCACTCCACATACTGTCGGCGAGAAATTCGTAGTGAGAGGTTTCCGGCCAGTCAGCGTGTCGGGACGCGTGCCGTTCATGGCTGCCCAATACTTCCTGAAGGAAGACCAGATCGGCGCTGGTGCTGCGAACGGCCTCGCGCAGCTCGGGCAAAATGAAACGGCGATTGAGCGCGGTAAAGCCTTTGTGGGTATTCACCGTCAGCACGCGCAAGCGATGAATATCAGGGATATCACTCATGTCCACTACGTCGGCATTAACGCCAGCTGGATCAGGGGGCACGCGGATGCTCCTATAAACGGGTATGTAGATCGGACTGGCACGTGATGCACCAGTTCATCTTTTTTATGCCCCGCTAACCTGGGCCTTAGCACGGCGAGACAGCAGCACCGTGAGGCCCAGTCCGCCAATCGACAGCAGCGAAGCAAAGAAGAAAATCCACGAATAGCCCAACCCCAATGCGATTGCGCCCATGATGGGTCCGGCAATCGCCAGCGCCAGATCGAAGAACACTGCGTAAGCACTCAAGCCAGCACTGCGACTACTGGACGGCACTTGCTTGATCGCTTCGACACCCAGCGCCGGATACACCAGTGACAATCCAAGGCCAGTCAGGCCCGCGCCAGTGAGCGCAAAGGCGGTATTGGGCGAAACCCACAGCAACACCAGCCCCAGCGTTTCCACTGCCATGCACAGAATGGCTGAGGTAAAGCCGCCCAGGCGATTGATCGCACCGATGAACAAAAGCCGTGCGGCAATAAAACATACGCCAAAGACACTCAGGCACCAGGCTGCACCTTCCCAGCCGCGGCTGACGTAGAACAGGGTGATGAAGGTGGTCATGGTTCCGTAGCCGATCGACGCGAGGGTCAGGCTCAGGCCGTAAGGAGCAATGCGGCCAAACACCGACCAGAAGGGCAGGCGCTCGCCCTTGATCACCGGCGGTGCCGTTTGTTTACGGATGACCAGTAATGACAGGGAGGCCATCACCGTCAGCGCGATACCCAGGGTGAAGAAGCCCAGCTCATGACTCATCAGGTAGCCCAGCGGCGCGCCGATGGCGATGGCGCCGTAGGAGGCGATACCGTTCCAGGAAATCGCGCGTGCCGTGTGCTCCGGACCGACCTTGCCGATGCACCAACTGATGCTGCCCACGCCGATCAGGCCTTGCGAGACGCCCAGGAACAGCCGGGAAACGATGAGGATGGTCAGGCTGACTTCGGGCAGGTGTTCGAGCAGCGCTGCGGCCAGGGTCAACACGCCGCTGATCGCGATACCAGACATTCCGTACACCACTGCGAGCTTGGTGCCGATGGTGTCGCAAATCTTGCCTGCTGTTGGGCGGCTGAGCAGGGTGGCCAGGTATTGAGAGCCGATCACCAGGCCCGCGACTACTGCGCTGAAGCCTAGCTGGTCATGCACATAACCGGGCAGCACCGCGATCGGCAAGCCGATACAGAGGAAGGCAACGAAGGTGTAGAAAACCACGGAAACGATCTGCAGGGTGATCGTCATGGAGCTGGGCTGTGCAACGGGCGGCGGGGTGGCAACAGACATGGGGCTCTTTCGCTGGCAGGCGGTAGGGAGTGGCCACATCATGGCCTTGCACGCAAACAAATGAAAGCATGCTAACGATGTGAAGGCGCAACAATTTGTAAAACAGTAATTGCTGGAATTCTCAGGTAGTCATAGGATGACTGACCACAATCATAAAAACAAAGGATCCTTACTGTGAGCAAACCTCTTCTCATGGCTGCGGCCGTTATCTGCGGGTTAAGCATGAACGCCAATGCCTCGACTTTCGCTTACATTTCCAGCCCTGTTGACGGACTGATTTCCCAGTACAGCCTTGATGAAGCGAGCGGTAAGCTGAGTCTGGTGGAGCAGACCAAAGCGGGGGATATGGTTAACCCGATGGCGATCAGCCCGGACGGTAAAGTCCTTTATGCCGCGTTGCGGGTCAAACCCTTCCAGGTCCTGGGCTTCAGCATTGATGCCAAAAGCGGGCACTTGACTGACCTATCCCGAGGCCCGCTGGCCGAGAGCCTGGCTTACCTGTCTACTGACCGCAGCGGTCGCTTTTTGATGGGCGCGTCTTACGGCGCTGACGCCATTACGGTTCAGGCTATTGATGCGGCGAAGAAGCCTGACGACAAAATCCAGACCTACAAAACCGGTCCGCATGCGCACTCTGTACGCACCGACCCGAGCAACCGTTTCGCCTACGCCGGCAATCTCGGTGCCGACCACGTGCTGCAGTATCGGCTGGACGACAAGACCGGAGCGCTGACGCCAATCGGCAGTGGTTTCGTCAGCGTGCCTGCCAAAACCGGGCCACGGCATTTGGCGTTTTCCAGTGATGGCAAGTTTCTGTTTGTCGACGGCGAGATGAGCGGCACTGTCACAGCGTTCTCGATTGACGACAAAACCGGTGCGTTGACGCAAGTCGCACAAGCCAGCGGTATTCCGGGACGCCTGAAGCTGGTCCACGGCGAAGTGCGTGATGCGAGCAACAACGATTTGAAAGACGATCCGACGCCGCGCATCTGGGCGGCTGACCTGCGTTTGTCGCCAGACGGCAAGTTGCTGTTCATGACTGAACGCACCACCAGTTCGGTATCAGCATTCGCTGTCAATGGCGCAACCGGTGCGCTGACCTTCCTTGATAACTACCCGGTGGAAGAGAAGCAGCCACGCAACATCGCCTTCTCGCCCAATGGTAAATGGCTATTGGTGACCGGTGAGAAAGCCGACAAGGTGGGTGTTTACGGGGTGGGTGACAAGGGCGCACTGACGCGTGTCAGTGAAGCCGAGTCCGGCAAGGGCGCGTTGTGGATTGAGGTGTTGCAGCTCAAGTAATGCTTGTCTGGAAATGAAAAAAGCCCGGTCAGATTGACCGGGCTTTTTCGTTTTGAGGCTCTGAGAAAGGTCTCGGAACTGTAGTGCTACCCCGGTAGGAGCGAACTTGTTCGCGAGGCGCCATTCCAGTAACAGCCTTACTGCATGACACTCCGCTTCGCCAACAAGTTGGCTCCTACCGGTTTTGCAAGCTCAGAGATTGATCAGGCCAATCAGAACACCACACCCTGGCTACGCAGGTAGTCATCGTAGGTGCCGCTGAAGTCGGTCACGCCGTCCGGGGTCAGCTCGATGATGCGGGTGGCCAGCGAGGACACGAACTCACGGTCGTGGCTGACGAATATCAACGTGCCTGGATAGTTTTCCAGTGCCAGGTTCAGCGCTTCGATGGATTCCATGTCCAGGTGGTTGGTCGGTTCGTCCATGATCAGCACGTTTGGCTTTTGCAGGATCAGCTTGCCGAACAGCATGCGACCTTGCTCACCACCGGAGATCACTTTGACCGATTTCTGAATCTCGTCGTTGGAGAACAGCATCCGGCCCAAAGTACCGCGAATCATTTGCTCGCCCTGAGTCCACTGGCCCATCCAGTCGAACAGCGTCACGTCATTTTCGAAGTCGTGAGCGTGATCCTGAGCGTAGTAACCCAGCTCCGCGGCGTCGGTCCACTTGACACTACCGGCGTCCGGAGTCAGTTCGTTGACCAGCGTGCGCAGCAGGGTGGTCTTGCCGATACCGTTCGGGCCGATGATCGCCACGCGCTCGCCAGCTTCAACCTGGAAGCTGAAGTCCTTGAACAGTGTCTTGCCGTCGAAGCCTTTGGCCATGCGCTCGACGATGACCGCCTGACGGTGCAGCTTTTTAGTCTGCTCGAAACGGATGAACGGGCTGACACGGCTCGAAGGCTTGACTTCGGCCAGCTGGATCTTGTCGATCGCCTTGGCACGGGAAGTGGCCTGTTTGGCTTTCGAGGCGTTGGCCGAGAAGCGGCTGACGAAGGATTGCAGCTCGGAAATCTGCGCCTTCTTCTTGGCGTTGTCCGACAGCAATTGCTCGCGGGACTGGGTCGCCACGGTCATGTACTCGTCGTAGTTGCCCGGGAACAGACGCAACTCGCCGTAATCCAGGTCAGCCATGTGGGTGCACACGCTGTTCAGGAAGTGACGGTCGTGAGAGATGATGATCATCAGGCTGTTACGCTGGGTCAGGATGTTTTCCAGCCAGCGAATGGTGTTGATGTCCAAGTGGTTGGTCGGTTCGTCGAGCAGCAGCACTTCAGGATCGGAGAACAGTGCCTGCGCCAGCAATACACGCAGTTTCCAGCCTGGCGAAACTTCACTCATCGGGCCGTTGTGCTGTTCGATGCCGATACCCAGACCCAGCAGCAACTCACCGGCGCGGGATTCGGCGGTGTAGCCGTCCATCTCTGCGAATTCGGTTTCCAGCTCGGCCACAGCCATGCCGTCTTCTTCGGTCATTTCCGGCATCGAGTAGATGCGGTCACGCTCCGCCTTGACCTTCCACAGCTCTTCGTGACCCATGATCACGGTATCGATCACGGTGAATTCTTCGTAGGCGAACTGATCCTGGCGCAGTTTACCCAGACGAACGTTCGGTTCGAGCATCACTTGCCCACCGGAAGGCTCCAGATCGCCGCCCAGGATCTTCATGAAGGTGGATTTACCGCAGCCGTTGGCGCCGATCAGGCCGTAACGGTTACCGGCACCAAACTTGACCGAGACGTTCTCGAACAAGGGCTTGGCGCCGAACTGCATGGTGATATTCGCTGTGGAGATCAATTACCTTACCTTTCAATAACTTGGGATTTGGCTGTAGCAGCCGGTACCGATGTGATGCCCGTTTCCGTCTTTGCCCTGGCGATTTTTATCACGGGCCGAGGGCCATTCTTTGGGCCATATCTAGCCAGCATCTGCGCCCCGTTGGGGGGGATGACTGGAAATGAATGCGGGATTCATGCCGAATTTGGCGCGCATTGTCGCATAGAGTGAGTGGCAGTTGTATGGCAGGCAGGATTAATCATACATCGCGTGCGCGCCGTCCCTGATACACCGACTTGCCAATAAGGTGACTGGCACAGGGCACAGGGCCCAAACAGCAACGTGCACCACTCGCGGACTGAACTGGCGCTTTGCGGCCGATGTCTAGTAACCATCGCTTCCACATTCGGAAGCTGTTCCTGGAGTACAGCCCGTGAATATTTTTGAAGCCCTGAGAGAAAGCCATGATCGCCAGCGTGGCTACGCCGACATTCTGGTCAAAACCAGCGGCGACAGCGCTGAGCGTGTTGAGGCCTACAAACAGTTGAAAGCCGAACTTCAGGCTCACGAAACCGCCGAAGAGCGTTTCTTCTATATACCGCTGATGGAACACGACAATGGCGTGGACCTGAGTCGTCATGCGATCTCGGAACACCATGAGATGGACGAGATGATGGAAACGCTGGACGAGACTGAAATGTCCAGCCCGGCCTGGCTGGCTACCGCCAAGAAGCTGTCCGAGAAGGTTCACCATCACTTGAAGGAAGAAGAGCAGAAGTTCTTTCAGATGGCGGGCAAACTGCTTGATGAAAAACAAAAAGAAGCCTTGGCGGGTAAGTACGTCAAAGAGTACGAAGAACAACTCACCGACGCTTGAACCCGTGGGGCGGCGCGCATGCTTCCTCGATGCCCGGTGCCTGGCGGTGTAGAATCCGCCTTTTAATCCTTAAGGATTGTCATGAAGCTTCTGATCTCGGTAATGGCCCTGACGGTGTTGGCAGGTTGTACTTCGCCATCCAACCAGGCACGGGCTGTTGGCCCCTACAAAACCTATTCTAGCCAGAAAGCTGCTGCGGTCGTTGCGCAGTGCATAGAGTATTCCTGGCAGGATGAAGCGTTGATGGGCGCCGAGGCTGATGCCTTCATGCAGTCCACCGAGAAGGGCTTTACGGTTTACAACACCGGCGCAGAGTTCTTCGTCGATGTGCAGCCCCAAGGCGGTGCAAGTGCGATCCGCTATTACGCGCCACCGTCGAATCCGGCAGCAGAACGTCGAGGCGCTGCACTGGCGACCTGTCTGTAAGTTTGCTCGTGGGACGGGCTTCAGCCGGGAAGGCGATATTCCTGATCACAGTCATGCAGCGAATGCGCCGGCCCTTTCCCGGCTAAAGCGGGGCCCACGCCGTGAATTCTGGCAAAACTACGCAAGTGCGACGCAAAAAAGCCCGACTCACAGAGCCGGGCTTTTTCACATGCGTGTAAGTGACGATCAATTATCGTCAGAACCTGCTGCGCCACCGCCGGTACCGTTAGGACCGTTCTTTCCAGGAGCGCCTGTCTTGCCTACGCCGCTGCCAGTGGTGCCGCCGTCAACCGACTTGCCAGCACCTGAACCTGTTGCGCGACCGTTTGCGTTGGGCTCTGCCTTGGTACTGCCCGACGATGGCGCCGGATGGGTGCCAGGCGGTACTGCCGAGCCACTTTGCACGCCGCCCGTTTCAGGCTTTACCGGGCCGGTGCTGGAGGAAGCTGCGAATGCGGAACCAAACGAAAGTGAAAGCAGGCCTGCAAGCAACAAGTTAGTCGTCTTTGACTTCATCATGGTACGTCTCCAATTTATGAGCGATACCTGATATTGGTCAGCCACTCTCGCACTAGAGTGCCCTTGGTGGCGACGAACGGTCATGGTGTGCTGGCCAGGCTCAAGGCTCCAGCTTGTTGAGCTCGCAATATTCCACCCAATCCATACCGGCCATCTGCGCCACCTCCTTGTGCACTTCACGCCGCTGGCTTTCATATTCCTCTGGGCTTGCGGCAGTCAGTTGCAGTGTCAGCTCCCAGGCAAACAAGCCTTGCAACTCGGCCTGCGCCTCGAAGGCTTCATGCAAACGCTCTTCACGATATTGTTCCCGGGTCAATCCGGCAGCCTGAGCGGCTAGCGGATTGAGTTTTTCCAGCTCCTGCTGCAGTTCAGGACGCTGAGCCAGAAACGTTTCCAGCGCCAATTGATGCGGATGTTCTGCTGTAGCCATTGGATCTCCAAAGTGAGTGTTTCCGGGCGTGTGATCAAACAGACCGTCACTGATGATACTCGTTGGTTTTTTTCCATCCAGTGCTGTGGCACACTCGGAGTCATTATTCCGCTATTTCAGATTGTATTCCGCTATAGCGGAATTGATGTGTCGGTATGAGATTGTCTTGCGTTTCGGACATTGCGCTTTGGCAACATAGGATTGTTGGAGCGAGGCTTGCCCGCGAAGAGCGATAACGCGGTATATCCGGGTCATCGCGCCGACTGGTTCGCGGGCAAGTCGGATCGCCGCCCGCTCGCTCCAACAGTTTATTCAGTTGATTGAGTTCTATTTGAGAGGAGAGCTTCATGAGCATCACTCGTTATGGCGCCGGTAGCGTTGCCGGTGGCGGTCAGCCGCGTCCTTTCGCTCGCGCGGTTGAAGCCGACGGTTGGTTGCATGTTTCGGGTCAGGTACCCGCAGAAAACGGCGAAATCATTGTGGGCGGTATCGTCGAGCAAACTCACAAGACGCTGCAAAATCTGGTCGCGATCCTTACCGAAGCGGGTTATGGGCTGGAAGATGTAGTACGGGTCGGCGTCTGGCTGGAAGACCCAAGGGATTTCTGGAGCTTCAACAAGGTGTTTGGCGAATACTTCACATCCGAACACGCTCCTGCTCGTGCCTGCGTGCAGGCCAGCATGATGGTCGACTGCAAGGTCGAGATTGACTGCATCGCTTACAAGAAAAAAGCCTGAGTTTCACCACCATCTGTAGGAGCTGCCGAAGGCTGCGAAGCGTTTATCCAGACATACCGCGATCGCAGCCTTCGGCAGCTCCTACAAGTCCAGTGTTGTCACGAGACCGCGCGATGCCGTCGACGCAAGGGCGGCGCCTAAAGAAATATCGCATTGGGTAACTTTCGATGGATAACCGAATATGACCGAAGACACCATCAAACGCCGTGCCCGTGGGCTAGACCGGGCGTTTGATATCCTCGATTTTCTCAAGGAGCAGGGGACGCCGATGCGGCCCAACGAGATCGCCAGTGGCATAGGCAGCCCCAAGTCGACGGTTTATGAATTGGTCGGCTTATTGCTGGAACGGCGCATCCTTGAGTCGGTTGGCAACGACGGCCAGGTGTATCTGGGACGTCAGTTGTATTTTCTGGGTCAGGCGCATCTGCGTCACTTCGACTTTACTCGCGAAGCGCAGATCAGCCTCGGCGAAATCGTCAGCCAGACGCGTGAAACCGCGCAGATGTGCCTGCTTAATGGCCGCAAGTACACCGTCGCACTGATGAAGGAAGGCGAACGACACTTCCGGATCTCTTCCAATATTGGCGAGAACGCACCGATTCCGTGGACCGCCTCCGGGCGTTTGCTGCTTTGCCATTTGAGTGACCAGGAGATTGTTGACCTGATTGACGCCGAGGACTTCATCCTGCCCGATGGTCAGCGGCTGCCGCTTGAAACGTTTCTGAGTGAAATTCGCAAGGCCGGTGAGGAGGGCTTTTTCTCGTTTGATAGCGTTGCAGACACCTTCACCCATTGTTTCGCTGCGCCGGTGAGGAATGAACATGGCGTGTGCATTGCAACGCTGTGCATCGTCGCCCCGCGGGCTGACGCCAAAAACCATTACGCCGACTACCGCAGGGTGCTGATTGACAGTGCTAACGGGCTGGCGCGTCGCATCAACGAATAATACCCGGGAGACCACCATGACTATTGCAGCAGTAGAAAAGGGCGCCGCCGCACCAGGCGATCATCTGGTACGTGACGTAAGCCTGCCAGCCCTGGTCATTCACCGTCAGGCGCTGGATCACAACATTCGCTGGATGCAGGCGTTCGTCACCAACAGCGGTGCCGAACTGGCTCCGCATGGCAAGACGAGCATGGTGCCGGCCTTGTTTCGTCGGCAACTGGAAGAAGGCGCCTGGGGCATGACCCTGGCCACCGCCGTGCAAACCCGTGCAGCCTACGCCCATGGGGCTCGCCGGGTGCTGATGGCTAATCAGTTGGTAGGCACCGCTAACATGGCGTTGATCGCTGATCTGCTTGCCGACTCCATGTTCGACTTCCACTGCATGGTCGATCATCCGGACAATGTGGCGGCCCTGGGCGAGTTCTTCGCTGCGCGCGGGCTGCGTCTGAACGTGATGATCGAATATGGTGTGGTGGGAGGCCGCTGTGGTTGTCGCAGTGAGCAACAGGTGCTTGATCTGGCTGAAGCGATTGCCGCTCAGCCGGCCTTGGCTCTAACCGGTATCGAAGGTTACGAAGGGGTTATTCACGGCGACCAGGCTGAAAGCGGTATTCGTGCTTTTGCAGCGTCACTGGTGCGACTGGCGGTGGACTTGCAGGATCGTGGTGCATTTGCGCGGGAACGGCCAATTGTCACCGCCTCGGGCTCGGCCTGGTATGACCTGATCGCTGAAGCGTTTGACGAGCGTCAGGTGCGTGAGCGGTTTCTTGGCGTGCTGCGCCCCGGGAGTTATGTCGTGCATGACCATGGCATCTATAAAGATGCGCAGTGCTGCGTGCTGGATCGCCGCTCTGATTTGCATGAAGGCTTGCGCCCCGCAATGGAAGTCTGGGCTCATGTGCAGTCCATGCCGGAGCCAGGTTTTGCAGTGATCGCCCTGGGTAAACGTGACGTGGCTTATGACGCCGGTTTGCCCAGCCCGTTGCTCTGCTACAAACCGGGCGTCGTGCCTGCTCAGGGCGTAGATGTCAGCGCTTGCAAGGTCACTGCGGTAATGGATCAGCATGCGTTCATGACCGTGGCACCGGGCTGCGAGCTGAAAGTCGGCGACATCATTGCCTTTGGTTCTTCCCACCCGTGTCTGACCTTCGACAAATGGCGCCTGGGTTGCCTGGTGGATGAAAACCTTCAGGTTATCGAAAGTTTCGACACGTATTTCTAACGTCGGGAGTCGCGCTCAATGAGTGAGCTGATCAGTTATAGCCACCCACGGATCGCCTTGATCGGCGAATGCATGATCGAACTGCAGCAGCATGCCAGCGGTACGCTTCAGCAGAGTTTTGGTGGCGATACGCTGAATACCGCGGTTTACATGTCTCGGGTGCTTGGCCATGGCGCACAGGTGGATTATGTGACTGCGCTGGGCGATGACAGCTTCAGTGATGCCATGTGCCAAGGGTGGGAGCAAGAGGGGATTGGCCTGAGCAGGGTGCAGCGATTGCCAGACCGATTGCCAGGCCTGTACTGCATTCAGACAGATCCTTGCGGCGAGCGTCGCTTCCTGTACTGGCGTAACGAAGCCGCCGTGCGTGACTGCTTCGCAACCGCGCAGGCCGACGCCATTCTCGGTGCGCTGCCGGATTATGATCTGTTGTATCTGAGTGGCGTGACCCTGGCGGTGTTGGGCGAGGAGGGCCGCCAGCGGCTGTTTACAGCCTTGGCCCAAGCTCGTGTGCGAGGCACGAGAGTTGCGTTCGATAACAACTATCGACCGCGACTCTGGGCATCAGTCGAACAGGCGCGTGAGGCGTATCGTGCGTGCCTGGCTCATGTTGATGCGGCGTTACTGACCGAGGAGGACGAGCAGGCATTGTTCGGTTATGCCGAGAGCGAGCAACTGTTGAGCGCCTACCGCGAGCTGGGTATCAGCGAAGTCGTGGTCAAGCGGGGTTCGCAAAGCTGTCTGGTGGAATCGGGGGGTGAACGCTTTGAAATTCCTGCTCGTCGAGTGGAGCGGGTCATCGATAGCACCGCGGCAGGGGATTCGTTCAGCGCGGCTTATCTATCGACGCGTCTGCGCGGCGGCAGCCCGGTACAGGCCGCCGAAGCAGGACATCGGCTGGCCAGCGTCGTGATTCAGCACCCCGGGGCTTTGATTCCCAAGAGCGTGATGCCGGGTTTGTAGGTGACGCCGCGCCGCTCGTTCAATCCGCAGGACCGCATTGCATTAATAAGACGTGGTCGTGCATAGCAATCTTCAATCCCGATAAAACACTTGAACCAGGTGATAACCAAACTTGCTCTTGACCGGCCCGTGCACCGTGCGCAGTGGTTTTTTGAAGATGACTTGATCAATCGCACCGACCATTTGTCCGGGGCGGACTTCGCCCAGATCACCACCGCGTTTGCCGGACGGGCAGGTTGAATGCTTCTTGGCCAAAACGTCGAACGCTTCGCCCTTGGCAATGCGTTGTTTGAGTTGTTCGGCCTCTTCGGCGGTTTTCACCAGAATGTGGCGGGCTTGGGCTTTCATGAGTCAGGAGCCTGAAGAAAAAACGGCGGCCATTATCACACAGCAATGAGCCGCCTGCGCGTCGCTGGCCGAGCATGACAGTGGGTGGGCACACGCGGTAAAACCAGCCAGAACGAATGGCGGTGTTGCCATGACTACCGCTCTGTCCGGTATCCTTGCCGCGGATTTCTCACTTGGCATGGAGTTGCGCGCACGATGATTGTCGGAATCGACCTTGGTACCACCAACAGCCTGGTAGCCGTCTGGCATGAAGGTACGCCGCAACTGGTTCCCAATGCGCTTGAGCAACTCCTGACGCCCAGCGTCGTTGGTCTTGATGATGAGGGGCGGGTGCTGGTTGGACAGGCTGCCCGGGAGCGTTTGCAAACCCACCCCAAACAAACTGTTGCGTTGTTCAAACGGCACATGGGTAGCGCCCACGAAGTGCGCCTGGGCAGCAAGCTTTTTCGCCCTGAAGAGTTGTCGTCGCTGGTTTTACGCAGCCTCAAAGACGATGTCGAGCGTCAGTTTGGCGTGACCGTGACCGAGGCGGTTATCAGTGTGCCGGCCTATTTCAACGACGCGCAGCGCAAAGCCACCAAAATCGCCGGAGAGCTGGCAGGTCTTAAAGTCGAGCGACTGATCAACGAGCCTACGGCGGCTGCGCTTGCTTACGGGCTGCACCAGCGTGAGAGCTCAAGCTCGTTTCTGGTCTTCGACCTTGGCGGTGGCACGTTTGACGTGTCGATCCTTGAACTGTTCGACGGCGTCATGGAAGTTCGTGCAAGTGCTGGCGACAATTTCCTCGGAGGCGAGGATTTCGATACGTTGCTGGTTCAGTCCTTTCTGGCTGCTCAAACCGATCCACAGGTCTTGGCGAGTTTGAGTTCACCTGAGCTGGCGCACCGTTTACGCCGTGAAGCCGAGCGTGTACGGCAAGTTCTGGGTCAGCAGGAGAGCGCCACATTCACCATACGCCAGGCTGAATCCGAGACGTCGCAGGTCTATACCCAGACTCAGTTGGCGGATTTGTTTGCGCCGCTGCTTACGCGTTTGCGTACGCCGATAGAAACCGCACTACGCGACGCGCGAATTCGCCCATCGGAGCTTGATGAAGTGCTGCTGGTGGGCGGCACGACCCGCATGCCGATGATTCGTCGGATGGTCGCGGGTCTGTTTGGTCGCTTTCCTTCGATCCAACTGGACCCTGATCAATCGATCGCGCTGGGCGCCGCCGTTCAGGCTGCATTGAAATCAAGGGATGCCGCCCTTGAAGAAGTGGTGTTGACGGATGTTTGTCCGTACACCCTTGGCATTGAGACGTCCATGAGTGTTGGAGGCGGGATCCAGAGCGGGCACTTTCTGCCGATCATCGAGCGCAATAACGTAGTGCCGGTCAGTAAGGTAAAGACGGTGTCCACGCTGCACGATCAACAGACGCAGGTACTGGTCAAGATTTATCAGGGGGAGAGTCGCTGGGTCAGGGAGAATGTGTTTCTGGGCGAAATGGACATCGCTGTCCCTCCGGCCCCGCGAGGGCAGGTGGACCTGGACGTGCGTTTTACCTACGACAATAACGGCCTGCTGGAGGCCGAAGTGCAGATTCCTATGACCGGTGAGACGCGTCACCTGGTTATCGAAAACAACCCTGGCGTACTCGACCCGCAGGAAGTCCAGGCGCGTCTGGCTGCATTGGCCACCCTGAAAATACACCCCCGTGAGCAACAGGTGAACAGTTTGCTGGTCGCCCGCCTGGAGCGGTTGTATCAAGAAAGCCTCGGCGATTTGCGGATCAAACTGGATCAGATGGCCAGCCATTTTCAGCATGTGCTGGAGGGTCAGGATGAGCGGCAGATTCGCGAAACCCGCGTGGAGATGACCCAGCATCTGGATGGTATTGAGCAGGGCCTCTGGCAATGAGTTGTTGGGATATTCTGGGGCTATCAGAAGATTCGGATTCGCGCAGTATCAAGCGTCAGTACGCGGCATTGCTCAAGAAGCACCGACCCGACGAGGATCCGGCAGGTTTCCAGCGCCTGCGCGAAGCTTACGAGCAGGCAATCAACTGGAGTCGTGACGAAGAACCACCGGTTTTCGATGAGCCAACGAGTTTACCCCTGGAGGTCGCGGTCCCGCTGACGGGGCCGAGCATGGCCGAAAAACTGGCGATGCAGTTGCTCAAGGACGTAGAGCCTATCGGGCTGGCCAGTCGTTTTGAACAGGCCAAAAACAGCTACTGCGCTGTAGAGTTTGAACAGCAGTTGCTGCACCTGTCCCTGTCGGACTCCCCGCGCGCCATTGCGCTGGCTGAGTGGGGCATTCAGAACTTTCACTGGTTAAGCCCCTGGCTTCGGGATGACGGCGTGGCCTTCCCGCAGCAGCAACTCAAGCAATTGCTGTCGCGGATGTACCAACACCATGAGGTAAAACTACGACGACTCCTTGAAGCGCGTGACGTTGGTGCTTTCACTCAGGCGTTTATAAAACTCGGCAAAAGTGAATGGCTCAGGCCGATCGAGCGCCAGGGCTGGCTCAATGCATTCGTCGCGCAGTTGCTGACCGAGAGTGAGTTCTGGTCCCAGGAGTTGTTCGAGACGGTCTGTGCTCAGCAAGGCTGGAAAGTACCCGGCGCTTATGGCCGTTGCCCTGAACCGGAATGGTCCCGTTTGCAGGCGCGCAGCCATGCTCATATTTTCGCGGTTGAGCGACGCCGCCTCGCAGCTCTCGATCAACCCACCCCGCAATGCCGCGCTGCGCAGATGATGTTTGGCAACCTGACGCTGGAGCAACGCCAGATCATGGCGCATCGTTTCAGTGAAGATGACTGGAACGCCTGCCGAGAGCTGAGTGAGAAAATCATCAACCTTCATCCGCCGTTGCGTTCTGAAATGCCTGGCGGCGAGCCTTGGTTCTGGCGCGACTGGGAAGGCGTCAGTAAACCCTTGCCCATGTATCTACCGTTGCTGGGTATGGGCGCCGGTTGGGTCATTCATGATCAACAGGTGCGAATGATTGCACTCTCGCAAAGCGTGGGTTCAGCGATCTTCTGGATGATGGTGATGGCACTTCCGATGCTGCTCATGCTGTGGCTGTTTCGCGGCATTGCCGATCGCAACCTGGAGCAGGACGATTGGCTCACTCGTCACATTTCCCCCCGCATGAGCTTGCGTCAGCCAGCCCCGTCACTCATTCGCGTGCTGTTGCCTTGCTGGGCCATGGGGCTGTTGATCTGGGCGGCCTTTGGGTTGTACCCCATGATCGGCTACGCGGCAGGGTTACTGGCGCTTGAGCTTTTGCCTTACCTGCCGGGCAAGGGGTTGATCAAGTCCTGGGGCGATGGGATACGCCGTCCGGTTGACCTTTCAGCGCTGTTAATGAAAGTCATGCTCGCCTCTGCGTTGCTGATAACGCTGGGTGCGTTGACCTATATCGATCATCAGCGAGTCGGCCGCGATCAGGGCTTGCAACCTTTCGTCATGCGACCGTGCACAGGCTTGAAGGACACAGCGCCCGGGTGCCGGTTTCCGGCGACCGAAGCCCAATGGTATGGCAAACAAACCAACGGACAGGACGCGCCATGAACCGCAATATGCTGGTGAGTATCTGTGTAGCAGGCGTCATTGCGTTCAGTGCGCTGAAACCTCGCGACGTCACCTTGCGGTCCATGGTCAATAGTTGGCTGGGGCTTGCCGGCTCGGTTGAGCATAGTCAGGCCAGTGCGTTACGGCCGTTGATCTCATGCCTCAACTTTGTGGATGTAGTCTGGCGCCGCGCTTACGAGGACTATCGGGCGCGGGATCCTGCGGCGGAAAGTCCCGGCAAGGTGCTCGCTGAACGCTATCCCGAGCTTTTTCCGGCGGGACAAAGGACTCAGCCCGGCAACTCGGCAAGGGCTACGGGGCGCCCTGATCAGTGTTTGCTGGCGGCGGATCAAAAGCGTCGATTGGTAGAGCAATTCCCTCATCTGGAAGCGGTTTATCAGCGCTACGTGACTTCGTTGCTGAGGGCCGACGAATTCACGCGGCGATTTGATTTTTATCCGGTGCTGGGCGCTCGTCCGGACAGCGCTGCCGACAAAGCCGCACGTGACGTCGAGTTTGTGCCAATGGCGGAGGCGTTTCTGCGAGTGTCCAGCGAGTTGCGAGCGCAAGTCGACGATGAGGATCGACGTATTCGTAAAGCCCAGTTGAACCTGCTGAGGCAGCGTGACCATTCACAAATGGCGTTTTTGCCCGGCCTTATTCTGCAGACCCGTGAAGAAATGGATGCGCTGACCGTTGCCGCTGCCGCGCAAAACCTTACTCGGGAGCAACTCGCCGCAGCCATCGAGCGACTGCAAGCGAGTTGGGTTTGGGACGCGACTGACCCGCGCCCCGGGATGGGTGATGCTGACGATGACGCACGACACAACTGGTTCAGGGTCCAGACGCCTGCTGAAGAATACTTGCAGGCCTTGCGTGAGCTGAGCGATCACTGGCACAACAACGCTGACCCTCAGCGCTTGAGTGATGATTTTGCGCTGGCTGGCAAGCGCTTCGACCGGTTGATTGACTCGTATAACAGCGCAGTACTTATGAATTACTAGACCGGGGCGCATCAGGCATGATGTTGAGGGTTCCGGCAATACAACCTGCTTGATCTATCATTGCTTCCCGGGGCGTTCTACCGCCAAGCTATGCACATTCATCCTGTGAATCGTCATCCGGGATGAATGTCGTATGCGATGCGGCATCTTTCAGTCAAATCATTTGTGCGGTGTTGCTTATGGATTTCCCGGCGTTGTTGAAGATTCTGGCCAGCCAGGATGGATCGGACCTTTATCTGTCTACCGGAGCACCGCCCTGCGCCAAGTTCAATGGGGTGCTCAAACCGCTGGGCACTGAGTCGCTCAAGCCCGGTCAGGTCGCGCTGGTCGCCGACGGGCTGATGGATGCCGAGCAGAAGCTGGAATTTCACCGCGAGCTGGAAATGAACCTCGCCGTGTCGATGGCCGGAATCGGGCGCTTCCGGATCAATATCTTCATGCAGCGCAACGAAGTGTCCATTGTTGCGCGCAACATCAAGCTGGATATTCCGCGTTTTGAAGACCTGCACCTGCCACCGGTGCTGCTTGATGTGATCATGGAAAAACACGGCCTGGTGCTGTTTGTGGGGGCCACCGGTTCCGGTAAGTCCACGTCACTGGCGGCGCTGATCGACCATCGCAACCGTAATGCCAGCGGGCACATCATCACCATCGAAGACCCCGTGGAGTTCATTCACCGCCACAAGAAGTCGATCATTAACCAGCGTGAGGTTGGCGTTGACACTCGCAGTTTCCGCGCTGCGCTGAAGAACACCCTGCGCCAGGCGCCGGATGTGATCCTGATCGGTGAGATCCGCGACCGGGAGACCATGGAACATGCGCTGGCTTTCGCCGATACCGGCCATCTGTGCCTGTCGACGCTGCACGCGAACAATGCAAACCAGGCGCTGGACCGGATCATCAATTTCTTTCCGGAGGAGCGGCGTCAGCAATTGCTCCAGGATCTGGGCAATAACCTCAAGGCATTCGTTTCTCAGCGACTGGTCAAGACCACGGATGGCAAACGCCGGGCTGCCGTAGAGGTCATGATGGGGACGCCGACCATTCGCGACCTGATTCAGCGCAATGAGCTGACTGAGCTGAAAGGCATCATGGAAAAATCCGCAAATCTGGGCATGCAGACGTTCGACAGTGCGTTGTTCGACCTTGCCGTTTCGGGCGTGATCAGCGAAGAAGAAGCGCTCAAGTACGCCGACTCCCAGAACAACGTACGCCTGCGGCTTAAGCTGCACGGTGAAGGCGTGACAGCCAACCCGACCGCAGCGCCGAGTGCACCTGTCGGCACCTCCAGCGTGAATGTGTCGGACTGGGGGTTGGTGGACGAGCGTGACGAGGGTGGCGGGCAGAGTTGAGTCTTTACAGCAAGTAATGGACTGTAGGAGCTGCCGAAGGCTGCGAAGCTTTTATCCTGACACACCGCGATCGCAGCCTTCGGCAGCTCCTACAGGTCCTGTGTTTGCTGCGCGGCAGCGCGCTGTCAGAAACGTAAAATCAATCAGGTACTAACGCGCCAGCCACCCACCATCCACATTCCACGCCGCGCCGCGTACCTGGCTGCCAGCCTCGCTGGACAGGAACAACACCAGCTCGCCCAGCTGTGACGGGGTGACGAACTCCAGCGACGGCTGCTTTTCGGCCAGCAAATCGTGTTTGGCCTGATCTGCGTCACCATTGGCGGCTGCGCGGTCATCGATCTGCTGTTGCACCAGTGGCGTCAGCACCCAGCCGGGGCAAATCGCATTGCAGGTGACATTGGTCGTGGCGGTTTCCAGCCCGACGACCTTGGTCAGCCCGATGACCCCGTGCTTGGCGGCAACGTAAGCCGCCTTGCCGGTAGACCCTACAAGGCCGTGTACCGAAGCAATGTTGATGATGCGCCCCCAGTTTTTACGGCGCATGCCCGGCAGGCAAAGGCGCGTGCTGTGGAATACCGAGGAAAGGTTGATCGCGATGATCGAGTCCCAGCGCTCGACAGGGAAGTCCTCCACCGCGTCGACATGTTGAATGCCCGCGTTATTGACCAGAATGTCGACGCCGCCGAATTCACGTTCGGCGTAGTCAATCATTTCGGCGATCTGCGCGGGCTTGCTGACATCGGCGGGGTGATGACCCACCTTGCCACCCAATTTCGCGACGTCGGCGATCACTGCTGATGCATCGCCGAAGCCATTGAGGATCAAATCGGCCCCGGCCTGCGCGAGCGAGAGGGCGATACCCAGCCCGATGCCGCTGGTGGAACCCGTGACTAATGCGGTCTTGCCTTTAAGACTCATACGTTTTGCCTCACACAATGCCGGTGGCGTAGAAGGTGCCGATCACCACGAACACGGCAAGTGTCTTGATGATGGTGATGCCGAAAATGTCCTTGTAAGCCTCGCGATGGGTCAAGCCGGTGACGGCCAGCAAGGTGATCACCGCGCCGTTGTGCGGCAGCGTGTCCATGCCGCCGCTGGCCATCGAGGCTACTCGGTGCAGCACTTCCAGAGGAATATTGGCTGCATTGGCGGCACTGATGAACGTTTCCGACATGGCCGCCAGAGCGATGCTCATCCCTCCGGACGCTGAGCCGGTGATACCGGCCAGCAACGTCACGGTGACCGCTTCGTTGACCAGCGGGTTCGGGATGTTCTTGAGCCAGTCTGCCAGAACCAGAAAGCCCGGCAACGAGGCGATAACCGCACCAAAGCCATATTCCGAGGCGGTATTCATTGCCGCCAGTAATGCACCGCTGACGGCACTTTTGCTGCCTTCAGCCAGGCGGCTGCGAATCGCCTTGAAGCCAAACGCCAGAACCATCAGGATCCCGATCAGCAACGCGGCTTCGACGGCCCAGATGGCGGTCAGCTTGGCAATATCAGTCTGTACCGGTGTGGCCATGCCTGGCAGTGCGAGGGTATGAGTCTTGCCGTACCACTGAGGGATCCACCAGGTGAACAGCAAGTTCATGACCCCTACCAGCAGCAGCGGTGAAAGCGCAATCCACGGGTTGGGCAGCTTGATGTCTTCTGGCGTGTCCGGCTCGTTACGCAATTCGGTGCCATAGCCTTCACCGGCCCGCTGGGCTTTGTTGCGTTGGCGCTGCAGGTAGAGCATGCCGGCGCAGAAGACGAAAATAGTGCCAATCACGCCCAGCCACGGTGCCGCCCACGCGGTGGTGTTAAAGAACGTGGTCGGGATGATGTTTTGTATTTGCGGCGTGCCGGGCAGGGCGTCCATGGTGAAAGAAAACGCACCTAACGCAATGGTTGCCGGTATCAGACGCTTGGGGATATTGCTCTGGCGGAACATCTCCGCAGCAAATGGATACACCGCAAACACCACGACGAACAACGAAACGCCGCCATAGGTGAGCAGGGCGCAGACCAGCACGATCACCAGCATGGCCTGGCGTGTGCCGAGCACGCCAATGGCGGCCGCGACGATAGCCCGAGAGAAACCCGACAATTCGATCAGCTTGCCGAACACGGCACCCAGCAGGAACACGGGAAAATACAGCTTGATGAAGCCGACCATCTTGTCCATGAACACACCGGTGAAGGCCGGTGCGACAGCGGATGGATCAGTCAGCAGCACTGCGCCGAGGGCGGCGATGGGGGCGAAGAGGATAACGCTGTAACCGCGATAGGCTGCGAGCATCAACAGCGCGAGGGCTGCCAAGGCGATAATCACACTCATTGAGTGTCTCCTGGCCTGGGAATCCGGCGAACTCAGAGGCCGCCGAAAGCGCTCTGCATGGATCGCTGAATCCTGTCGGCATATTGTTATTGTTTTCGGCTGCGGTCGTGCCGCAGGAGTGCTTTAGCGGGAATCGTGCCAGTTTGATAACTGATTGATCTTCAAGGGAATAATGGTTGTTGGGCTGCGGTCGGTTGATTTTTGTCTCTATACAGAGACTTTTTCCGCTTTCCAACCTACTGAGTCCCCAGACACCACGATGTTGTGCGGGAGACACAGAACGTATGTGGGAGTCGCCCCGGCGTCCCTGACACCACGCTGTCGCGGAGCAAACATTGGACTGTAGCTCACCGAGGTAACGAGGCCAGCGATGGCGGTGTGTCAGATAAACCGCTATCGCTGGCCTCGTAACCTCGGTGAGCTCCTACAGGATTTGGGGCAACTCTGAAAATCGCATCTCGTTTGATAGGAGCGGTGCTTGGTCTGGCCTGTGGGAGCGGTGCTTGCCAGCGATTGAAGCGCCGCGCAGTCCTGGATTCCCGGAATTGAGCAGGTCTCCATTAAGAGACCTCGGTCTCTCTATTGAGACTCTGCAATCCCCAGCGCGGCCATTTTCTTGTACAAGGTCGAGCGGCCGAGCCCTAACTGACTCGCTGCTTCCACGACATTCCCCCCGCACTGCACCAGCGCCTGCTCGATCAATTGCCGATCAAAGCGCTGCCGTGCCTGACTGAACGTCTCACATGGGCCAGGTTGGCAAGCCCCGCCGGGCTGTTGGTTGACAGGCACCAGGCTGCCAATTGCTGCACGAATCTCTTTAGCGTCGAGGATCAGGTCGTCACTGAGCAGTGCCGCGCGCTCCAGCACATTGCGCAACTCACGGATATTGCCTGGCCAGGCGTGCTGTGCCAGTAACGCCTGAGCGCCAGGCTCCAGTTCGTGCTGGCTGCGCAACTCTTCAAGGATCGATTCACTGAGTGCTGGCAGGTCATCGAGCCGCTCGCGTAATGGAGGCACCTGAATGGGCAACACGCTCAAGCGGTAATAAAGGTCTGCGCGAAACTGGCCGCGCTTGATGGCGGCTTCAAGATCGGTGGACGTTGCTGCAATCAGCCGGATATCACTTTTGTGTACTTCGTTGGAGCCAACAGGTTCGTACTCTTTCTCTTGCAAGACGCGCAGCAGCTTGCTCTGCAAAGGCAGTGGCATGTCGCCGATTTCATCGAGAAACAACGTTCCACCCTGGGCAATCTGCAATTTTCCGGGGCGCCCCTTGCGATCAGCCCCGGTAAAAGCGCCCGGCGCTGTGCCAAAAAACTCGGCCTCCAGCAACGTCTCGGGAATGGCTGCGCTGTTGATGCTGACAAACGCCTTGTGCGCACGTGGAGAAGCGTTGTGGATGGCATGCGCCAGTAACTCTTTGCCGGTACCGGTTTCGCCCAGCAGCAACACCGGTGATTCGGCACTGGCACTGCGGCGCGCCCGGCGTTTGACTTCCAGGCTGGCGGCGCTGGTGCCGATAAAATGCGCGAAGCTGTATTTCGCCTGGCGGGCACGCAGCAACGAACGGGTCGAGGCAAGCTCTTCCTGCATGCTCAGATACCGTTTGAGCAGCGGTGACAGCGACTGCAACTCATCAAATAGCGCGAAGCCAATAGCGCCGATCAACCCGCCTGAGTCATCGTGGATGGGTAAACGCATGACCACCAGCGGGTCTTTTGCGGTATCCATCATGTCCAACAGAATAGGGCGCCCGTTGGTCGCGACCTGTCGCAGCAGGCTGCCCGGAATGACCTTTTCACAGGGCTGGCCCAGCGCCAGGCTTGAGTCCTGTAGCCCGAAGCGGCGGGCGTAGCGTTCGTTGATCCAGACAATCTTCGCGTCTTTATCGACAATCACTGTGCCTTCGCTCGATTGCTCGATAATTTCGAACAACGAACGAATCGCCAATTGGCGAACGCTGCGGTAGTCGTTAAGGCTATGGCTCTCTTTCATAGGGTGTTCCGTGGTATGTCACCGGCGTCTGGCCGTACAGAATGCCCGTTTATTCAACTGAATCCAGGGTGCGCCGCCGCCAGCAATTCCTTGGTGTAAGGATGTTGGGGCGCGTCGAACAGATCGTGACTGGCGCCACGTTCGACAACTTTGCCGTCTTTGACGACGATCACGTCATGGGCCAATGCTTTGACCACCGCCAGGTCGTGACTGATGAACAGATACGTCAGGCCATGTTTTTCCTGTAGCTGGCGCAGCAAGGCCACGACTTGTTTCTGTACTGTCCGGTCAAGTGCAGACGTGGGCTCGTCAAGCAGGATCAACGCTGGCTTGAGGACCAGGGCCCTGGCAATAGCGATCCGTTGACGCTGGCCACCGGAAAACTCATGGGGGTAACGGTGTCGACTTTGAGGGTCGATACCGACTTCTTCCAGCACGCGAATGACTTCAACCTCACATTGCAGCGCGTCCATTTCGCTGTGGACTTCAAGCCCTTCACTGATGATTTGTGCGACTGACATACGTGGGCTCAGGCTTCCGTAAGGGTCCTGAAAAACCACCTGCATCTGCTTGCGCCAGGGACGCATCTGCTTCTGATTGAGGTCATTCAGGCTCTGTCCTTGAAACCGGATACTGCCACGCGATTCAAGAAGGCGCAGGATTGCCTGACCAAGTGTCGATTTTCCCGAGCCTGATTCGCCAACAATTCCAAGGGTTTTGCCACGCTCAATGCTCAGGCTGATGTCATCCACCGCCTTCAGATACTCCTTGTGATGGCGGAAAATACCGCCGCTCAGCGAGAACCATACGCGTAAGTTGTCCACCTCAAGTACCTTCTCCCGGCTGTCCCGGGGCAGCGGTTCACCCGCTGGCTCGGCATCGAGCAAAAGCTTGCTGTACGGGTGTTGAGGCTGCTTGAACAAAGAGTGGCAATTGGACTGTTCGACGATTTCTCCCGCGCGCATCACGCAGACTCGCTGAGCAATGCTGTGCACCAGGTTCAGGTCATGGCTGATCAACAACAGCGACATGTTCAGGCGCTGTTGCAGCTCTTTCAGCAGCAGCAGGATCTTGCGCTGGACAGTGACATCCAGCGCTGTCGTTGGCTCATCGGCAATCAATAACTCCGGCTCGCAAGCCAGCGCCATGGCAATCATCACCCGTTGCCGCTGACCACCGGAAAGCTCGTGCGGATAAGCCTTCAAGCGCTTCTCTGGTTGCTGGATACCTACCAGTTCCAGCAGTTCAATGATGCGTTTTTGCGCGGCCCGGCCAGCCAGGCCCTTGTGCAGCAGGAGGGTTTCACCGATTTGTTTGGACACAGTGTGCAGCGGGTTAAGCGAGGTCATCGGCTCCTGGAAGATCATCCCGATCTGGTTGCCACGCAAACGGCGCAACGTCCGGCTGTCTGCGCCGAGGAGTTGCTGGCCCCGATACAGAATGCTGCCGGTGCTTGCCGTGCCGCTGGCAGGCAGCAGTTGCAGGATCGAGTGTGCGGTGACCGACTTGCCGGAGCCAGATTCACCCACCAGGGCCAGGCATTCACCGCCGCGGATGTCCAGGCTCAGGTTCTTGACCACCGTCTGCCCGCTGAAGGCGACGCTGAGGTCACGGATTTCAATCAGGTTGTCCGACATATCAAGACCTCGGGTCGAAGGCATCACGCAACGCCTCACCAATAAACACCAGCAGTGACAGGATCAGCGCCAGGGTGAAGAAGGCTGTCAGGCCCAGCCAGGGGGCTTGCAGGTTCTGTTTGCCCTGGGCAATCAGTTCCCCCAGTGACGCGCTGCCAGCAGGCATACCAAAACCAAGGAAATCCAGCGCCGTAAGCGTCGAAATGGCGCCCGTTAGGATAAATGGCAGGTAACTCAGGGTTGCGTTCATCGCGTTAGGCAGGATGTGCCGGGTGATGACCTTGCGATCACTCATGCCCAGCGCGCGAGCGGCTTTGACGTACTCCAGGTTACGCCCGCGAAGGAACTCCGCACGCACCACATCCACCAGGGCCAGCCAGGAGAACAGTGCCATGATGCCCAGCAGCCACCAGAAATTGGGTTCAACGAAGCCGGACAGGATGATCAGCAAATAAAGCACCGGCAAACCTGACCAGACTTCCAGCAGGCGCTGACCAATCAAGTCGACCCAACCCCCGTAGTAGCCTTGTAGCGCGCCCGCGGCGATACCAATCAGGGCGCTGATTGCGGTCAGCGCCAAGGCAAACAGGATGGATACCCTGGCGCCGAAGATCACCCGGGCGAGCACGTCACGGGCCTGATCATCGGTGCCTAACCAGTTTTGCGTGGTCGGCGGGCTGGGGGCAGGGCGATTAAGGTCGTAATTAGGGGTGTTGTCACTGAACGGAATGGGCGGAAACAGCATCCAGCCGTCGCCCTTGTCGATCAGGTCCCGAACGTAATCACTGCGGTAGTCCGGCTGGAAGGGGAGTTGGCCACCAAACTCCTGCTCGGTGTAGCGTTTGAGCGCCGGGAAATACAGTGAATGCTGGTAACTGAGCACCAATGGTTTGTCATTGGCGATCAGCTCGCCACCCAGTGTCAGCAAGAACAAACCGCAGAACAACCACAACGACCACCAGCCGCGGCGGTTATTACGAAAGCGGTCCAGGCGTCGCTGGGCCAGCGGAGAAAGTCTGCTCATCAGGCGTTCCTCGCACTGAAGTCGATTCGTGGATCGACCAGGGTGTAGCAGATGTCTCCCACCAGTTTTATCAGCAAGCCAAACAGGGTGAAGATGAACAGCGAGCCGAACACTACAGGGTAGTCACGCGAAACGGCGGCTTCGTAGCTCATGCGCCCGAGGCCATCCAGAGAGAAAATCACCTCGATGAGCAGCGAGCCTGCAAAAAACACGCTGATGAATGCCTGAGGGATACCCGCTACCACTAGCAGCATTGCGTTGCGGAATACATGGCCGTACAGCACGCGACGCTCGCTCAAGCCTTTGGCCCGGGCGGTGACTACATACTGGCGAGTGATTTCATTGAGGAAGGAGTTCTTGGTCAGAATGGTCAGGGTGGCGAAACCGCCGATGACCAGTGACGACACCGGCAGCACCAGATGCCAGAAGTAGTCGGCGATTTTGCCTACCGTTGTCATTTGCTCGAAGTCTTCTGAAACCAGGCCGCGTACCGGGAACCAGTTGAGTGACGTGCCCCCGGCGAAAAGCACCACCAGCAGCATCGCGAACAGAAAAGCAGGCATCGCATAGCCAATAATGATTGCAGTGCTGCTCCAGATGTCGAAATGACTGCCGTGTTTGACCGCCTTGCGAATCCCTAGCGGGATCGAGACCAGATAGGTGATCAGCGTTGCCCAAAGCCCCAACGAAATGGACACCGGCATTTTCTGCAGAATCAGATCGGTGACCGTCGCGCCCCGGAAGAAGCTTTTACCAAAATCCAGCTGCGCATAGCTTTTCAGCATTAGCCACAGTCGTTCATGCAGAGGTTTGTCAAAGCCGTACTGGTGCTCGATTTCCTTGATCAACTTGGGGTCAAGACCCCGAGAAGCGCGTGATGGGTTGGTATTGACGGATTCGGCCGCCGCGCTGCCCGTACTGGCGCTTGCGCCGCCGATGCCTTGCAGGCGAGCAATTGCCTGTTCCACCGGACCGCCGGGTGCTGCCTGTACGATGAAAAAGTTGACCAGCAGAATGCACAGCAGGGTCGGGATGATCAGTAACAGGCGCCGTAATAAGTAGCCGAGCATTCACTTCATCTCCGAGGCGATGGCAGACGCGCCGCGTTTTTCTGCGAATTGCTCGTTGGTCAGCGGGGTTGGACTGACTTCCCACCAGGTATCAATAGCCTCGGCGTTGCTGGCCTGGATTTTCGGAATCCCAAAACGGTTCCACCACAGCGTCGAGGCGCCGGGCGGGTAATAGTTGGGAATCCAGTAATAGCCCCATTGCAGTACCCGATCGAGGCAGCGGGCATAGTCCACCATGGTGGACTTCTTGTCGGCACTGACCAGCCCGGCAATCAGGCTGTCGACCGCAGGGTTCTGCAGCACCATATAGTTGTTGGAACCCGGGTCCCGTGCACCTCTGGAACCGAAGTTGTTGTACAGCTCCATGCCCGGCGAGGTAGAGACTGTGTAGCCGGTGACGATCATGTCGTAATCCCTGGCCATGACCCGGTTCAGGAACTGCGCCGCATCGATCCGGCGGATTTCGAAGTCGATGCCGATTTGCGCAAGATTGCGCTTGTAAGGCAGCAGTATTTTTTCAAATCCGGCCTGGCCATTCAGGAACGTGAAGGTGAACGGCTCGCCTTGGGCGTTGACCAGATGGTCGCCTTTAGGCGTCCATCCTGCTGCTTCGAGCAGCTTCAATGCCTCAAGCTGCTTGTCACGGATATAACCTGTGCCGTCGGTTTTGGGGGTGTGGAATACTTGATTAAAGACCTCCGGTGGCACTGACTCGCGCAGTGGTTCGAGGATTTTCAGCTCGGCCGGGGTCGGCAGTTCGGTCGCTGCCAAAGAGGAGTTAGAGAAGTAGCTGTTCTGGCGGATGTACATGTTGCGCATCATCTGCCGGTTGGTCCATTCGAAATCCCAAAGCATCGACAGCGCCTGGCGTACCCGACGATCCTGAAACATCGGCCGGTCCAGGTTGAACACAAAGCCTTGAGAACTTTGCACCGCACCCTTGGCCAGGTGGGCTTTTTGCAAGCGGCCTTCGCTCAGCGCTGGGCCGTCATACAGAATCGAGTAAGCGGTTGCCGAATATTCGCGGTTGTAATCGTAAGCGCCGCCCTTGAGGACCTGGCGTGCTACATCGGTATCGCCGAAGTACTCGACGCTGAACGTATCGAAGTTGTAGAAGCCACGATTGACCGGCAAATCCCTGGCCCACCATTGCGGATCACGAGCGAACGTAATGCTGCGTCCCGGGTCAACCTTGGCGACCTTGTAGGGGCCGCTGCCCACCGGTATTTCAAAACCGCCACCACCGGCGAAATCACGACTTTTCCACCAGTGCTCGGGAAAAACCGGCAGCGAAGCGAGGTCGAGTGGCAGCGTCCGGCTTTCGTTAGTCTTGAAGTCAAAACGGATCTGCGTCGGTGATTCGACCTCGACACCTTTGATGTCCTGAAACTGGGTCCGGTAGGAGAGGCTGCCCTGGGTCATCAGCAAGTCGTAGGTGTAGCGCACGTCTTCAGCGGTAAT
This sequence comes from Pseudomonas sp. HP_14, assembly GCF_055283875.1. NCBI lineage: Bacteria > Pseudomonadati > Pseudomonadota > Gammaproteobacteria > Pseudomonadales > Pseudomonadaceae > Pseudomonas > Pseudomonas sp. HP_14. Next base: position 264,993 of record NZ_JBTOQI010000001.1, on the reverse strand, counting down.
AGGCACGCCATCGGCAAAGCGGGCCTTGGGATTAATGAAGAATCGAAGGGACAGGCCGTCTTCACCGCGCTCGATGCGTTCGGCTACCAGACCGTAAACGGTGTAGGGCTCGTCCAGCGAGCGTACCGCTAACGGTGAATAGACCATGCCGTTGAGTTGGGAAACGCCGGTGCCTTTGTCCAGATACGGCATCAGGTGATCGAACTGACCGATTTCCTGCGCGGAGCGGCGCATGCTGCCCCCTTTTGGCGCATCCGGGTTCACGTAATCGAAATGTTTGAAGTCGGCCGGATACCGTGGGGCTTCGCCATACACCGTCAGTGCGTGTTGCGGTGCAGCGCACAGTAGTTGAGGGCCGGAAAACAGGACCAGCGTTGCCACGATCAGCGATGAAGAAACAAAACGCATTACTGGAATCCTGACTGATGCTTGCGGGTGGGCATCAGGGTTGAGAGTGGCGATGAATAAAGTCATACGACAGGCACGGCCAGGCAATGTTCTTGACTGGTAAATACAGGCTTCAACAAGGTACCGGAACCCGGTCACGTTTGTAACCGGATGATGCGCAGCGCACAAACGGGTGATGTGCCAAAAGACAGCAATTTGCTTGCCGGGGGAGTGTTGTGTTGCGATTAACGCCTTCGCCAGGCAAACAGATACAGGCGGGACCGTCTTTATTGCGCAGACACACCTTGATCTCCCGCCTCCGCAGCTCCTACAAGTTTTCTGTCTGCTGCGCGACATACGCCGGACCTGGTAGGACCGAATTCATTCGGGAGGAGGTCAGTAGGGGCGACATACCTTTACAGTCAGTAATACCGCGTTCCCGGCTAAAGCCGGTCCTGAGGTTTGGCGTGAAGATCCGCCACAAACAAAAACGGCCCGCCTGAGGCGAGCCGTTTTGAACGTCAGCAGCGAGGAATCAATCCTGGCGGCTGGTCACTTCCAGCAGGTGGTAACCAAACTGGGTTTTTACCGGGCCTTGCACGACATTGATTGGAGCACTGAATACGACTGTGTCGAATTCCTTGACCATTTGGCCTGGGCCGAACGAACCCAGATCGCCGCCTTGGCGGCTGGATGGGCAGCTGGAGTTGGATTTGGCGACTTCCGCGAAATCAGCACCGCCTTCGATCTGAGCTTTGAGTTCGTTGCATTTCTCTTCGCTGGATACAAGGATGTGGCGGGCAGTGGCTTTAGCCATTGGGAGTTACTCCTGTGAAAAAAAAGAAAGAGCCTACCGGATTAAGGAACGCATTTCCCGATAAAGTTCAGGCTGATAACCCAGGGACGGGGCGAGCGGCGTTTATTTGCCGCTCTTTTGCGTTTATTACCTGTATCGCAGCCTGCTCACAGCGTCGCGCAGCAACTGCTCGGTCGCATCCCAGCCCAGGCAACCATCAGTCACCGACACTCCGTAACGCATGGATCCGCTGATCGGCTGGCAGCCTTCGAACAGATGGCTCTCGATCATCAGGCCCACCAGCGATGAGTCGCCTTGCAAGCGCTGAGCAAGTACGTCATTGAACACCTCGGGCTGGCGCAAAGGGTCCTTACCGCTGTTGGCGTGACTGCAATCGACCATGATGCGCTCGGCTATCCGTTGTTTCGCCAGGCTCTCGCGCACTTGCGCAACATGTTGACGGTCGTAGTTGGGGCCTTTGTGACCACCGCGCAGCACGATATGCGTGTCGGGATTGCCTGCGGTTTCGATGATTGCCGGATGTCCCTGACGATCCAGTCCAAAATGACGATGGCCGTGAGCGGCTGACCGCATGGCGTCACTGGCGACCGTAATGCCCCCGTCGGTGCCGTTCTTGAAGCCGACGGGGATTGGCAATCCGCTGGCCATTTCCCGGTGAATTTGTGATTCAGTCGTGCGCGCGCCAATGGCGACCCAACTGAGCAGGTCGTCGAAGTAGCCTGCTGCCATGGGTTGCAGAATTTCCGTCGCAACGGGCAGGCCCAGGCGCAGCATTTCGCGCATCAGATGCCGCGACAGCGTCAGGCCTGCGGCCATGTCGTCGCTGCCATCAAGCTGGGGATCGTAAGCCAGGCCCTTCCAGCCGACTGTGGTGCGGGGCTTTTCTACATAGGCGCGCATCACCAGCAGCATCTGATCACTGACCTCACCGGCGAGCGCCGCGAGACGTTCGGCGTATTCAAGCGCTGATTGTGGGTCGTGAAGAGAGCAGGGGCCGACGACGACCAGCAGGCGCGAGTCTTCACCGTTGAGAATGGCGCGAACGGCGCGGCGATGGGCTGCAACCTGTTCGCTGAGTGTCAGGTCCAGTGGCAACTGGGCTTTCAGTTGCAAGCTACCTGGCAGGCGCTGCGGGGCGGGAATGCTGTCGAGCACGGTCAGGTTGCGGGTCGACAGGTCAGACGGTTTCATTGCGATGGACGAGTTCATGATTCTGCTTCCTGGGCTGGCGGGTCCGGCCCGCTCAAGCCCTACTGGGGTGTTCGACAATTTGCCGGATTGGCGTTCTGTAGTGACTTGCCACCTGTCAGTGACCGAACGGAGGCGGCTGGCTGTCCCGTACGGAGGCTGCTAAATCGCCAGGCAGTGCAAATGTCGGTGCGGTAATAGGTGCTGTAGTTCATGTTCTGTTCCTCGATTGAATTCAAAATTTCAGGGGCGCTAAAAAACAAAACCCCCGGTCGGGTAGCCGACCGGGGGTAGAGAATTCTCTGGTTGGCGTCCCCTTGAAGTGGGCGCCGGATGGGTATCAGGCGCGCCAGTGGCTAAACCAATACCCATAATAAGAAGTGTTTTGCGGTGCAACGCTTGCGGATTCACCACGCACGGCCGTACGCGAAACCAGGCGACTAACGCCGGTTTGCAACAGTAGCTGCGAAGTGGATGGCAACATGATACGTCTCCGTTAAGTGACACGAGCTTACTTCAGGCTCGCGGACGAATTCAATCATAAATCTCAATCAAGGCCATAGGCTGCTATTGCCCCGCATAACTCTTGAGTGGGTGCGCCTTCTGGTGGCGAAGCGCAAGCGGCATTTTCTTGTGCTGCGCTTGGCCGTTAATCGAGCCAGGGATATTTATGAGGTCGGGATCGTTGAGAGCTGTTTATAGGCGAGCATTTCCATTCGAAAATTCGCAACCAGATGTTTAAAACTACAAACTGATTCGCGCACCATCCTGCTTATTAAGGTGCGTGAATCCTACAAGCAATAGCGTCTTTGCTGACGCTGAATGGGATCACTCAGACGTCGTCCCGACTTGAGTCGAAGGGGCGGACGGAATGATGCCGTCCTTCATGCCCAGCAAAACCGCCACTTTATGCGCTTCTCCGCGTCGGCCCTTTTTGCGCCCGGCCAGCACTTGATAGGTGGTGGCCGGATCAATGGAATTCTCTCGGGCAAACTCTTGAACAGATTTCCCTTGATGTTCAAGCCATGCCTTGGCTTGTGCAGCGGTGCGTATTCCGGGCATAGTTCAAAACCGTTCAAATCAGTTTAAATTTATCTAGATTCTACCATTCGTAAGGGTGGGGTCAACAGGATTAAGCATTCAAATGAGTGGAATAGGTTCCCGATTAAGAAAGGAAAGAGAGCGGTTGGGCTTGTCTCAACGTGCTTTTGGAGAGATCGGTGGAGTGGAAGCTAACGCTCAGGGCAAATATGAAAGTGGTGACCGGGCTCCCAAGGCCGATTATCTGGCAGCCGTCGCCGCTAAAGGCGTGGATGTCCTGTTTGTGCTGACTGCTATCCCTACGCCGCTCCTTGTCGATAATCTGAGTAATGCCGAGGAGAAAGTATTGGGTAGCTACCGCACCCTGAGCAAGGAAGATCAAGACGCTATCAAGCGATTGACTGTCACCATGGCTGAGCTATCTGCTTCATATGCGATCCAGAGCAAGACCGCTAACCGCAAGGAAGATTGATGGCCCATTGAGGGAAAGGAATCGCCTCTTAAAAAATTTCATGATTCATGGGCATCAGTGATAGCGTGTCCTTAGTGCTATCGCAGAATCAATGTAGGCCAGGCCTTGCGTAAAGCTGGGTCTGGCCTTTTGTTTTTGCTATGGTGACCCGTATTCGTTATGACCGTTCTGCGAGGTGTCTGCTTGATTAAGGTGCTAGTTGTTGATGACCATGATCTTGTCCGGACAGGCATTACGCGCATGTTGGCTGACATCGATGGGCTTCAGGTGGTCGGCCAGGCCGACTCCGGCGAGGAGTCGCTGAAGAAGGCGCGGGAACTGAAACCGGACGTCGTTCTGATGGACGTCAAGATGCCGGGCATTGGTGGTCTTGAAGCCACGCGCAAGCTGTTGCGTAGTCATCCCGAGATCAAGGTAGTGGCCGTTACGGTGTGCGAGGAAGATCCTTTTCCAACGCGTTTGCTGCAGGCCGGTGCTGCTGGCTACATGACCAAGGGCGCGGGTCTGGCGGAAATGGTGCAGGCCATTCGTCTGGTATTTGCCGGGCAACGCTACATCAGCCCGCAGATTGCCCAGCAGTTGGCCCTCAAGTCGTTCCAGCCTCAAGTCAACAACTCGCCGTTCGATCTACTGTCGGAACGTGAGATACAGATTGCATTGATGATCGTCGGTTGCCAGAAAGTCCAGACCATCTCTGACAAACTGTGCTTGTCCCCTAAAACCGTAAATACCTACCGTTACCGTATCTTTGAGAAGCTGTCGATTGGCAGCGATGTCGAGCTGGCTTTGCTGGCGGTACGTCACGGCATGGTCGATGCCAGCGCCTGAAATGAACCCACCGTTTGACCCGAGTGCCTTTCTTGCAACCTGTAGTGGCCGCCCTGGCGTGTATCGCATGTTCGACGCCGAGGCGCGTCTGCTGTACGTGGGTAAAGCCAAGAACCTGAAAAACCGTCTGGCGAGTTACTTCCGCAAGACCGGCCACGCGCCGAAGACCAGTGCGCTGGTTTCGCGGATTGCCCAGATCGAAACCACGATCACCGCCAACGAAACTGAAGCGCTGCTGCTTGAGCAAACGCTGATCAAAGAATGGCGTCCGCCTTACAATATTCTGCTGCGAGACGATAAGTCCTACCCTTATGTCTACCTGTCGGACGGCAATTTTCCCCGCCTGAGCATTCACCGTGGCGCCAAGAAAGCCAAAGGCCGTTACTTCGGGCCTTATCCCAGCGCAGGGGCGGTGCGGGAAAGTCTGAGTCTGATGCAGAAAACCTTCCTGGTTCGGCAGTGCGAAGACAGCTTCTACAAGAACCGCACCCGACCGTGCCTGCAATATCAGATCAAACGCTGCAAAGGTCCTTGTGTGGGCCTCGTCGAACCAGAGGTTTATGCGGAAGACGTGCGCCACTCGGTGATGTTCCTGGAGGGTCGAAGCAACACCCTGACCGACGAGTTGAACGCATTAATGGAAAAAGCCGCCATGAGTCTGGATTTCGAACAGGCTGCGGAGTTGCGGGACCAGATTGCATTGCTGCGCCGCGTTCAGGATCAGCAGAGCATGGAGGGTGGCACAGGTGACGTTGATGTGGTGGCGGCGTTCGTCAATCCAGGCGGCGCTTGTGTGCACTTGATCAGCGTCCGTGGTGGCAGGGTGCTGGGCAGCAAGAATTTCTTCCCTCAGGTCGGGATCGAGGAGGAGGTGGGCGAAGTCATGTCGGCCTTCCTGTCGCAGTATTTCCTGGGAGGTGTCGACCGTGAGCTGCCTTCGGAAGTCATCGTCAACGTGCTGCATGACGATTTCCCGACGTTGATTGATGCCATCGAAGAGTCTCGTGGTCGCGAGCTGGTGATCAGCCACCGGGTGCGCGGCACCCGTGCTCGCTGGCAGCAGATGGCGGTGACTAACGCGGAGCAGGCGCTGTCGGCGCGGCTCGCCAATCGTCAGCATGTGGCGGCTCGCTTCGATGCACTGCAAAAAGTCCTCAACCTCGATGAGCCGCCGCTGCGCCTTGAATGCTATGACATCAGCCATTCCAGCGGTGAAGCCACCGTAGCCTCCTGCGTTGTATTCGGCCCTGAAGGCCCCATCAAGTCTGATTACCGCCGCTACAACATTGAAGGTGTGACTGCTGGCGATGACTATGCCGCCATGCATCAGGCGCTCACCCGTCGCTTCAGCAAGCTCAAGGACGGCGAGGGCAAGCTGCCGGATATTCTGCTGGTCGACGGCGGTAAAGGGCAGATGTCGATGGCCCGCGATGTCTTGAACGAGCTGGCGGTTCCTGACCTGATTCTGTTGGGCGTTGCCAAGGGCACGACGCGTAAGGCCGGGTTCGAAACCCTCTATCTGAATGACTCCGCCCATGAGTTCACCTTGCCGGGAGATTCTCCGGCGCTGCACCTCATTCAGCAGATACGTGACGAAGCTCACCGTTTTGCGATTACCGGGCATCGGGCGCGACGCGGCAAGACGCGGCGCACGTCCAGCCTCGAAGGTGTCGCCGGAGTAGGGCCTACAAGGCGTCGCGACCTGCTCAAACACTTCGGCGGCTTGCAGGAATTGTCCCGTGCGAGCATCGAAGAAATAGCAAAAGCACCCGGAATCAGTAAAAAGCTTGCAGAGTCGATTTATGCAAACCTGCACAGCGAGTAGAATGCCCGCTCACCTCGTAGCAAGTTGTGCCGATGAATATCCCTAATCTGATCACCGTTCTACGTGTCCTCCTGATTCCGATCTTCATTCTGCTGTTTTACTTGCCTTACCATTGGAGCTACATGGCGGCCAGTAGCGTCTTCGCTTTTGCAGCGGCGACTGACTGGCTCGATGGTTATCTGGCCCGTCGTCTGGAGCAGAGCACGCCGTTTGGCGCGTTTCTCGATCCGGTAGCGGACAAGCTGATGGTTGCAGTTGCACTGGTTTTGCTGGTTCAGGCCCACGCCAATCTCTGGCTGACATTGCCCGCTGCCGTGATTATCGGCCGTGAGATCGTTATTTCCGCTTTGCGCGAATGGATGGCCGAACTCGGCGCCAGGGCGCAGGTAGCGGTGTCAAACCTTGGCAAATGGAAGACTGCTGCGCAAATGCTGGCACTGGTCATCTTGCTGGCCAATCCGCCCGCGTTCACGTTCTGGGTGGTGCTGGGTTACGTTCTGTTGATTCTCGCTGCGGGCCTGACTTTATGGTCGATGCTGCAATACCTGAGGGCCGCATGGCCGCACTTGAAAACCACGGCGGATAAAAAATAAGTTTTTAAAACAAAGGGTTGACGGCGCGGTTTGAATCTATAGAATAGCGCCCGTCACCAAGACGCGGGAATAGCTCAGTTGGTAGAGCACGACCTTGCCAAGGTCGGGGTCGCGAGTTCGAGTCTCGTTTCCCGCTCCAAGTTTGTACGCGTTGAGTGTTTGCGGTTTAAGCACTGAATGTTTGAGGCCGAGTAGCAAAATGGTTATGCCGCGGATTGCAAATCCGCTTACGCCGGTTCGATTCCGACCTCGGCCTCCACTATTAAAGAACCCGAAGATTAACGTCTTCGGGTTTTTTATTGTCTCCGATAAAACCATTCCCTTAATGTTTTTAGACCTTTGAGGTGGCTCGTTCATGAGTCTTGCAGCCGCGTGCCCTCTGGCTCACGGCTAGCGGGCTGGACGAGGCAGCGATTTATCTTGGTGAAAATCAGAGGAGAAATGAGGATGAAGTACGACGAAAAATTAATCGAAGAGGCTGTGCTCGCCCTGCTGGCAACCTTCAGTTTCAACAACGGCAATGCATGGAAAGGGTTCGACTTCGAGATCATGAACCGGCTGCACAAGCACGGTTTCATCGATGATCCTGTCGGTAAAAAGAAGTCGGTCTGGTTAACGGCCGAAGGCCGCGAGCGGGGCAGAGAGATAGCCGACCGGCTATTTGGTATGGGCGCTCAAGCGGGGGACGCATCCAGTACTGAGAGCTGACTTACAGCTACGACTGCACATCGGGCGCAGCGAACCCAGCGCCTAAAGTTACCAGACTACGTCAACGCTTTGATCAGGCAGGAAAGGGCCGGGCGGCATGTCTGCCGTCGGGACGGTCTGGAAAAGATGGGGTATATAGTGTTTTATGCCGTCGAATTTTCAGGATTGTCAGACAATGAGAATGGATGAGCAGTATTTCGAGGACTTCCGCTGCGTTGTGTGTGATTGTCGGCCTTTTGATCCGGGTGAGGGAACCCTCAGCGGCCTTTACAGTATTGAAGATCTGGTGGGTGAGCCGTGCGCAGGGTGTGGCCACGCCATGAGCCTTGAAGATCTTGAAGCGATGACGCATGCGGCCGAGCTGCATATGATCAGGTCGCTGTTTGCCCCAGGTTGAAAGCTGTTATTGCGCTCACTTCATCGCAGTTGGCGTGAGCAGTCTGCGGATGACGCAATAATCTGGCGGCCTTTATCGCACTTTTTCCCGTTTTCCCGATCTATGTCTGTCCCGGCCGTGCTGATTTCCTGCGCGGACAACTGCAAGACATGGTGCCGATGGATCGCCCGTTACCTGTATTTCTCGTTCGATGTATGCGCCGACCGCTGTGGTTGGCTACGATTTTTTTACTGAGTATCGGCGGTTGCAGTCAGCAACAGAGCCGCGATATTGCCAATCAGTTCAGCAAAGGCAAGCCTGACGAAATTTTCCAGACCAGTGTTGATCGCATGGCAACACTAGGCATGCACGATAACCTGCAAAGCCTGTATCTGCTGATGAACAAGCTCTACCTGCGCAACCCCAGCCAGTGGCGTCAGTCGGGTTATACGGATGCCATCAGTGCTGCGCGGGCGATCCGTCAGGCCATCGAGCAGCGTCAGCCGCTCCCCGCGCTTGGGGATCGCCGTGATCTGGCGGCGCTGAGCTATTCCCTCAGTCCAGAGTTTCGTGGCGACCGTGTGGGCGCTTTCATCTACGCGATTGGCAGCATGCTTATCACTGCGCACGGCGGACGCACCGAGTTCTACGTGACTGACTCAATCAATCCACAATTCGTCAGCAACGCCGCTCGTAATATCGAGAAAGCCACATGGTTACTCAGTCAGCGCCAGGATGCCAATGGCGTGTTATTGCTGTTTTCCAATGAGATATCCGACCAATCCAGCAACCTCAGTTTTGCCGTCGAGTTTGGCAAGATCGTCGCGCGTCTTGATTTGCTTGCGCAGATTCTCGATGAGCGTTATCGGCGTATTGGCCTCAATTACGCTCAAAGCTTGTTGCTGATGAACTTCCTGCCGGTGCAGTAGTGATTTGATGTGTCCTTATCGTGTCTGGATGATCAGCAGATGATTTGAACTGCTGCAACCTCAGGGTGCCGAAACTGAAACAACCATGAGGACAGCGTGATGACTGAAGAAAAGAAAGAAACCGGGAAAGAAACCAGGAAAGACGACACACCGGCTCACTCCACCAAGGAAGAGCGGGAGCGCCTGAAGGACTTCAATAAGGGTGGGATTCCGCCTGGCGCTTGCTGATTGATCCGCTATTCGTCGCTATTTGTGCCTCGCTTCAAGGTGCAAATAGCGATCAGCCGGTGCACCGCGAGCGCTACTCAGCACGTCCCCGCACAATTCTCCCGGCCTTCACTTCATCTGCAAAACCCAGCAGACGGGCTTCCGAGGTCTGATAGTTATTAACGACCTCCTGCATTGCATCAGCCTCTGCCTGATTACCCGCATCCGCCAGGGCGTTGGCCTTCCCGAGCAGATCGGCAGCCGACCATTTGAGCAAAAACGCCGCTGAAATCAGCGCCTCGCGAAGCTCCTGATTGTTCTTGCCGGTGTTCATATTGCTTCCCTGTGAGATGGCTGACGCTGCACTCCACAAGCCGAGAGGCTTGGCGAAAACAGTCTCTGCGTGATTCGGATAACAAGCAGTGAGAATAGTTACAGAGCGAAAATCAACAAGGGCCTGTCAGAAGCGCGTCGGCGCATTGTGATTTAATGGCTGCGTTTTAGAGAAGGAGAAAGTGATCATGGATAAAGCTTTTCGCCAACCGATGTTCATCGTTGGAATACCGCTGACAATCTGCGGGTTTGTATTTGGGCTGAATGGATTGCTCGCAGACCGCACGTTTGCATACATGGCGCCAGGCTTGTTGATACCTGGGCTGGTTTTCATGCTCGTCGGGTGGAAGCAGCGCAATAAGTGATTAGCCAATCGAGTCAGGAAAGGGGGGCTCTGGTCCGAGCCATTATCTCTATAGATCGGCCGGCATCGTTCTGATTATGAGGATTTGACCGGTCAGTTTGAATTGTCGGCAGCTCTCCCTGTCAGCTTTCTTTTAGGGAGGAAAGCTTATGGCAGTCACACTGAAAACGCTCACGGGTGAGGAAATCCCCACAGAACATCGCCGTCCAGACCTTGAAGCTCTGATCGTTGTGCAAAGTCATGACGGTTCGCTTCATTATCTGGAGTCCGACGAAGAAGCGGCGAATCTTGTGGTTGATCTTCATAAGGAAGATCAAGAGGAGGGCGGCTGAACAGGCATGGCGTACTGGCTGCTTTAGTGCGGTAGACCAATTAGCAATATCGCGCCATCATGTCGCGCCTGCGTGGTCGGAGAGAAAGAAAAAAGCCCGGCCGTAGCGTCGGGCTTTAGTTGTCTAGTACATAAGGACATGGTCATGCGGGTTGTCTCCTTCGTAACTTTTTTTGCTATGGCACTTGCTGGTTGCTCTGGAATTCCTTCCGTTCCATACGAAGAGCCTACGCAATCAGAGGGCGTGGCGCGTATTCGTGTCATCACGAACTCCAGTGTGTATGGAGACAGCATCACTGGCAGTTGCGCCCCGGCTACCCGCCATATGATGGCTGACGCCGGACGTTTTGGGCGTGATGGGACCGCGAACATCAACTATCCGCAGTTCCCCCTCAAGTCGGCGAACATTGGCATGCCCAATAGAGTTGCGCCCACTCTTGCCGAATACATCCCGGCAATCCGGATGGGCGAGGGCGTGTACAAAGAGGTAGTCACCGAGTACCGCGTCAGGGCTGACCAGCCTTTCCAGATCGCAACGCTGGGCGCAACCATTGGCAGCTATGGCAGTACTTACTCGTCCTGCGGTGGCCAGGCGCTCGTTTACAAACTGGAGCCTGGTAAAGACTACGAAGCGTTGGTCGGGGTGGGTACAAGACCCAACAAAGATGGCGGACAAGCGCTTGTTTGCATGCTTGGGGTTATCGAACTTTTGCCTTTGCCCGGCACTTCAATTGTCATCCCCAAAAGGCTGACGCCTGCCGAGCCGCCGAAGGCGGTCTGCAAAAACTAACTTGCACAGCCCGATGCTATCCTCGGGCTTTTCGGAGAGAGATCACAATGCGTTTTTGGGCAGGAACCTTGGTAACGGCAGCTTTTATAGTGTTGGTGGGGTGCAGCGCTTCTACTGCCCAAAAAATTGATAAATTTGCCACCTTCCGTGCTTGGGAGTTTTACCGCACAGACATTAAGTACGGATATTTTGACGAAAAAACTGGCGTCCGCCTGGCTGGGAATTTTCAGCCAGCGATGCTGCCGTTAAGGATTGCTGACAATGATGAATGGATGGACTTCACCGCTGAAAAGCGTGGCGGCTACATTATTTTTGGCAACCGTTTACAGCGAAAGACATTTCCGACGGGTTTAGAACCCATCGCAGAATTTATTGCCTGGGCTGATCTATCAGCGACGCAGCGGACGGCGAGCGCTAAAAAACTAAATGCGAGGGATGAGTTCACCGCCATTAACGCGCAAGTTGTGGCTGAAAACGGCACAGGTGAACCTCTACTGATTTTCAAGAAAAACTCGCTTTCATTCACAAGTCCGTCGAGCTATTCGATAGATCTCCCCAATGCCAGAGAGATGGTGCGTAGAGCCTTTATCTGGAACAGTGTTTCCGAATCGAAAATATCTGACTGACTGTGAAGCTGCATGCTCGACAACCCTCTACCCCCGCACTTGCTCTGGTGCCATGACTGCGGCGCGCAAGGGCCGGGCATTGACTCGATCATGAACGACCGTGCCTGCGGCAACCTGCTTCAAGAAACCCGCAATCTGAGCGGATTTTTTGGGCTTTATGTGCTCTAAACACCCTGCGTCGTTCGGAGAGCTCCAGCGTTGCGTGCTACCTTATTGAGATCAATGACGAAGCATGGAATCAGGAATGCCAGCGCTAGCTAGAAACCTCGTATTTATCTTATTTCCCTTGTCCCTGGCCGCACTGGGCTACTCCGTTGAAGGATTCCGAGATAATCCTGCGGATGCTTTAGGTGCGTATGGGCTTCCACCGGTTGTCATGTACTTCGTAGTGCTGATGGCGGTGGGTACTTTTTCACTCTGTCTGGCTGGCCTCGGCAAGCTATTGGAGCGTCAGTCGACACTGGGTAGCGGTAAGAACATAGTGCTGCGGCTGCTGTGCTATTCGCCGTTGTTGCTGTCAGCATGTCTGACCGCTTTTGTTAGTGCAACATACGCTCTGAGCTCTTCGGCCGGCTTCGCTGCACTCGTTCTTTCGCTGATTTCAGCGGCAAGTGTTTTGTATTGGCTATCACGTGGACTTGCCGCGAATCAGAGGTAGCAGATTAGCGATTGTTTGTAATAAATCTGGCCTGATCGCCAGGCTTTTTTGTGTCTCGGATTTACCTGTAACTAGGAAACCTCGGGATGACTAGATGTCTGCTTTTAGCTTCAGCCGTTCTAAAGCGCGAGTGCATCCGTAGTCTGCAGGCTTTTTGAAGATATCGAATGTGTTCGTGCCTAAGGTTCTGCGTCGACATTTGAGTTGAGAGGCTCATGTAGAGATCGGCGCGAATCGCTTTTTCATTGAGGGATCCGATTGCATTTTTCCCGTCGGACAAGCGCGCTGTCGCATCTCGGCATCAGTACTGGCTGCGGGTAGTACTTACTATACTGGCTTGTAGGTTCAGGCGAGGCATCAATCAGCGATCGAAACTCGACTGTTTTCACATCGTCGAAGCAGTGGCTGATCATCTGTAGACCTGCCGGCGCGAATCCTTTTGTTAGGCTGGATTTCAGCAAAGAGCAAACCTGATCCACAACTTTCTCTCTGGATTCAAATCCAATTGCAAGCCAGGCAAGTCGATATTGTGCGGCGGGATTCCCTTCATGAGATGAACGTTTGAGTAGGGGGGTAGCTTCCGCCAATAGTGAGCGTATTTTTTTGTGAGAGCGTCTTTTTTCTTCGGGGAATTTGTCTTTATCGGGTAGCTGACGCCGAAGATTGAATAGTTCGTTTCAGATCATCAATTTCGTTCAGGTAAGGCAGCGCCTTGAAGTATAGCGCCTCGGCACCCGGTGAAACATCAATTGGCACCGCGATTGCGAGATCAGTGAAGCAAGCCGCTAAGGCTAGAGAAAGATGTCCGAGACCGCTTTTAGCCACAGCGTCATCCTCTTGGTAATCTGCTTTGGTGGATTATTCAGAGCTTACTATAGCGCCATGTTTGATCGTCACAACAAGTTTCATGAGTTAACCGAGCCAGTGAATAGTGACCCTCACCAATATCGCCAACCGGCCACTAGTTCAATCCTGCTTTTGCGCTACTGCGCTTGGCACATCTGTCATCTCCGTGATGCGAAGCAAGCCTGTAACGATTCTTGGTGTTGCCGCATCATGATCTGCATATTCGAACGTTTCTCGCTCGAATCCGTATAACCGTAGGTGTCTTCTATTTTGTATTGGAGACGGGAAATATCGCTCCGGATCGATTCGCATTGGTCGTTCTGCATCTCGACCAACCTTGCATTCGCGGCAGAGAGCTCAGAGTTGAGTTTTGTGTAAGCATCTCTCCATTTCTCATTCACTTTCAGGTTTTCATCATTCGTCCGAGCAAGTTCAGAACTTCTGCTTTTCTCGGTATCCAGAGAGCTTTTGAGTTGCCCGTAGTCGATACCCCCCAAAACTAATGCGGAAAGACCGGCGCCTATAAGTGCAGCAATCGGTACTGCCACAGCCAATTTCGAGATGGTCGACCAGAAGTCGGTGTCTGTAGGGTGCTGCGCCATACCGTTGTCCTTGGGAAAACGGGCATTTTCTGACGTATCTGAAGCTAAAAGCAATGTATAGGTAAGGCGGGCAAGAAAAGTGAATAGACCTGAGCCACCTGCATCGTTGCTCAACATTACGGAGGTCATTCCTTCGCCCGAAGCGGTGGGAAGGGATAGAGGTTGAGATCCTTGCCGACACCAGCAGCATTCACAACCAGGACCACGCGCATCTGATAGATGCCGACATCCAGGTGATGTGGGTATCGTCCGGCTACACCAGACAGGGGCGGCGTGTCCTCGGCCAGGCTGAACAAGTCATGTGTGGAAATCTAGAATTGCGGCAATTTAAACAACAAGGGCTTACCCGATAAAATCGCGGTAAGCCCTTGTTTTAAATGTGGTGCCCCGAGCCGGGGTCGAACCGGCACGTCCAAAGGACGAGGGATTTTAAGTCCCTTGCGTCTACCAATTTCGCCATCGGGGCGGTAGCGCTGAAGAGCAGGGAATATATACATCCAACCCCCTTGAAGCAAGCCCGCAAGATATTGAAATAAGACAAGATCTTGCTTTTACGGCTGGAAAAAAAGGGTTGGGCCTCTTCTGCGGTTGGTTGAGGCCCATCAGTTGCGGCGGTGGCGGTGATCAATTACGTGTTAACGACTTGCTTCAAAAATGGCGCTGTGCGGCTCGCCTTAACCTTGATGATCTGTTCAGGCGTGCCCGCGGCGACAATCTGGCCGCCCTGATCACCCGCGCCGGGGCCGATGTCTATGACCCAGTCACTCTGCGCCACGACGCGCATTTCGTGCTCGACCACTACGACACTGTTTCCGGCGTCCACCAGGTGATTGAGCTGTTTGAGCAGACGGTCGACGTCAGTGGGGTGCAGGCCGGTGGTGGGCTCATCCAGCACGTACAAGGTGGCGCCACGCTGGGTGCGTTGCAACTCCGTGGCCAGTTTGATGCGCTGCGCTTCACCGCCCGAGAGTTCGGTCGCCGGTTGTCCAAGGCGCAGGTAGCCCAGGCCGATATCGCGGAGCACGGTCAGCGGCCGCAATACGGCAGGTTGGTCTTTGAACCGTTCAACGGCGTCATCTACGGTGAGCCGCAGTACCTCAGCGATGTTCAAGCCTTGCCATTTGACGGTCAGGGTTTGCGGGTTATAGCGTGCGCCATGGCAGGTGGAGCAGGGGGCATAAACGCTGGGCATGAACAGTAGCTCAACGCTGACGAAACCCTCGCCTTCGCACACCGGGCATCTGCCTTTGGCTACGTTGAAAGAGAACTGTCCTGCGTCGTAGCCCTCTTTGCGGGACTGCGGGGTCGCTGCGAAAAGCTTGCGAACCTGATCGAAGAGTCCGGTGTAGGTCGCAAGGTTCGAACGGGGCGTACGACCGATAGGCTTCTGGTCAACCTTGACCAGCCGGCGAATGGCGTCAAGGCCCGCGACGACGCTGCCGCTGGCAGACTGTGGCGCATCGTCTTCAAGGCTAGGGGTTTCTGCGTCGTTGTTTTCAGTGGCATGCCCCAGATGGCCGCCTACCAGCTCCAGCAAGGCGTGGCTGACGAGGCTCGACTTGCCTGATCCGGAAATGCCGGTCACGGAAGTGAAGCAGCCGAGCGGGAATGCTGCGCTCAGATTGTTGAGGTTATTGCGGGTGACGCCTTCCAGTTTTAACCAGTCCTTGGGCTGACGTCGCTTGGGTTTGCTGGCTTTGCCGGTCGCGAACAGATGCAGGCGGGTTTGTGATGCCTCGACTTCGGCCAGGCCAGCGGGCGGGCCGCTATACAGAACGCGCCCGCCGTGTTCGCCAGCAGCAGGGCCGACGTCGATCAACCAGTCGGCGCGCCGCATGGTTTCCAGATCGTGCTCTACGACGAACAGCGAGTTGCCCGCGTCTTTAAGGCGCTGCAGTGCGTTGAAGAGAGCCTCGCCGTCGGCGGGATGCAGTCCGGCCGATGGTTCGTCCAGCACATAGATGACGCCAAACAGCTGGGAGCCGAGCTGGGTCGCTAGCCGCAGCCGTTGCAATTCGCCGGACGAAAGGGTGGGCGTGCTGCGCTCAAGAGCCAGATAGCCGAGGCCCAGATCAGTCAGTGTGCTGACTCGGGCCAACAGGTCCTGAGCAATACGCTGCGCTGCTATGCGCTTTTCGACGGAAAGATCATCTTTGAGTGGTGCGTCTGACGCGGCAACCGGGCGCAGCACCTCTGCGAGCTGCAGCAGGGACATTTGCGCCAGTTCGCCAATATCGAAACCGGCGAATTTTACCGAGAGCGCGGCTTGGGTGAGGCGCTTGCCGTCGCACAGTGAGCACGGGCTGCCGATCATGAATTGTGCGACGCGCTTTTTCATCAGTGCGCTTTGGGAGTGGGTGAAGGTATGGAGCACGTATTTTCGGGCGCCGGTGAAGGTGCCCTGGTAGCTCGGCTCCAGCTTCTGCTTCAGCGCTTTACGGGTTTGCGCAGGTGTCAGGCCCGCGTACACCGGTGCGGTGGGTTGTTCATCGGTGAACAGGATCCAGTCGCGCTGCTTCTTCGGCAGATCTCGCCACGGAATGTCCACGTCATAGCCCAGAGTGACCAGGATGTCCCGCAGGTTCTGGCCTTGCCACGCCGTTGGCCATGAAGCGATGGCACGCTGGCGGATGGTCAATGAGTCATCCGGGACCATCGACTGCTCGGTGACTTCATAAACCCTGCCCAGCCCATGACATTGTGAGCAAGCGCCTTGCGGCGTGTTGGGCGAAAAGTCTTCCGCGTACAACATGGGCTGTCCTGCCGGGTAGCTGCCCGCTCGAGAGTAGAGCATGCGGATCAGGCTCGACAGTGTCGTGACACTGCCTACAGAGGAACGTGTGCTCGGTGTGCCGCGTTGTTGTTGTAGCGCGACTGCGGGCGGCAACCCTTCAATGGAGTCGACGTCAGGTACACCGACCTGATCAATCAGCCTTCTGGCGTACGGTGCGACGGATTCGAAATAGCGGCGCTGGGCTTCGGCATAGAGCGTCGAGAAAGCCAGCGAAGATTTGCCTGAACCGGATACTCCCGTGAAGACAACCAGGGCATCACGGGGAACGTCGACGTCGACGTTCTTCAAGTTGTGTTCGCGTGCGCCGCGGACCCTCACAAAGCCACTGTTTTGCGGGGATATAGCGGTTAAAAGCGTTTTGGCATCAGGGGGCGTGTGCTGTGAGGTCATCGTCCAGCCTTGTCGTTCAAAATGGCGACGGCAGGGCGCGCGCCTGTTGCAAAGGGAAACAGCTCAGGGTTTGACCGTTTCGGTGGAGGGGGCCGTCGGAACCTTCGGGGTGTGGCCCTGATCGTCTTGCCGATTGCCCGTTTGCTTTTCTTCGGTTCTGGATTCCTGCGTGCGCTGCTCATGGTCGGCGATGTCAGCCGGGCTTTGCTCTGGGGCGTTGAGATTGTTGCTTTGATTGTCGCGTTTGTCATGAGCCATTTTCATATCTCCGAAGGTGACAGGGTTACGATCCGGCAACATTGCTGATCGTTCAATCGGATGAGTGTGCGTTCATGCTCGTGTTTTTCGTCGGCTGCTGGACGCGTAAGTACAAACTGTCGGCCAGGCAGGAGGGTTCACCGCATCCGCTGTGTTCCGGCTTTAGTCTGGAGTGCCATAGGTGTTTCGCGAGGTGTTAGATATGTCGGAGCTATTGGTTTTTGATGTAGGACTGGTCCTACAATCTTCGGATCTGTTGTAGGAAGTTGGCTGTTGGCGGTTTAATTCATTTTTTGCTAAAGAATTAATGGACCTGGTGTGGAGCAAGCTGACCCATGAAAGAGATAGGTAAACGGCTCCGAGAGGAGCGCAGGCGGCTAGGGCTGTCCCAGCGTGATCTTGGTTTACTGGGTGGCGTTGCCGCCAATGCCCAGGGCAAGTATGAAGGCGGTGAGCGTGCACCCAGAGCGGATTATCTCGCTGCATTGGCCCGGGCTGGCGTTGATGTTCTGTATGTCCTGACTAATCGCCGAACTGCACGAATCCAGATAGACAGCGCGTCAGGCAAACTTGACGGTGGAACCGCCAACCCACAATTGTTATTGGCTGAAGTCCAGCACGCCGTCCGGCACTTCGTATCGACCCTGGAGGAGCTATCCAGCGGCTACGAACCTGAGGACAGGCGCACCAAGTTTGAGAAGCTAAAGCCCTGATAGCAACGCGAAAGGCATCTGTCGCTGACGTGTATCCTTTGATGCGCGGTTGCGCGTTACGCTTTGCCGGATGACTCGGCAACGACCTTTTCCGCCAGACTCTGCAGGTAAGTTGCGAGGGCAACTTCTTCCAGGCGCAAGCCTTTACGTTGCCGGGTTCGCGGTAACAGGGCGAGCTCACCGAGCAGGAACCCTTCCAGTACGGCCGGGTGGATATAACACTTGCGGCAGATCGCCGGGGTGTTCCCTAACTGCCGGGCGACTTCCTTCACCATTTCAACGATATGTTTTTTGGCGTCTGCTTCGGGTTCCCAATGCAGCTTGCGCAGTGTGGCCAGTGCCAGCGCGCTGCCAGCCCAGGTTCGGTAGTCTTTGGCCGTAAAGTCCGCGCCTGTGAGTTGATGCAGGTACGCGTTGATATCCGAAGAGCTCACGGTATGGCGTTCGCCTTTGTCGTCCAGGTACTGGAACAGGTTCTGGCCGGGCAACTCCATGCAGCGTTTGATGACCTTCGCCAGACGGCGGTCCGTCACACTGATCTGATGCTCGACGCCGCTTTTGCCGCGAAACTCAAACACGATATCGTTGCCATGCACTTCAACGTGTTTATTGCGCAGGGTCGTCAATCCGTAGGAGCGGTTGTCCCGGGCGTACTGGCTGTTGCCAATGCGGATCAGTGTCGCATCGAGTAGCGAAACCACTGTAGCCATCACCTTGTCGCGGCCGATGCCGGGTTCTGCAAGCTGAGCTTCGATTTTCTTCCGGACCTTGGGCAGCGCCAGGCCGAATTCGATCATTCGTGAGTATTTGTTCTGATCACGCACTTCCCGCCAGCGTGGGTGATAGCGGTATTGCTTGCGTCCACGTGCATCGCGGCCGGTGGCTTGTAAATGTCCGCGTGGGTCAGGGCAAATCCAGACGTCGGTGTAAGCCGGAGGGATGACAAGGGCATTGATCCGCTTGATTTCCGCTTCGTCACGAATCCGTTGGCCGTCTCTGTCGAAGTAGACAAACTTGCCTCGCAGGATCTTTCGGCTGAAGCCGGCTTGCGTATCTTCAACGTAATGCAGGTCTGGAGGCAGTTGGTCAACGACAGTCGAATCAGGCATGGCAGCAATCCACAAGGCAGTTAAGTGGATTGACCGCGGCGGTTCTCAGGGGTGCCCAGTATTTGTGATCAGGCCAGTACCGCCACCGATTTGATCTGTGCCCAGAGTTGCTGTCCCGGCACGAGCCGTAGTTGATCACGCGAGTATCGGGTGATCCGCGCCAACAAGGGCGTGCCTGCCGCGTCCAGCCGGACCAGCACATGCGCCGTATTGTCTGCGGGGATCTCGCTGATCACAGTGACTGGCAGCCGATTGAGGATGCTGCTCTGGTCGTCCGGGTGCAGGTTGAGGCTGACGTCCCGGGCCTGCACCTTGAAGCGCAAAGCCTTGCCTGACGGCAGTGGCGTATGGGCAAGGCGCATTCGCAGCTCGCTGTGGGGCAGGGCGACGCTGAGCAATTGATACTCGGCGTCGTAGGCAACGACGGAGCCTTCAATCACCACGCCAGCGTCGTCGCCCATGGCCATGGGTAAGTCCAGTCGCGCCAGGGTTTCGCCAATGGGACCGCTGGCCAGGACTTTGCCGTCGCTCATGAGGACCAGATGATCGGCCAGACGTGCCACCTCGTCCTGGGAGTGGCTGACGTAGAGCATGGGGATCTCCAGCTCATCGTGCAGACGCTCCAGATACGGCAGAATTTCACTTTTGCGTTTCGCGTCCAGCGCCGCGAGAGGTTCGTCGAGCAATAGCAGGCGCGGGCTGGTCAGCAGCGCTCTAGCGATACCCACCCGTTGTCGTTCTCCACCGGAGAGCTTGTCAGGTCGTCGCTCCAGCAGATGCTCGATGCCCAGCAACTGCGCGGCGTGGTTCAGGTCAACATGGCGCTGATCGGCCGCAATACGGCGCAGGCCAAACTCCAGATTGCCCCGCACCGATAAATGCGGGAACAGGCTCGCTTCCTGAAAAACATAACCGAGTGCGCGTTTGTGCGGGGGCATGAACAGGCTTTTGGCAGTGTCTTGCCAGACCTCATCGTTGATTTGAATGAACCCTTGCCGAGGTTTTTCCAGACCCGCAATGCAGCGCAGGCAAGTGGTTTTGCCCGAGCCCGAATGGCCATACAGCGCAGTCACTCCGCGCCCCGGCAACAGCAGATCTACATCGACGCTGAAGGCCGGGTATTCAACCTGCAACCGTACCTGGATTTCAGAACTCATGGATCAGCTCCAGGCCGCTTTGGTCTTGCCGCTTGAGTAAAGCGCCAGAAGAACCAGGAAAGAGAACACCACCATTGAACCCGCCAGCCAGTGCGCCTGCAGGTATTCCATGGATTCCACATGATCGAAGATCTGTACGGAAACGACGCGGGTCTTGTCCGGGATATTGCCGCCGATCATCAACACCACGCCAAACTCGCCGACCGTGTGCGCGAAACCCAGAATCGCGCCGGTGATGAAGCCAGGCTTGGCAAGTGGCAATACCACACTGAAAAAGGTGTCCCAAGGGTTGGCGCGCAACGTCGCCGCCACTTCCAGCGGACGTGTACCAATGGCAGAGAAGGCGTTTTGCAAAGGCTGCACAACAAAGGGCATGGAATACAGCACCGAACCAATGACCAAACCGGGAAAGCTGAACGTCAGCGTTCCCAAACCCAGGCTTTGAGTCAGTTGACCGACAGTACCGTTGGGGCCGAGCAATAACAGCAGGTAAAACCCGATGACCGTGGGCGGTAGCACCAGAGGCAAGGCAACAATGGCCCCGATCGGGCCTTTGAGCCAGGAGCGGGTATGGGCCAGCCATAAGGCGATAGGCGTGCCGATCACCAACAGAATCAAGGTAGTCAGCGACGCCAGTTTCAGGGTCAACCAGATTGCAGCGAAGTCGGTACTGTCGAGCGGCATTTACAGTTGGTATCCGAAGGACTTGATCACAGCAGCAGCTTTTGGACCTTTGAGGTATTCAACCAGCGCTTTGGCTGCTGCGTTGTCTTTACCTTTG
The DNA here is from genome assembly GCF_055283875.1 of Pseudomonas sp. HP_14. Lineage (NCBI taxonomy): Bacteria > Pseudomonadati > Pseudomonadota > Gammaproteobacteria > Pseudomonadales > Pseudomonadaceae > Pseudomonas > Pseudomonas sp. HP_14. The sequence goes on along the minus strand of NZ_JBTOQI010000001.1, from coordinate 243,870 downwards.
TTGAGGATCACTGCGTCTTGTTTGATCGGGTCGTGCAACTCGGCCGGTACGATCCAGGCCGAGCCGCCTGTCACTTTCCCGTCTTTATAGATCTGCGACAGGGCGACAAAACCCAGCTCAGCGTTGCCGGTGGAGACGAACTGATACGCCTGGGTAATGCTTTGACCTTCGACGATTTTGGCTTTGATCGCATCAGTCAGGCTGAGTTTGCTCAGTACCTGCGTAGCGGCCAGACCGTAAGGCGCGGCTTTCGGGTTGGCGATGGACAGGTGCTGGTATTCATTTTTCTTCAGCACGTCGCCTTTAGCATCGACATAGCCTTCTTTGGCCGACCACAGGGCCAATGTTCCGACGGCGTAGGTAAAGCGCGAGCCCTTGACGATGTCGCCTTCGCTTTCCAGCTTGGCCGGGGTGGTGTCATCGGCGGCGAGGAACACTTCGAACGGCGCGCCGTTTTTGATCTGGGTATAGAACTGTCCGGTGGAGCCGAATGCCGCGACCAGTTTATGACCGGTGTCAGCTTCGAAATCCTTGGCGATGGCCTGAATGGGCGCGGTGAAGTTGGCGGCAACGGCGACCTGTACTTCGTCCGCGAAGGCAGAGCTCATCGCCAATGCGGCGATCGCACCCGCCAGGGATTTGAAGGCGAGACGACGGGGAAAAGAGTGCATTGAAAGGCTCCATATGTAAGGCAGGGCATAAAACGACCGAGTACCGGCCATTCGCTATATATAGAAATATATAGCGATGCCTTGTTCCATGGGAAGCTAAGTTTTATGGCCGGATGAGTTTTTCCAGCGCCTGGCGTGCAATCAGCCGGGTTAATTGTTCAGCACCATGCTCATGTTTGATCCCCACCGACTGTCCGGCCCAGAGGTTCATGAAGTCGCCGTTGCCCAAAGGTTCGGCAATTGCCCGCAAAGGCATCAGGGCGCCACCTGCCAACGGAAATGTCGGTGCCAGCGGGCTCATAGGACCCAGTTCAGCCATCACCCGATTGACGATGCCACGGGCCGGGCGCCCGGTGAAAATGTTGGTCAGCGCAGTCTGGCTGCTATCTGCGGTGCGTAGCGCCTTGTAGTGAGGCTTGCTGACCTTGGCTTCTGCACAAAACAGGTAGGCCGTGCCGATCTGTACCGCGCAAGCGCCAAGCATGAACGCCGCGGCGATCCCGCGCCCATCAGCAATGCCGCCAGCGGCAATCACCGGTACGCTGACTGCGTCCACGATCTGCGGCACCAGCGCCAGGGTGCCGATCTGTGTGGTCAGTTCTGTGCTGAGGAAGATCCCCCGATGCCCGCCAGCTTCGTAGCCCATGGCAATGATTGCGTCGCAGCCATTTGCCTCTAGCCAGACGGCTTCAGCAACCGTAGTCGCTGACGAGATGACCTTGGCACCGGTTGCCTTCACTCTTGAAAGCAGCCCGGTTTCCGGCAGGCCGAAGTGGAAGCTGACGACCTCGGGTTTCAAGGTTTCGACCAGTTCGCAGCTGGCGAGATCAAAAGGTGCACGACTGGACACCGGAGTAGGTGCATTAACGTCAGCGCCCAGCTCAAGGTAGTAAGGCCGCAGTGCCTCCTTCCAGTTTTCGTGACTTTGCGGATCATCCTGCGGCGGTTGATGACAGAAGAAATTCAGGTTCAGCGGTGCCTTGGTGTGTTGACGTATGAGCGCGACTTCATCGCGGATTTGCTGTGGGGTCAGCATCGCGCACGGGAGGGAGGCGAGGCCGCCAGCGTTGCCTACCGCGATGGCCATCGCGGAACCGCCTGCGCCCGCCATCGGCGCGAGAAGAATGGGCAGTTCAATCCCGAACACATCAAGGAGGCGAGTATCAGGCCAAGCGTTCATAGAGGCTCCGTGCGGTTTTTTTGGGGAAGCGCTATTGAGCGTGTGTGAGAGGCATTTGGCAACCGGTCACTGAGCGTATTTGACATACGAGACGATCGGTCTAATATTGCCTCCCATGACTATACCCGCATTGAAACGCCGCCCAGGTCGGCCACCCAAGGTCGACCGGGAAAATTTTGAAACCCGCGAAGTGCTGATCCGCTGCGGCACGCAAGTGCTGACTGAGCAGGGTTTTACTGCTACGGGCATCGATTACATCCTCAAGCGGGTGGGGGTGCCCAAGGGCTCTTTCTATCATTACTTTCCCAGCAAGGAAGCGTTCGGCCACGCCGTACTGGACAGCTATGCCGATTACTTCTCGCAAAAGCTGGATCGCTGGCTGCTCGATGAAACGTTGACGCCCCTTGAGCGTCTGGTGGGTTTTGTGCAAAACGCCAAAGCGGGTATGGCGCGTCATGATTATCGACGTGGCTGTCTGGTGGGCAATCTCGGGCAGGAAGTCAGCATGCTGCCTGAAGGTTTTCGGGAAGTTCTGGAGGGTATTTTTCTCGATTGGCAGACGCGTTTGAGCACCTGTTTTCGAGCAGCTCAGACACAAGGTGAGCTGGCGCGTCACGCGGATTGCGACGAGTTGGCGGCGTTCTTCTGGATTGGCTGGGAAGGTGCCGTGCTGCGCGCGCGTCTGGTTGCCAGTGATGCGCCGCTTAACACCTATATTTCGGGGTTTCTTCGCGGGCTGCCGCAATAAGCTTTTTCAAACATTAAAAGACGATCGGTCTAAATTGGAGGCAAGCATGTTCAAAGGCATCTTGATCGAAAAAGACGACACGGGTTATCGCTCGACGCTGGCGCAGATCAGTGACGAATCGCTGCCGGATGGCGACGTGACCGTGGATGTGTCGTACAGCACCCTGAACTACAAGGATGGGTTGGCGATCACGGGCAAGGGACCTATCGTTCGTAGCTTTCCAATGGTGCCCGGTGTGGATCTTGCCGGGACCGTGACCCTCAGCAGTGATCCGGATTTTGCAGTCGGCGATCAGGTATTACTCAACGGCTGGGGTGTCGGAGAGGGGCATTGGGGTGGGCTGGCGCAGAAAGCCCGCCTGCAAGGTAAATGGTTGATCCGTTTGCCTGCGGCGTTCAGTACCGCACAGGCCATGGCGATCGGGACTGCAGGTTACACGGCGATGCTGGCGGTGATGGCGCTGGAAAACAACGGTGTGACGCCAGACAAGGGCGATGTGCTGGTCACTGGAGCCAATGGTGGTGTGGGCAGTTTCGCCGTGGCCATTCTTGCCCGGCTGGGCTACCGGGTAGTGGCTTCCACCGGGCGCTTGAATGAAACCTCTTATCTTGAGCAACTGGGGGCGGCCGAGATTATTGATCGGCACACGTTGTCGGAACCCGGAAGGCCCTTGACCAAAGAACGCTGGGCGGGTGCCGTCGATTCGATTGGCAGCCATACACTGGCCAACATCTGCGCGGCCACTCGTTATCGCGGCACGGTAGCCGCGTGTGGTCTGGCGCAGGGCATGGAGTTTCCCGCGTCGGTTGCACCGTTTATTTTGCGTGGCATTACCCTCGCGGGCATCGACAGCGTCACCCGGCCTCGCGAGGACAGGGTGGCTGCATGGGCCAGGCTGGCGACTGATCTGGATCTTTCGTTACTGCCGCTGATCAGCCGTGAAATCGGCCTGAGCGACGTGATCGACATCGCGCCCAGACTCCTGGCAGGTGAAGTTCGGGGCAGGGTAGTCGTGGATGTAAACCGCTAGCCGCAACTGAGCCCTGTGCTGATCTGCAGGAGCCGAGCTTGCTCGCGATATAGACGCCACGGTCTGTCAGATATACCGAGGTGCCTGCATCGCGGGCAAGCCCTGCTCCCACAGGAATACGCGGCACCTGAGCCATGGTCGGGTTGCATGTGATCTGTAGGAGCCGAGCTTGCTCGCGATATAGACGCCACGGTCTGTCAGATATACCGAGGTGCCTGCATCGCGGGCAAGCCCTGCTCCCACAGGAAAACCCGGCACCTGAGCCATGGTCGGGCTGCACTTGATCTGTAGGAGCCGAGCTTGCTCGCGATATAGGCGATGCGGTCCGTCAGATCTATCGAGGTGCCTGCATTGCGGGCAAGCACCGCTCTCACAGGAAAACCCGGCACCTGAGCCATGGTCGGGCTGCACTTGATCTGTAGGAGCCGAGCTTGCTCGCGATATAGACGCCACGGTCTGTCAGATATACCGAGGTGCTTGCATCGCGGGCAAGCACCCACAGGAAAAACCGCGTTTCATCTGTCGGAGCTACCGGTGGCTTGAGCCAACTCACTCTCCCGGTCCAGCAATTTCTGCTTGCGCTCTACACCCCACCGATACCCTGAAATACCACCGTCACTGCGCACCACCCGGTGACAAGGAATGGCCACTGCCAGCCGGTTGGCGCCGCACGCCATGGCCACGGCTCGAAAGGACGTGGGCGCGCCGATGCGTTGGGCAATTTCCGCGTAGCTCGCGGTACTGCCCGGTGGTATCTCCTTGAGTGCCAGCCAGACCCGCTGTTGAAAGGCTGTGCCGCGCATGTCCAGAGGCAGGTCCAGGCCCAGGTTGGGTGATTCGATAAAACCCACCACCCTGGCGATCATCTGCTCGAAATCGTCGTCCGCCCCAACCAGGGTTGCGTGGCGGAACTGATCCTGAAAGTCACGTACCAGCAACTCCGGATCGTCACCCAGCAGGATGGCGCACACGCCGAGCTGGCTCTGGGCAACCAGAATAGAGCCCAGCGAGCATTCTCCAACCGCGAAGCGTATTTCGGTGTCATGGCCACCCTGGCGATACTGTGCCGGTTTCATGCCCAGCAACCCGCCAGACGCCGCATAAAAACGACTGCTGGAGTTGAAGCCTGCGTCGTACAAAGCGTCGGTAATCGAACCACCCGAGCACAATTGTTGGCGTATCTTTTTGGCCCTGTGTGCATTGGCATACGCCTTGGGCGTCAACCCCGTCACCGCCTTGAACACTCGATGAAAATGATAGGGGCTGAGTCCCGAACTCTCGGCAAGCTCTTTCAGGCTGGGAGCACTATCGGCGTCTTCGATGCGACGACAGGCGCAGGACACCAGGGCTGCGTGCATCCGGGCGACATGGCTTTGGTCTGCGGCGGCACGTTTGCTGGGGCGATACCCGGCAGCTTCGGCTTGCTCGACGCTGTCAAAAAATACAACGTTATCGGGGTTGGGCAGGCGCGACAGGCTGCTCGGGCGACAATAGACGCCAGTGGTCCGCACGCCATAGACGAACTGCTCGTCCGCTGAAGCATCGCGGGTCAGCACCGCTTTCCAGCGCGGGTCATTTTCGGTAGCCGACGATGATGATTTGCTGCGTGTCATGAGCCGATACCTTACACGGATACGATGAGCCTCAGCTTATTGGGCGAGTAGACCGCCTGCACTCCGGGTCTTGCGGTCAAATTCGATTCAGTCGGCAAGCATGGGCGGCAGGGTCCCCAGCAGAGAAACCGCCGCCAGAGCGGCCATACCAAACAGGCATTCGAACGCTACGCTGATACGCACTTGCTCTAGCCGCAACGTGCCGCGATTCAGCGCCAGTCGGTTAAACAGTGCCAGTGCGAGCATGCACAACACCATGACCACTTTGATACCAAGCACCAGGCCAAAGCCGGAAAAAGCGGGCGTCGGCCAAGGCGCGCCACTCATGACCCGAACGTTGACCAATCCAGTCAGGATAATCAGCGCCACCATGACATAACCGAAACCGCCAAAGCGCAGCAATACCCCTCGCATGTCGACATCCGCGGGTTTACGCAGCAGCGTCAGCAACAGACCTAGACCGCCCAGCCATGCTCCGACCGCCAGCAGATGAACGAACTGGTTGAGGATCAGCAACTGGCCGTACACACCGTCGAACATCGCCACGTGCCCTACCGGGGCCAACGTCGCGAGCAGTAGGGTTGCGAGCAGCAGATTCAGCCATGGCAAGCGGCGGCTGCGGGTCAGTAAAACCAGCAGCGCCAGGTTAAAAACCAAGTGCCAGACCCAGAACTTGCCAAAAGCCGTGTGGCCAAGGACCAACAGCAAGGTTGCCGGAGCGAGGCTATCAGCCCAACTGCCGACCATGCTCGCGGCGGTCAGCAGCAGCCAGGCAATGGCGCTGGCCAACCCGAGCGCTGTAAGCCATCGCAGGACCTTGATCGGCTGAAGGTAGTTGGCGCGGGCCAGGTGAGTGCGCAACAGGAGCTGCTGTGAAAGATAAATCCCGAACAGCGTCAGCAGCACCCAGAAGTGCACGAAGCGACACAGGATGAGTGCGGTCTGCATGAATCAGGGGCTTACGGTAAAGGTATAGCTGCCTTCGCTCTTGTGCGTGTCAACGGATACCGCGTGCCATTCGACCTTGTAGTCTCCAGCCGCCAGCGGCGCGGTCGGCGTAACGATGAGGGTTTTCTTGTCGGCGGGATCAGTTGCAATACCAGGGACCGGCTCAACCAGAGTTTTGCCGCCGGGGGTGGTTGAGGTGATGCTGACTTTGGTGAATTTTTCTTCAACGCCTTCCGAGAAGTGCAGGCGCAGTTCCTTGGGGCTGCTGACGGTGCTACTGGCAGCGGGCAACTGGCTCTCCAGGTGCGCGTGAGCCATTGCATTGGTGGCCGCGGTCAGGGAAGCGAGAAGGGTCAGAGTCGAGAGGAGGTGCTTGAACAGTTGGGCAGACATCAAAAAATTACCTGTTTGCGGAAGCTGGATTATGCGCTGTTGATCGGCATTCAAGGGCCCAATAGACCAGAAACTGCCCGGCGACTCCAGCGTTGAGTACCCCATCAGGATAAAAAATCAAAAAAAAGCCACCGCACAAAAGTGAGGTGGCTATAAAGTTTTAACCAAAGGAATGACGAAGTGGGAGCATCAATCTGGCGCCCTCTGATGCGGATTCAGAGAGCGATCGAATACGTTCTTCATCGCCGCCCACACTATCACCGCTGGAAAGATTCAGACTATTACGATAATTGATAGTGACTATCATCAAACGAAGAGGCGCCTGAAGTTTCAAAGGTGTTAAAAACTCGCGGGCAGGTGAGCAAACCTGTCCGTTCGAATCGGCATCTGGAGCTTGAACAGAATCGTCAGAATTCTTGATCATTCCTGTATGTCAACAATGTCTGTATTCATTTTCGCATCTGCCGTATCTCTTCGCTTATTGAGTCTCCTGTGCCAAGGCGGGTCATTCTTGCTGTAGCCTTGTTGCGCGAAAAACGATAAGCAATATTGAAACAGGGGAAAGAAATGAAGTTTCTGACATGCAATCTCATCACGCTGGCGGTCTCACTGGGAGTGAGTCAACTGGCATCGGCGGCCACCGTCAGCGATCAGTCTGAAGCCACCGGATTTGTGGAAGGCAGCAGCCTCAACCTCAACCTCAGAAACTATTATTTCAATCGTGATGGCAAGAACCGCAATGGCGATCGTGTAGGCGATCAGAAGGACTGGACCCAGGCTGTGTTGGGTAATTTCAGTTCCGGATTTACTCAAGGCACTGTGGGATTCGGGGTCGATGTCTACGGCTACTGGGGCCTGAAGCTGGACGGCGGCGCCGGGACAAGCGGCACCGGCAACCTGCCAGTGAACCGCAATGATTCACCAGAGAACGAATACGGCACTGCGGGCGGTGCGGTGAAACTCCGTATGTCCAAAACCGAATTGCGCTACGGCAACCTGCAGCCAACAGCACCGGTATTTGCTGCTGGCGGGACAAGACTGTTCCCGCAAACAGCAACCGGTTTCAATCTGCTGAGCAGTGAAATCGATGGCCTTGATCTGGATGTCGGGCACTTCACCGGCAGCAATGGCCCGGTGACGACCAACAATAATCACGGTCTGCATGCGGCCTACGCAGATGTCGAGTCAAGTAGCATTGATTACGCCGGTGGCAAGTACACCATTAACGACAATCTGACTGTCAGCCTCTACGGTTCGGATCTCAAGGATGTATGGCATCAGTACTACGCCAATACCAACTTGACGCTGCCGCTGGCTGATGAGCAGTCACTGAATCTGGATTTCAATATCTATCGCACCACCGATTCGGGCCAATCCAAAGCGGGTGATATCAGCAACACTACATGGTCGATGGCCGCCGCTTATTCTTTCCTGACGGCTCATACAGTGACACTGGCGTTCCAGAAAGTTAATGGCGATACGCCATTTGACTATGTTGCTTTCGGTGATAATTCGGCCGGTGATACAGCGGATTCGATCTTCCTCAACAACTCCGTGCAGTACTCGGACTTCAACGGTCCCGGAGAAAAATCATGGCAGGCGCGCTATGACCTGAACATGGCGAGTTATGGCGTACCCGGCCTTGGCTTCATGGTGCGTTACGTCAAAGGTTATGACATCGACGGCACCAATATGCCTGCCAATACCCAGTACGGTGGTTACGGTGAAGATGGTAAGCACCACGAGACAGATGTCGAAGCCAAGTACGTGGTCCAGACCGGACCTGCCAAGGACCTCGCATTGCGTCTGCGTCAGTCCTGGCACCGGGCCAATGCCGACCAGGGCGATACCGATAACAATGAGTTCCGCCTGATCGCTGACTACCCGATCAATATCTTCTGATACCCAGTGCCTATCGCCAGGCAGCCGTAGTGTCTGCCTGGTTTTTTTCGGTCTGGTCCTTTCACTCATGTCAGCGGCGAGCACTGTGCGTGACAAGATTAGGCGTTTGCTGATAGAGCGCTGGCGGTACGGCATTCGCGCGGCTGGCGGGAATATTCAGTTTGATGGCGTGAATGATCGTTTGCGCCTGAGCGAGAATTTCGCTGACCAGGGTGGCTGTCGCGTAGTCCCCATAGCGGCTGGCGCGCTGAGTCACAGGCTGAAGCTGTCGGGCAAATGACCCCAGCTCTTGCGCGCGGCTGTGTATGTTATTCAGTCCGTCTGCAAACGGCACCTCAGCAAAATGCTGAATCGGTGCCCGCATCGAGGCCAGCAGCACGCGCTCCGGCATACCACCGAAATCCTTGATACGTGCACACAGGTACTCAATGTGAGTGGTGGTCGCTTCGGCCAAGCCATCAAATGGCTGCTTCATGACGGTAAAGCCCGGGTTGCGCAGATGATGCTGAATATTTTTCAACTGATCGAGCAGCTCGACGTGCGTACTCAGGTGCCTGCGCATCAAATCAACCAGTTCAATACGGGCGATTCGACTCAGTGAAAAGTGTGCGCCGTATGCGCTGACACGACAGTCGGTCCAGTGAGTGCGTTCATCATTCATTGTGTTCATCATGCTCAACTCCTGCGCGTTCATAGTGCTGAAGTACGCAGGTTAATTAAAAGTTCTCGCACGGTCTGTGCTACCTGCAGTCAGCGGACTAGCGCCTGAGTGTGTTCCTTGTATACCTTGGTTTGATCCGGTTGAGATAAACAGGCCCCGGTGATACCGAGCAAGGGAATAGTGTGCCGACGGCCCTGTTAATAAACTTCATCTGAGTGCTTATGAAGGGCGGGCCATTATTGTTCACAACGTGCAGGGGGTGGCTTAATTAAACCCAACACGAAAAAAGGCCACTGCAGCGGCCTTTTTTCTTGCTTCGCTAAACATGAGTCAGGGCTCATGAGATCAACCATTCTGGCAATTGTTACCGCCGCTGATGCGGGTGTATTGCAGGTTGTGCTCAACACCTTTGCTGTCCAGATACAGCATGTGCGCCTGGACGGGGCCGCAGGTGGTGCTCTCGGCAGAAGTCACTTTGAGGACTTTGGCAATATCCAGATTTTGCGAGTAGTTGTAATCCACAGAAGGGGGCAATTGTGCGTTGTTATTGACGGAGTCGTTAGCCGAAGCAAACACCGAGAAGAATGAAAGGGCAGCGAACAGGGCAACGTTTTTCATATGAATCTCCACTGAGTATCAAGTCGGAATGCCTGCAAAGCTTCAAGGTTTGCTTTGCTGTTGAAATGAATTCTAGGCGCGTTATGGGTCATGCAAAAATGGAGGCTGTCGATAGACGCCATCACTGCAACTGATACTTGGCAGGCGCGATAAGTAAGGGCGCAATAAAACGCTTATGAGATCTAAAAATTCGATGTGCAACATCTGTTCTATCAACGGATCAGATAGCCAACTTTCATCGCCGATTGCATGCTCCTGGCCATCAAGTAGCCACGGAGGCTGGTCATGCAAAAGTTCGAAATACTTCGTTCAACCCGTTTCGACAATCTGGTTCATGAGTACGGTCTGGACGGCAGTCGTTTGCTCCCTTGGCAAGGCTACCCGATGCCGTTTGCCGGTGGCTGGTGCGTGGTGCGGCCAGGCACTCGCAGTGAGCCGCATACCCAGATCGATCAGGAGATATTCATCGCTATCAAGGGCCGTTCGCGGCTGGTGATTGGCGAGCGAGAGCTGGAGTTTGGCGTGGGTGATATCGCGGCGATTCCCAAGCACACCGATCATTACATCATCAATGATTCACCCGAGGACTTTCATTTCTACGTGGTCTGGTGGGACATGAATTACGTCAACGACTTCGTCGCTCAGCACAACGAGACTACGGGGTGCCTGAATGACTAGGTTCGTGGTCACCATCACCCCACCGACGCCCAACGGCGACTTACATATCGGCCATATCGCCGGACCGTTTCTGGGCGCTGACGTGTTCACCCGTGTGCAACGCCAGCGAGGTCATGACTGCGTACTGGTTTCCTATTCCGATGACTACCAGTCTTACATGCTGCGCAAAGGCCTGGAGCAGGGCGTTGATCCTGTCGAGCTGGCTGTGCGCAATTCGGACCGGATTGAAGCGTCACTGGCGGCGATCAATATCAGGCCCGATAACTGGATGCGGCCGCAGGACAATGCGTTCTTCGCTGACGCGGTGCGTGAGGTGTTCGACAAGGCCCGAGAGGCGGGAGTCATCGAGTTTCGTGATGCCAGCGAAGCTTACTGCGGGGGCTGTGATGTCTGGGGCTACGAAGCCTTTGCCCGTGGACTGTGCAACTACTGCGGTGCCGAATCCGACGCCAGCCAATGCGAAAACTGCGCTCAGGCACCGGACTCGATGCTCATGACAGCGCTGCACTGCAAACTCTGCAGCCAGCCTGTGCAGTGGCGTAACAGCCATCGCGCATTTCTCAAACTGGCACTGTTCAAACCGGTGTTGCGCGACCGCTTGCTCAACCGCAAATGGCGCAAGCCGCTGAATAACTGGCTGGTCGAGACCCTTGAGCATTTGCACGACTGGGGCGTGACACGGCCCGGCGATGCCGGACTGGACCTGACAGAGGGTGATTCATGTCGTATCCATACCTGGTTCATGGGGCTGGCCGGTTACATGGCGGCGTTTCGTGAACATGCGGCGCAGATCGGCAAGCCACATCTGTTCCAGCAGTACTGGCAATCAGGGCAGGGCACGCTGGTGCACTTTCTTGGTTTCGACTGCGTGTTCAGCCACGCAGTGGTCTATCCGGCCTTGCTATCGGTGCTCGATGATTTAGACGTTCACCAACTGTTCATGCCCAATCAGTTCCTCAAACTCGACGGCCTCAACCTGTCCACCAGCCGTAATCATGCGATCTGGGTCGCTGACCTGGTCGCCCAGGCATGCGCCGACAGCGCTCGCCTTTATCTGGCCGCCGTTGCACCGGAGGAGTGTGAAGGTGATTTCCGTCTGCAGCATTTCCAGCAGTGGCGCGCGGAAGTGTTCGACGATTTTTTCCCGGCGTTGCTGGAGGCCGGTGTGCGGCAGGGCGGCGGCAGTTGGTGGAACGGAATGTGCGGGCCCGACGCAGGGTTGCTTGAAGCGTTGCGCCTGCAATGGATCAAGGCAACCCAGCCAGAGCTGTTCTCGATGAAAAGCATGGCGGGTGTGCTGCTCGACGTGATCGCCATCGCCAAAACCCGCTTGGGTGAAGGGCGGCAGGTCAACCACTTCGCTGCCTTCATCGCCGTCACCGGGCAGGCCCTGATTCCCGACACGGCGGCGCGTGTTGCCGAGGCATTTGCGCTGCCGCTGGACAGAGTCAGCGCGACGATTCTTACCGGCTCGGCCGCTGAATACTGCATCTGAACGGACTCATCACTCATGTTTATGGACTATGACGTCGCAGTGATTGGCGCCGGGATTATCGGTGCGAGTATTGCGGCCCGGCTCAGCAGTGCCGGTATGGCGGTTGCCCTGCTTGAAAAAGGCGTGGTCGGTGCTAGTGGGGCCAGTGGTTTCTCGGGGGGGCTGGTGCGGCTTTACGACCCTGATCCGTTGTTGATGGACCTTGCAGCGTTTTCCATCGCCCAGATACACGACGGTGTTTTTGCGAGTACTTACGCCACAGCGTTGCAACGTAGCGGAGCGCTCTACTGCGCTGCGCCGCAGAAGACGAGCGAGATTCAGCGCGCAATAGAACGACACGCCAGCGCTGAGTACCCCATGCGCCTGATCGCGGCTCAGGAACTCAACGGTATGCACTTCGCGCCGGTTCCGGAAGGTGAGCGGGTGATTCTTTTCGAGCCCCATGCCTGCGTCGGTAATGTCCGGCTGGCGACGCACCTGCTCGCTGATGTGGTGCGCAGCAATGGTTTGCTGCTGGAGCATTGCGAGGTGCAATCGATTGATTGCCACTCCCGACACGAGGTTCATGTCGGGCTGGGCGCCAGTACGCTGCGCTGCCGTGCCTTGGTGGTGGCGGCGGGCGGCTGGAGTCGTCAATGGGTGCCGGAGTTGAAGCTGGATACCCGCTCGATTCCCCTGGCGAGGGTGCTGACCGACGCAGATTGCGGCATGCCGATCATAGACGCGGTCAGCCAGAGTTACCTGATCCCGCTGACCCGGCATATCGCGCAGACCGGTTGCGGTTTCCGCGATATTCGAGTGTCCCCGAGTGAGCTGCCGCTCACTGACGCGCGTAATCAACAAGATGCTGCAAGGCGAGTACGCCAACTGACCGGCTGCACTCATTCACAGGTGCTGGATGTGTTGCCGGGGTTCGATAGCTACAGCCCTGATGGCAGGCCCTTGCTGGGGTTCGTCGGTGAAGACAGCCCGGTGTTTCTGGCCACTGGCATGTCCGGCCTAGGTTTCAAGTTCGCTCCGGGCATTGCCTGTATTGCGTTGGAACAGGTGCAGCGACATCTGTTGAACACACCACTTGATCAGGACTGGTCCGCACTTTCGCCCCTGCGCGCCATGCTGCTTGACGCACCTGTCGGGGTGCAGCCATGAAGAGGCTCAAGGTCGGCGTGTCTGCCTTGTTTGATCCTGCTGACACTCCGCACGCCCGGGCCTTTCTGCGGGCGCTGTGTGTGGCGCGCAATTTCATTCCGGGCCTCGCGCACGTGCAGTGGCACTTTCTGGATGACGGCGCCCACCCGGTGCGTGCCGAAGAGGTCGCTCGTGAAATGGTCGCGGCCAACGTTGATCTGGTGGTTGGCCATTTTTCATCCGACGCGGCGGTCAGTGCGGCGGCGGTTTATCGGCAGGCAGGCATTGCACTGCTGACCCCCGCGGCGACTATTGATTGCCTGACGCGTGACCACCACAACGTGTTTCGCTTCTGCCCATCGGATCGCCAACTGGCCAGGGATCTGCTTGCCTGGATCAAGGTTAGAGGCTGGAAAACCCTTCATGTCGTCGCCGATCAAAGTGCTCATGGGCGGGCCCTTGCCAAGGGTATCGCTCAGGCGGCAGCCGATTACGGCATAGCTCAAACCCATGAGCGTGAACAGGCGCAGGTGGAGGTTTTTGCCGGACGCCTGCGCAGCAGCTGTGAGCATTGGCGGCAACGTCGGGCCAGCGGCAGTCGGCGGCCGCTGATTTTCACTGATGACGCCGCCTCGCGCTGGCTGGGTAACGCCGCCGTTGACGACTCCACGACCTGGGTCATCGGCTTCGGCAGTCCCGATGATGAGTCAGGTCGGTGTCACGGCACCGTCCAGCACCAGGCGCTATTCGAGACGGCCCCCGAAACCTACTACCGGGAGAGCCTGCTGCTGTTTCACGTGCTGGGTGTGCTGGCGAACCGTGAGTGGCGCCGCGCCGATCTGCTTCAGGCCCTCAATCACACAACGTTCAGCACGCCCTTGGGCGACGTCAGCTTCGATCAGGGTGAGCTCAGGGGCGCCTGTAACCGGCTATGGCAGGTCGGCCCTCACGGTCTGCGCGCGGTAACCGGATCGTGCGCTGAAAACGCCTCCAGCGATTCGGCAACGCCCTCAACCCTCATGCCTTCAACACTATGGATGGAACGCAAATGAACGCATCAACACCTGGAGTCGCTCACGCAGACGCCGTATGCATCGGCTTTGGCCCGGCAGGGATCGCGCTGTCGTGCGTATTTGAAGACGCACGGGAAGCTGGCACGCCGCCAGGGGATCTCTCCCTGTGTTTTCTCGAAGCGGCTCACGAGACTCACTGGCATCGTGAGTTGTTGCTCAGTGGCACCGACATCAACCACCACGTCTTTCGTGACCTGGTGACACCGCGTAATCCGCGCAGCCGGTTTTCGTTTGCGATGTACCTCAAGGACAAAGGCCGCCTGTTCGATTTCGGTTTGCTGGGGCGTCCCGCCAGCCGTCATGAGTGGTCGGACTATCTGCGCTGGGTCTCGGCGCAAGTGGACAGCCAGACACACTTCAACGCCCCGGTCAGGGAAATCCTGCCGGTGATTCGCGATGGCCGCCTCAAACTCGTACGGATCGAAACGCAGAAGGGCAGCTTCGAGACTCGTAACATCGTGCTGTCCAGCGGCAGCACGCCGCGCATACCCGAGCAGTTTTCCGGCTTGCTGGGGGCGACGCTGTTTCACACTTCGCAGTTTCTGACCCGTTTGCAGGCGTTCGGCAACGCCTTGCCCAAGCGCTGGCTGGTAGTCGGTTCGGGGCAGAGCGCCAGCGAGTCGGTGCTGGAGTTGATAGCCCGTGACAGCGATCTTCTCGTGCATTCGGTGCACCGTTCTGCGGGTTTCAAATTGACCCAGTTGGGCCAGTTCCCCAATCGGGTTTTTGCCCCGGACCACGTCGATTACTTCCACAGCCTGGCCCCTGAGGCCCGCCAGCAGTTTTTGCAGTGGAGCAGTTCGACCAATTACGCCGGGATTGATCCGGATGAAAGCCAGAAGCTGTTTTCCGTGATTTACGAGGACAGCATTGCCGGGCGTCAGCGTCTGCGAACCCATGGCTACAGCGAAATCAGTCAACTGGAAAAAACGCCTGACGGCTACCGGGTCACGTTGACCGATACCTTCAGTTTGCTCAGTCAGGTCGTGGAGGTGGACGTCATCGTGCTGGGTACTGGCTATCAGCAGCCTGTGCTGCCGCCGTTGTTGAGCAACCTGCAGCCCTGGCTCAAGGCCGATCTGGATGGTGGGCTGGTGATCGATCGCGATTATCGCGTGGCCACTCAAGGGCAGTGCGACGTGAAGGTGTGGGTCAACGGTCTTTCAGAACGCAGCCATGGCATCAGTGATAGCCAGTCCTTTTCGCTGATGGCATTGCGCGCCGGGCGCATTGCTCAAGGCCTTGAACGGGCTGTTCAGGCGCACACCCACGAACCGCTTCTGGCTGAATGACATGACCCCTACCTACAACAATATTTCCGATATCGTCCACGACCAGACCTTTCTCAACGTCAAAGGCGTTGGGCCTGAGTTCTTTTTGAAGCTCGAATCCCTCAATCCGGCGGGCTCGATCAAGCTCAAGACCGCCGTTGGCCTGGTCGACGATCTGTGTGCTCGCGGCCAGATCAACCCGGATACGATTCTGATCGAATCGTCGTCGGGCAATCTGGGGGTAGCGCTGGCGATGATCTGCGCCGAGCGCGGGATCAGGTTCACCTGTGTGGTGGACCCCAACAGCTCCAATCACAACATTCGCTTGATGCGCACTTACGGTGCCGAAGTGATTCAAGTCGAAGAACCGGATGCCAACGGCGGATTCCTCGGTACGCGCATTGCGCTGATACGTCAGAAGGTTGCGGCTGACTCGCGTTACGTCTGGCTCAACCAGTACGAAAACGCTGCCAACCCTCGTGCCCATGCGCGAACGACTGCACAGTCCATCGGTCGGCATTTTGGTCACGTGGATTATCTGTTTGTCGGCGCAGGCACTACAGGCACGCTGATGGGCTGTGTGCAGTATTTCCGGCGCCATCACCCGGCCACGGTCATTATTGCAGTGGACAGCGTCGGCTCGGTGACCTTCGATACGCCGCCCGGCAAGCGCTTTATTCCAGGCTTGGGCACCAGTCAGCGACCGCCGATTTTCAATGCCGAGGGCATTGATTATCTGGAGATGGTCCCCGAGCAGAAAACCATCGCCATGTGCCGCGTGCTGGCGCGCACCAAGGGGCTATTGGTGGGTGGGTCCACCGCTACAGTGGTTGCCGCAGTGCACGCCTGGCGCGAGCGTATTGAACCCGGTTCAGTGGTGGTCGCGTTGTCGCCGGACTGGGGGGAGCGTTATCTGGACACGCTCTACGATGATTCGTGGGTGGAGCAACGCTTCGGCAGTCAGGTACTGCAGATGACGCTGGACGACCTGTCGGTTGAACCCTCCCTGACCACCGATCTGCGTAGCGAGCGCCTCAAACAATCGGCTTTTCATGTGGTCGACGGCAAAACCGTTGCGCAGATTCTTGCTGAAGATCCGGTGGCGTGCATCGACGACGTTCAGCAGGCTTATCTGGAACATCACGCCGGACGCAGCATCAACCCCGACAGCTATTTCCTGCGCTTCCCGCAAGCCCCGGCGAATCGAATTATCGCCTTGCCCGCCAGCTTGTCCGGTGAGCAGCCGGTCAGTGGTATCAAATGGATTTCCAGCTTTCCCGGCAATATCGACACCGGCCTGCAACGCGCCTCGGCGGTTTTGCTGCTCAACCATGCCCGCACCGGATACGCCTACGCCTGCCTGGAGGCGTCCCGGATCAGTGCGATGCGCACAGCTGCGTCGGCGGTACTGGCCACTCGGTGGCTGAACAGACAACACAGAACAATTGGTCGCCTGTCTGTCGTGGGGGCAGGGTTCATTGCCAGAACAATTCTCGACATGTTCGTCAGCGATGGCTGGCAGGTCGATGCGCTGGACGTTTTCGATGTGCATGCCGGTTCAGCGGCCGCGCTGATCGGGCATGCCACTGTGCAGCATGAGCTGGCCTGCCAGGCAGTAGACCTTGATACGGCATTGCAGGCCGATGTCGTGGTGTTCGCCACCACGGCACCGAGTCCTTATGTGATCGAACAGCGTTTTCGGCCTGAGCAGATTCTGCTGAACATTTCCCTGCGCGATCTGGGCCCGGAAATCATCGCCGAGGCCAATAACATTGTTGACGATGTCGAGCATTGTCTGAAGGCCGGGACATCGCCGGATCTCGCCGTGCAGCGTTATCAGAGCCGTTCGTTTATCACCGGTACGCTGGCGCAACTCATGCTCGGTGAAGTGGAGGTCAGCCCGGACAGGCCCACGATCTTCTCGCCATTCGGACTGGGCGTGCTCGATCTGGCGGTGGGCAAGCGCGTTTATGAGCGCGCGCTGGAGCAGGGCAGCGCATTGCCGGTCGCAGATTTCTTCTTCGAATCGAAGCGCTGGTGATGCCCATGCCAATCAACATCGACACGAAACGCATCTCCATCATCGGCATGGGGTCCCGGGGCCTCAGTGTGCTGGAGCAATTGATCCGTGCAGCGCGAATCGATCCCCGCGAGGCTTTGCTTATCGAGCTGTTTGACCCGCAGCCACCCGGCAGCGGTCTGCATGCGCCCGAGCAACCTGACTACCTGATGCTCAACACCATGGCAGGCCAGTTGTCGGCATTCTCCTCGGCCTTTCCAGTGTGGAAAGCCGGTGATCCTCCCAGGCTGACGTTCTTGCAATGGTGCACCGCTGAGACGCTACGACTGGATGAGCGAGGCCATGTCAGCAACAGCCACGCGGGAAGGCCCATCGAGTTTGGTGACTTCGTACCGCGCAAGCTGCTCGGTCGCTACCTGCGTGATTGCTATCGCTACCTGTTGCGGTTATGCCCGGCGCACGTGGACGTCCGTCATCACCGGGGCATTGTGACCGGCTGTTGCCCGACGCCTGATGATCGGGGCTTTTATCTGCACACCGCTGACGGGCAGCGGTGTGAGGCCGATGCCGTCTTCGTGACGACCGGGCATGCGCCGCAACCTGCCGTGCAATGTACGGGTGAGCGCGTCGCGGTTGAGGGGCTGGGGCTGAGCGCAATGGACTGCATCGCATCGCTGACTGAAGGTCGGGGCGGGCGTTTCGAGCGGGACGACAGCGTCACCGGTTGGCGTTACACGCCTTCAGGGCTGGAGCCGCAGATTGAGCTGTTTTCCCGTTCGGGCCTGCCATTTCATTGCCGCCCGCAATGGACTCCGTCAGCGGTTGTGCCGCAGCGCATGTTTTTCACCGCTCAGGCCATCGCAGTGCAGCGTGAAACCTGCCCCGATGGCCGACTGGACTTCGTTCAGCATGTGCTGCCGCTGATCAAGGATGAAATGCGCGCGGCTTTTTATGTCGCCATGGCTCGTCTGCAACAAGCTGAGCGAGCAGAGGATGTTCGCCGGGTACTTCAGGGGGCGAGCAGCGTTGAAGCGCGGTCTGAAGCATTCGCAACGCTGGCTGAGGCGTATGGCGCGTTCGATCCGCAGGACTATTTGAACACTCAACGCTGGCAGGGTGAGCCGCACACCTACGCCCAGTGGTTTCGCGGATGGATTGCCAACGATCTGGCCCGCAGCCGCCTTGGGACCGAGAACAGTCCGCTCACGCAGGCGCTGGAGGTCTGGCGTGATTGCCGCGACCTGTTGCGCCTGGCTGTGGATCACAACGGCCTGAGTGATTGCTCGACCCAGGCGTTTTACAGCGCGTGGGCCAGGCTCGGCAATCGTCTGGTGGGCGGCCCGCAGAAGGAGCGCTACGAGGATTTGCTGGCGCTGATCGATGCCGGAGTGGTCCGGCTGCTACCGCCGATGGCTATCAATGAGGTCGATAACCTTGAGGTCGATAGCCTGATTCGGGCCCGCAATGCCCATAGCGGCTTGAGCCAGAACCGTTGCGCCTTGATCGATGACTTGCTGCGGCAGGGATTGATCAGGATGGCCCATCCGTACCCCGCGGATGGCGTCGCCATTGATACCTCAAGCCGCGCCGTACGGCGTGACGGGACCGTCAACCAGCACCTCTGGGTGCTGGGGCCCGCAGTCGAAGGCAGTCGCTTCTACAACCATTACGTGCCAACACCTGATCCTGCCTGCAAGGCGCCGCTGGAGGCGCACATTGCGGTGCAGGCCTGCCTGAGGGCGCTGCGTGCCGAAGCAGCCGGTTGCGTTGTGCATTAGCCCCGGCGGTTGAACGCCATCACTTCAAACTCTCCGTTAAAAAAGGATTATCTCCATGGTCGAGATCACTTTGCTGACCGCCCTCGCTGGCGCTTTTATCGTGCTGATCATCAGCCCCGGCCCGAACTTTCTGGTCATTACCCAACTGTCATTCAGCCAGTCCAGGCAACAGGGGATCTGTGCCGGGTTGGGCGTCGCATCAGGCAGCATTATCTGGGCGTTGCTGGCCTGTACCGGCCTGGGTCTGGTGTTCCAGCAATTGCCATGGGCGCAACCCGCGTTGCAGTTGCTGGGCGGCGCGTATCTGATCTGGCTGGGCAGCAAAAGCCTGCGCAATGCTGGTGCGCAACCCAAGCCGCGCAACCTTGGTGAACTGGGCATCGGTAGCCTGGGACGGGCCTACCGCTTCGGTTTGCTGACCAACATGACCAACCCCAAGGCGCTGGCTTTTTACACCAGCGTATTCACGACCGTTTCGACGCCTGGGCTGCCGACGTGGGTGCGTGTTGCCGGGGTATCGATCATCGCGGTGTTGGCCGTTTCATGGTTCGTGCTACTCGCCACACTGTTTTCCATCCCCGCCGTACAAGCCCGCTACCAACGTATGAAAAAAACCATCGACATCATTACCGGGTTGTTCATGGTCGCTTTCGGTCTGCGCTTGCTGATCGGTCTGTGGCCTGTCTGATCGGCAGATTTCACACAGAACCCGTGGGACCGAAGCTATTCGGGAAGAGGCCATTCCATTCGCCGCATTTTTACCTTCAGGAATGCCGCCTTCCCGGACGCTTATTCATTTGAACAAGGATGAACACCATGCAAAACAATGATTGGCACTATCCCACTTCAATTCGGGTGGGGCCTGGCCGGGTACGGGAATTGGCTCAGGCCTGCGAAGCCAGCGGTATCCGGCGGCCACTCATGGTGACCGACCGATTCCTCGGTGGAACTGACATGATTCAGCAGGCGCTGGCGCAGTGCCGCGGAACACTTGGGCATTGCGGTCTGTTTGATCAGGTCAAAGGCAATCCAACCGGCACTAACGTGGCTGAAGGGCTACACGCCTACAAGGCGGGTGGGCACGACGGCGTGATTGCTTTCGGCGGTGGTTCTGCGCTGGATGCCGCCAAGGCCATCGCACTGATGTCCGGACAAACGCGCCCGCTGTGGGATTTTGAAGACATCGGTGAAAATCACCTACGTGCCGATCCGTACGGTATAGCCCCGATAATTGCGCTGCCGACCACTGCCGGGACTGGCTCGGAAACAGGCCGGGCCGCAGTGATCACCGATGAGCAGGCACGGGTCAAACGGACCATTCTGCATATCCGGATGATGCCGCGGGTAGCCATTCTTGATGCCAACCTGACCTTGGGTTTACCGGCTCACCTGACCGCTGCAACCGGTGTTGATGCCTTGACCCATTGCATGGAGGCGTACTGTTCGCCGGTCTATCACCCGATGGCCGAAGCGGTGGCGGTCAAGGGCATGCAGATGATCAAACAGTTCTTGCCCCAGGTTGTGGCCGACGGCCTTGATGTACAGGCCCGGCAGGAAATGCTCGTTGCTTCCTGCCTGGGCGCCGCGGCCTTTCAGCGCGGGCTCGGTGGTGTGCACGCCATTGCCCAGACACTGGGCGCTTTGTATGACCACCACCACGGGTTGCTCAACGCGATCCTGCTGCCTTATGTGCTACAGGCCAATCAGCCCGCGCTCGGTCCGCAAATGGAGGAGCTGGCCTTGGCGCTTCGTCTTTCCACGCCCGGGTTTAGTGGGGTGATGGAATGGCTGCTGGCGTTGCGTGAGCAGATCGGCATCCCGCATACCCTTGGCGAGTTGGGTATCGATGAACGTGACGCGGAACTGATTGGCGAGATGGCGTTTGCCGATGGCTGCTCGCATACCAATCCGATCCGCCACTCGGCGCAGACGTATGCACAGATATTCTGCAAGGCAGTTCATGGCCATTGATCAGCGTTTGATCATCGACGAGGCGACGATCAAACGCCTCGATACGGTCTGGCGGAACGTTGTCGAACAGGGCCGGATTGTCGGAGGCGTGTTGTTGCTGGCGCAGGATGGCGTGGTCCGTTACGCGTCTGCCCGGGGCTGGGCAGATCGCGAGGCAGAGATTGCCGTCACCCGTGAGCATACTTTCAGGCTTGCGTCGTTGACCAAGCTGATCACGTCAGTCTGTGTTCTGCGTCTGCACGAGCACGGCATGTTGCGCCTGGATGATGCGCTGACACGCTGGTTGCCGGATTTCGTGCCAAGGCTGGCCGATGGGATGGCTCCGGTCATCACATTGCGCCATCTGTTGTCCCACACCTCAGGGCTGGCTTACGGCTTCGGGTTGCCTTCCGGCAACGCCTACCAGCAGGCCGGAGTCAGCGACGGACTGGACCTCGTGGCCTTTGACCAGGCTGAAAACCTCAAGCGACTGGCCAGCGTTCCTTTGCTGTTCAAGCCGGGCAGTGCATGGCGTTATTCAATCGCCACCGAGGTACTTGGGGTGGTCATCGAACGTGTCACCGGCATGGCATTGCCCGAGGCCATTGCCCATTGGGTAACCCGGCCGTTGGGCATGAGCGCCAGCGGTTTCCACGTCGAAGGTCCGCAAATCCTCGCCGGTGCCTACAAGGATCATGCGGAACTCCCTACGCGTATCGGGCGCACTGATGAGCTGCTTCTGGAGAGCGGCAGGGCCAGCGTCTCGGCCTGCCGTCATACTGCTCCTCAAGCATGGTCGTCTGCGGGTGCAGGCATGGTCGGCAGCGCTGATGATTATTTGCGGCTGCTGGAGTGCTTGCGACAGGGTGGTGCGCCGTTATTGAGCCGTTCGAGCACGTCAAGTTTGTTGAGTAATGCGATTGGCGATGTGCTCATCGAGGGCAGAGGACCCGGCTGGAAATTCGGTCTCGGTCCTTTGTTACTGACTGATCCGGCTCAGGCCGGGCAACTACAGGGTGCTGGAACCTGGTCGTGGTGTGGCGTGTATGGTTGTCATTATTGGGTCGACCCGCAGGCTGGGGCGAGTCTGATAGCCATGACCAACACTGCCGTCGCTGGTGCCTGGGGCGAGTTTCCGGATGCGCTGGTCGCGGCGATTTATCGCCGCGACTGATCAAGCCCTGGTGAATTGCTTGCGATAGCTGCTGGGGCTGATACCCACCATGTTGCGGAAGTGGCGGCGGAACGATTCCTCGGAACCAAACCCCGCGACGTCGACGACTTCAGTCAGACGCATGTTGGATGACTCCAGCAGTTCCTTGGCATAAGCGATACGCTCGCCCAGCAGCCAGTCATTCGGGGTCAGGCCGGTACTTTCCATGAAACTGCGGTGCAGCGTGCGGGTGCTGACGGCCGCGTGGTCGGCCATCTCCTTGATACTGTGCGGGCGTTGAAGGTCACTGCGAATCCAGTCCATCAGCTTGGAAATCGGTCCCTCACTGGAAGACACCAGCTGACGTGAAGCGTATTGCGACTGACCGCCTTCGCGGTGGGGCGGGATCACCATTCGCTGGGCGACCATGTTCGCGACTTTCGCACCGTGATCGTTGCGCACCAGATGCAGCATCATGTCCAGGCCAGCAGCAGAACCCGCTGCGGTGACGATCTGCCCCTGATCGACATACAGCTCATTGGGCTGGATGGTCAGTTCCGGGTACATGCTGGCCAGCAGATCGGTGTAGCGCCAGTGGGTGGTGACGCGTTTACCTTCCAGCAAACCTGCCGCAGCCAGTACAAATGCACCGGTACAAATCGAGCAGATGCGTGCGCCTCGGGCATGAGCGGCCTGCAACTGGGTAATCAGCCTGGCAGGAACCTCCGATTCGACGCCGCGCCAGCCGGGCACAATGATCGTGTCGGCATTTTCCAGCAGTACTTCACCCGGCGTGGGCACGATGGTAATACCGCCTGCGGCGGTAATCTCGCCTTCATCCACTGGGAACGTGGCGAACTCGTACCAGGTGACACCCAGCTCGGGTCTTTTCAGGGCGAATACTTCTACCGTGCAGCCAAATTCAAAGGTGCACAGCTGGTTGTAGATGAGGGCGACGACGAGATGGTTTTTCATGGCACGATGTTACCGGATATTGGCATTTCCGCCAGTAGTGCGGTGCAAATGTACTGGTTAACCTGAAACCCTGAAATCAGGCGGTTGCCTCAACATTTGCCAGCGGTCGCCGGTGCGATCCAGGGAGTACGTTCGTGTCTATCAACATCGGTATCTACGTCTATGACGACGTTGAAGTTCTTGACTTCGCAGGTCCGTACGAAGTCTTCACCACCGCGACCCGCATGCATTTGCGCAAAAGCCGCGATGACCGGGCGTTGTTCAACGTATTTACCATCGGTCGCACTACCGACCCCATCCGGGCGCGCGCCGGGCTGAAAGTCGACCCCGACCACTCGATCAATGACCACCCGGTGATCGACTGCCTGATTGTTCCGGGAGGCGTGGTCAATGCCGAACTGGAAAAGGCTGACGTGATTCGCTGGATCACCGGCCAGTGTGCGCCTGAACGCGTCGTGGCGGCAGTCTGCACGGGTGCCTTTCTATTGGTCAAGACCGGCAAGCTGGCCGGTAAGCAGGTGACCACTCACTGGGAGGACATTGACGACTTGAAGGAGATGTTTCCGTCCGTCGACGTGCTCAGCACCTTGCGTTGGGTCGACGAGGGCGCTTTCGTGACGTCGGCCGGTATTTCCGCTGGCATCGACATGAGCCTGCACCTTGTGGAACGTCTGCACAGTCGCGAGCTGGCGGAGCGTACTGCGTTGCAAATGGATTTCGACTGGACTGAAAACGACTGACGCTGACTGCGTTAAACATCTGGCTGACGTGGTCGGCCAGATGACTGCCTGCTGACCTTCGTCATACACGCCAGACCTCCCACCGTTTTTCGCAACAAGCTGGCACATCAGGCTTGCGGCGCGCCACTATCTCCCTCCAACGTGCAGTCCAGAGCCTTCAACGCTTACGCTAGAGTGCAGGAAATAATGAATACCCATTTCTTCAAAGTCGTCCAGACCGTTGCTGTCCACGGTTCCTTTTCGGAAGCTGCGGCGATTCTGGGGTGCAGCCAGTCGAACATCAGTTATGCCATCAAAGAAGTCGAAGACTATTTCAACAAGCGCCTGTTCATCCGCAGCCGTGCGGGTTGCACGTTGACGCCTGAAGGCCAGGTCATCAGCCGGACGCTGGACAGTCTGCTGGCGACCCTTGAGCAACTAAAAAAAATGAGCTCAGCGGCAGTGTCACGATTCGTTATTGCAATCATATAGACGAGACGTCGCTGGCCGGGTGCATCGAGACCATGACCCGTTTGCATCCAGGCGTGCATCTGAATGTTGTGCATGGCAGCGAACAGCATCCTGGCCTGGACCTGCTGCGCAGGGAGGCGGCGGACATTCTGATTCTGCCGAGTGCGGTGCTGGATGAGCATCATGTTGAACATATGCGATGGGCAGATGCTTATGTGTTGGTGGCTGCGCGAAGCCGTTCGTTGACGCCGCGTCCGTTTCATGAGCTGTGCGAGAGCGTCCGTTATGTTTCCTGGCGTCATGCCGGTGTGGAGCGTTTGCATGGTCAGTTGGCTGCTGCTCAGGTTCGTCTGAGTCACCGTGGGGAGCTCAGTTGCGTTGCGACGTTGCTTGATCTGGTCGGCAAGGGGCAATGCATGACTATTTTGCCCAGTCGTTTGTTACCGGAACCGAGTGCTTTGTACGAGTGTGTGCGTTTGCCGGTTGAGGTTGAGCGCAGTATCAGTGTTGTCGCCCGGCCGGGGTCGTTGCTGTCCAATGCGGCTAATGAGGTGGTTGAAGTGCTGAAGAGGTTGCCGGTGGGTGGGTGAGCGGTTTCACCGCGGACCGGTAGGAGCGAACTTGTTCGCGAGACGTCATCACGGCCAACGCTTTTCGTCGTCTGATGAACCGCTTCGCAGCCTTCGGCAGCTCCTACAGAAGCCCGGCAAGTTCGAACAATCAGGTCGGCTCTAAGGCCGCCACGCTTTTGATTTTGATCTGAGGCACCCAGTGGTGGGGCAAGAGCCTTTTGCTTACTTTTGGCTGGGCCGGCTTCCGGCTCCTTTCAAAAACGAGGCGCTGTAAAAGCGCAACCAATGGCAGCCATTACCGAAAAACGGATATGTATACGAAATATCTAATTACGGTCGTAAGACTAAAACTCAACGCATCTGAGGTAGGCCAACCATAAATTTCTCGCCAATTTTTGGCCCAACTTGTGCACTAATTTCAAAGTCGCGACTCTGATACCTGTAAGCAGTTGTTACCAGGATGAGCGACAGAGCATGACGCTCGCTCCAGACCGGGTTACACCGCTGGATGGTTTCCTTTCGGACCTGCATAGGTTGGATCGCCCGATGGTACGTCTTTGTGCACTATTGCTGGTGTGCCTGACCCAAAGCCTGATTTCAGTGCAGGCTCAGGCTGACGACACCTGGAGTGTCGGCTACCACCGCCTCAGCTTCCCTGATCCGCTCGACTCCCAGCCAATGCAGGCAATCGCGTTCTACCCCTCTACAGCCATTGAGCAATCCAGCAACATTCAGGGCTACACCGTAGACGCAGGGCTTGAAGCCCCCATAGCGCTGGGCCGTTTTCCTCTCGTGCTGCTGTCCCACGGCAACACCGGAACCCCACTGGCGCTGCATGACCTGGCCACCTCGCTGGCGAGACAAGGCTTCGTCGTCGTGGCAGTCATCCACCCTGGCGACAACACCATCGACCACAGCAGGCTGGGCAGCGTCAGCAATTTGTACGGGCGCCCCCTGCAAATCTCCGAAGCGATCACCAGTGCGCTGCTCGACCCGGCGCTGGCGCCTTACATCAGTGCTGACCAGGTCGGGGTCATTGGCTACTCGGCAGGAGGCGAAACCGCCCTGATCCTTGCCGGTGCGCAGCCAGATCTACAGCGACTGAAAAACTACTGCACTGAGCGCCCGGACGATCGGGACGCCTGCAAAACCGGGGGCGAGTTGCTGCTGGATCGCGACGATCTGCATCCTCAGGCTGATCCGCGAGTGGGCGCGCTGATGTTGATGGCACCACTGACGTTGATGTTTGGCCGCCATACGCTGGCAGACGTGCATGTCCCGGTGCTGTTGTATAGCGGTGACGGGGATGAGCTTCTGGCGGTAGATCAGAATGCCGAAGCGTTGGCGCGTAAATTACCGCAGACGCCGGAGTACAAGCTGTTGGCCGGGGCCGGGCACTTCGTGTTCATGGCTCCGTGCAGCGATGAGCTACGCGCCACTGCGCCGGTGATGTGCAATGACCGCGAGGGCGTCGACCGGGAGGATATCCATCGCAACCTCAGTGCAGAGGCCGTGCGTTTCTTCGAGGAAGCCTTGGGCATGCCGGAATTGCGCAACAGCGGTTTGCAGACTGCCCATCAAGAACCCTGACTGGGGTTGGCCTGGCACTGATCAGTCTTGGCCGTGATCGTTAGCCCGGCTCTGCCACAAGTGTCCGCAGATAGTCCGCAAAACCGCCTGCGGCACGCGCTTCCAGTCGCGTGCTGGTGGTGACTCTGGGGCGGCAACTCCAGGCGATGCGGGCACCGCTCAGTTCCAGTTGACGAATCAAATGCACGTCCTCGTGACAGGCCAGCGGTGGGAAGCCGCCCGCGAGTCGGTATGCGGCTGCACTGATGCCCAGATTGGCTCCATGCACGTGGCGATGGCCGTCACGATGTTGATAGCCCTGTTGATAGCGAATCTGCGCCTCACGCGGAATATTGTCCTGCCAGATGCCCGGCGTCACGGTGCCGCACACCGCGTCGGCGTCCAGGGCCAGTTGCTCCACCAGCCAGTCTTCGGCGACGGTGCTGTCGCCATCGGTACAGGCAATCCAGCGGGCGCCTTGTTCAAGCAATACAGCCGCTCCGGCAGCGCGGGCCTGACCGACGTTGCGGACGCTGACTTCAAGGGTCTGGACGTTGTACTGCTGCGCAATCACAGAGGATTCATCCGTGCAGCTGTCGAGCACCACCAGGACGACCACTTGCTCGGCGGCCAGTGCAGGATGCTCTCCCGCCTTTAATACGGTTTGCAGGCATTGCCCTAGCAACTGATCTTCGTTGTGAACCGGAATGAGTACGCCAATCATCGTAGCTTTTCCTTTTCTGCGACTGATGTTCCATCACGACTCCATACCTCCAGGAGAAAGTCTGCTTCGTGATGGCTGACAAGCCGGGTCATGTCCAGACGGTCTGCAAGGATTGCGTGAACCGTTTGCGCATCAAGCGGGCAACCTTCGATAGCTGGCCGCCAATGACAGGCCAGCACTTGACCGTCTCCTGTCAGGGAAGCCAGGGCATGATCGATCCAGCGATTCAGATCGGTTTCATCCAGGTAATAACCCAGTTCGCTGAACACGATCAGGTCGAAGCGTGCTTTCGGCCATTGCTCAGGAAGGCGAGCATGCATGACCTCCACATGGTTGAACGCTGCGAGCCGCTGACGTGCGAGTTCAACCGCCGAGCGGTTGGTGTCGCAGACCAGCAACCGGTCGCAGCGGGTGGCGAGATCGGCGCTGAGTTCACCATTGGCGCAGCCGGGCTCGAATACCGACACATAACGCTCGCGGGGCAGGGCGGCGAGGGTTAGCGCCCGTTTGCGGCGTTCATACCAGCGATGCTTGAACGCCCAAGGGTCATCACTTTCCTGAAAGAGCTGCTCGAAATAGCGGTCATCGACACTCACAGGAAGACCACCTCGAAAGGCTGCATCAAACGCTCAAGGACATCAGCCGCCAGAACCGGCTCCAGGCCGATGTGCGGATCACCTTCGAGCTGACTGGCGAAGGCGTGGGCAGCGTGGCGTTTGCGGGCGATGGTCTGTGGGTCAAGCGGGATCTTGTGTGCCCGTTCCCAAGGCAATCGATCATCTTCAGGGGATGCCCAATGCCAGGCCCAGACAGGCACCTCGTGCAGGCGTGCGCCGACAGAATGGGCGGCCCGTGCGCTGGCGCGACCTACCGCTTCATGGTCAGCATGGCCATCATTTGCCCAGGTCGTGAACACCACATCAGTGGGCTGCAGGTAGCGGGCGATGAAGGCCGTCAGTTGATCTTCCTGCTGAGCGACGGTGGTATCCGCAAAGCCGCCCCGGATCCACTTCAGGCTGTGCATGGGCAGATCCAGGCGGCGTAACGCTTCAGCGCTTTCTTGCGGGCGAACCACGCTCAACCTCTCGGCCGGCCAGGTTGCCGAACCGGGATGGCTGGCGCTGCCGTCAGTCACTGAAATCAGCTTCAGCGGTCGCCCCAGTTGTGCCAGTTGATGCATCAGGCCACCACAACCGAGTACTTCGTCATCCGGATGGGGCGCGATAATCACCGCCCGGGAATTGACCGGGACCAGTTCACCTGCGCTGATTAATGGCAGGCCGGCCAGTTTCTTCGAGCCATTCCAGGCCTGTAGAGACGTGCCTCTGCCAACAATAGGGTTGTCTTTGCTCATAGTTGCCACATCCTTGATGGCGCAGGTAATGCTTGCGTAGTGGTCAGATCTGCAAGCGCTGCCAGGTCGCGCTCGGCATGGCTCTGACGCAGGAAAACCGGAAGGTCGGCGATCAGTCGGGCAAAGTGCGCATCCTTGCAGTAAGGACCTGCACCCAGTGCGTGGCCGACATGCAAAATGACTTGCTCGGCACTGTGTTCTATTACCGCCCGGCTACGACGTGCCAGAAGCTGCGCGTCCGTGGTCGGTGACTGATTAATGGTCTGGGCCGCATGCTGCAGAGTCGTCCATGCGCTGTAGAGCGCGACGTCCACGGCACCCAGATGGGCCATCGCATGAGGTTCGGGAGATTTGCACGCCTGCGTTAACAGGCGCTGCGCCAAGGCTCGGGAAGCGCCATACCAGCACGCGGCAATACCTATGCCGCCCTGCCAGAAGCCGGGCCTGGCCAGGTAATCGCCGGGCTTGCCGACGGCCACCCCTTCAGCGCGGCTGAATTCCACCTCGACACTGCCTGTGGCGCCCATTCCCACGGCGCGCCAACCTTCCTGAGTAATATTGACCCCGGACTGCTTGAGGTCGACGGCGAGCAACTGCTGTTGGCCATCTTCATTCCAGGCCGTCATCAATGCATGGCTGAGTACCGCTGCGCCCGAGCACCAGGCTTTACGGCCGTTGACGTGCAGCACGTCGCCCTTGCGCTGCAGATTGACCCGAGCCTGGGGCGGCTCAGCCGCCCACATGCCCCAACTGGTTCCCGCATGCGGAGTTCCAGCGCCGACTTCCTGCATGATGGCCAACGCGTCGGTATGGCCCTCATACAGTTTGCACAGCCCCAGATCATGCCCGGCAACACACGCCAACGCCTGCCAACGCTCAAGTATCTGGCCGCTGGCAGGTGAGGGCAGTTGGTCCAGCCCCTCGCCGATCAACGCTTGTAAGCATTCGCCCAGCGCGCGCGTATCGGCATAGCCGTGCTTGCGCCAGGCAAGAAACTCACTCAGCGCCTCACTCATGGCTGTTCATCATGCTGCAATTCAAACAGCAGCAGTGAGCGGGCGGTGATGGTGTAGTGCTCACCAAAACCAAATTGTTCCTTGGCTTTCATGTCGGGCTGATTGGTATCGACCAGGCAGGTCCAGTGTGCGCCTTCCGGTACTTGCGGCAGGGTGAAGTTGACCCCGTCGTGGTGCGAGTTGACGGCAAGCAGCAACGTTGCATCGGCCCCCGGGCGACGAATACCGGTCTCTTGAGCCCGGCCGTCCATGAGCATGCCCAGGCAACGCCCGTGAGCGTCTTCCCACTGCTCGATGCCCATCTCGTTGCCATCAGGAGACAACCAGGTGACGTCCTTGACGCCGATCTCTTCGTTGTAATCGCCCACAAGGAAGCGGCTGCGACGCAGGATCGGGTAGGTCTGACGAAGTTTGATCAGGCGTTTGACGAACTTGAGCAACGACTTGCCATCTTCGTCCAGGTCCCAGTTGACCCAGCCAATCTCACTGTCCTGGCAATAGGCATTGTTATTGCCGTGCTGGGTGCGTGCGAACTCGTCACCCGCCACAACCATCGGCGTGCCTTGTGCCAGCAACAGGGTGGCGAAGAAGTTACGCATCTGACGCAGACGCAGTTCATTGATTTGCGGATCGTCAGTCGGGCCTTCGACGCCGTGGTTCCAGGACAGATTGTTGTTGCTGCCGTCCTGATTGTTCTCGTCGTTGGCTTCGTTGTGCTTGTCGTTGTAGGAGACAAGGTCGTGCAGGGTAAAACCGTCGTGGGCGGTGATGAAGTTGACCGACGCCTGGGGTCTGCGACCACGCTGGTTGAACATGTTGCCCGAGGCGGTCATACGCCCGGCAAAATCCGCCAACTGGCCTTCATCGCCTTTCCAGAACGCACGAACGGTGTCACGGAATTTGTCGTTCCATTCCATCCAGCCCGGTGGGAA
The DNA here is from genome assembly GCF_055283875.1 of Pseudomonas sp. HP_14. NCBI lineage: Bacteria > Pseudomonadati > Pseudomonadota > Gammaproteobacteria > Pseudomonadales > Pseudomonadaceae > Pseudomonas > Pseudomonas sp. HP_14. The sequence goes on along the minus strand of NZ_JBTOQI010000001.1, from coordinate 213,228 downwards.
ACCACCCACTTGATAGCCGCCTGGACCGCAGTCCCAAGGCTCAGCGATCAGTTTCACCTGACGCAGCACTGGATCCTGACGGCAGGCCACGAGGAAGCTGTGACGCTCGTCGAAGCCATCGTGGTAACGGCCGAGAATGGTCGCCAAGTCGAAACGGAAGCCATCGACGTGCATTTCCGAGGCCCAGTAACGCAGGGAGTCGGTGACCATCTGCAGTACGCAAGGGTGGCTCAGGTCGAGGGTGTTGCCCGTCCCGGAATCGTTGATGTAGAAACGTTTGTCATCCGGCATCAAGCGGTAGTACGAGGCGTTGTCGATACCCCGCATGGAAAGGGTCGGACCAAGCTCGTTGCCTTCTGCGGTGTGGTTGTAAACCACGTCGAGAATCACTTCCAGGCCGGCATGGTGCATGTGCGCGACCATTTCCTTGAACTCGGCAATTTTACCGTGCGCGAGGTAACGCGGATCAGGGGCGAAAAACGCGATGCTGTTATAGCCCCAATAGTTGGTCATGCCCTTTTGCAGCAAATGCTGATCGTTGACGAACGCATGAATCGGCAACAGTTCGACGGAGGTCACACCCAGCTTGCGAATGTGGTCGATCACGTCGGCCACCATCAATCCGGAAAAGGTGCCTTTGAATTCATCAGGTACCGAAGGATGACGCATGGTGAAACCGCGAGTGTGGGTTTCATACAGGATGGTCTTGTCCCACGGCACGCTGACACGTTGATCGCGGCCCCAGGTATAGGCCGGGTCGATGACCTTGCTCTTGGGGACGAATGGGGCACTGTCGCGTTCGTCAAAGCTCAGGTCGCCATCCGGGTGACCGATGGTGTAACCGAACAGCGCTTCGGACCATTTCAGTTCGCCCACCAATTGCTTGGCGTACGGGTCGATCAGCAGTTTGTTGTGGTTGAAGCGATGGCCGTTCTGCGGGTCGTAAGGACCATAGACACGGTAGCCGTAAATCAGCCCTGGGTGAGCGTCAGGCAAGTAACCGTGGTAGATCTCGTCGGTGTATTCCGGCAATTCGATACGTTCAAGTTCAACTTCGCCGCTGGCGTCAAACAGGCACAGCTCAACTTTGGTGGCGTTAGCCGAGAAGATCGCGAAGTTGACACCGAGGCCGTCCCAACTGGCGCCCAGCGGGAAGGGAAGACCTTCGCGAATACGGGAAACGCTGGCTTCGACCTGTTCAGCCTGTGCGGATGCGCTTTTCTGACTTTCTTTTTTTGCGTTTTTGGACTGCGTGTTCATTGTGCGTTCCTGACGGCTGGTGTTTTTTCGGGGCGGCCGAGACCGCAGTCGAAGCAACGGCGCTTCAACAAGTCGAAGAAATAAGTCTGGATTACCGCAGGTCACAATCGATGCGACGGTGATCCCTGCGGTACAGGGTTCAAGCAGCGTCCTGGAGGAATCAGGGCGCGGGTGGTTTACCTGGTTTTTTGGGTGATGACTTTGCTGCAGGTTTAGCTGGCGCTGTCTTGGCTGCTGGCTTGGCGGCAGGTTTCGCAGGTTGTTCGGCCTGAGTAGCTGCTGGTTTGCTTTTGGCAGGAGTCGGCTTCGCCGCAGGTTTGGCAGCAGGCTTCACCGCAGACTTGTCTGCAGCTTTAGGTGCAGGCTTTGGCGCAGATTTAGCCGCTGGCGGTTTAGCCTTGCTGGTGGCAGGTTTTGGATCCTTAGCGCCGTCAACCTTGGGCAGCTTCGGCTTTGCAGCCTTGCGTGCCGTGGACTTGTCGGGTGCCAACGCTTCGGCTTCAGCCAGTTTGCGAGCCATTTCCCAATGGCGTGCATCCTGGCCCGAAGGTTTTCCTTCGGACTCCCATATCTGGTACGCAAACTCGCGAATTCGCTTTTCGTCGGCACTCATCTCGACACTCCCCAATTACTTAGACTGAATAAACAGATTTACAGAAAATTCCTCGAGTGCTGCGCTGAGCAGCAACTCCTTGTCTGTTGTGACTACGGCGTCTGAAAAAAGTCCCTTCCAACTTAGATTTGCCTCCGCGAACGGTAGAACGACCCGCGTGTCCCCCCAGTTTTCAGCATTGATGAATGGAGTTTGGGCTGTACCCAATAGTTCATTGCACAAACGTGGCACAACAACGATAGCCTGTTCTCCGTCAAGAACACGGGCAAACGCCATCACCTGCTCAGCGTGATCACCGACCACCTGCAGCGGCACATACTCTCCGCGACTGAACAGCGCAGAGTGTCTGGCCCGCAGGTCAAGCACTTGATGGATCAGTGCCTGCTTGATCTGGCCATCCTGCCAGGAGCCCAGCAGGTCGCTGACGGTTGATGTCTGATTCAATGTTCGTTGGCGGGCCGCGTAGTCAACAGGGCGGCGGTTATCTGGATCCACCAGGCTGAAATCCCAGTACTCGGTGCCCTGATACAAATCAGGAACACCGGGCGCTGTCACACGAAGCAAGGTTTGCGCCAGGCTGTTCAGCGCGCCGGTGGTGGCGATGCGATTGGCCGTGGCTCCCAAAGACTGACGCAGCGCCAGCCCCTGAGGGCTAAGCAAAATACTTTGCAGGAACTCACGACAGGATCGCTCATACGGCTCGTTGGCCGCACTCCAGCTGCTTTGCAGTTTGGCTTCGCGCAGGGCTTTTTCTTGCCATTTGACGAGGCGCTCAGCGTAGTTTTCGAATGCATCCTCCTGCATGTCCAGCGGCCAGCTGCCGAGCATTGCCTGATACAGCATCAGCTCATCGCCCGGACTGATGGGGTTTTCTTCGCCCTTGAGCGGGATCGCCAACTGGCGCCAACGTTCTACCTGTTCGGCATACCATCCTGCACATTCGCTGAGCACCGCCAGACGTGTACGGGTGTCTTCGCCGCGTTTGTGGTCGTGGGTTGCGGTGGTCAGCAGGTTGTCCGGGAAGGCTTCGCTGCGAGCGATACAGGCGTCATGGAATGCCTGAACGGGCGCACTGAAATGCTGCGGATGAAACCCGACATCGTTGCGCGACAGCAGCACCGCACTGCGATAGAAGGAGGTGTCTTCCACCGATTTGGCAGCTACCGGGGAGGTCAGTTGCTGGAAGCGCACACAAGCGTTCTTGTTGAGCTTGCGTTGTTTGCCTCGTGGCAATGTGCGCCACGGTTCGCCGCCCAACCAGCGCTGCAGGTAATCCAGCACTGGCCAGTCACCTTCACTCAGCATGCCGCGCGCACCTTCCATTGCCTGCTGGAAGAAGCGCTCGTCTTCGGCAGAGCGTCCACAGACACTGATGTAGGTTCGATAGATCGGGAAATTCACCACCAGTGCAAGCAGGGCCCGGCGAATTGCACCCAGAGTAAGGTCCCGGCTCATCAGGTCGCTACGGGCTACTTGCAGCAAAGACTGGGCGACGTTTTCAAAGTCGCCTGCCAGCGTGCCGTGCAGTACCAGGTCGCGCGCTTCGAGCACCTCCTGATCGAAGTCGGCGGTACGTTCGCTGATGCGGCTCCAGAGTTCAGCCAGAGGTTCCTGGCCCTTAGGGTCGTGCTGCAACAACGACACCTGATTCATGAACTCATAACCGGTGGTGCCATCGACGCCCCAGTCTTCGCGCAGTGATTCATCGGGTCCAAGAATCTTCTCGACGAAGATCGGCAGATGCTCCAGCTCAGCGCCCGCAGGACGGGCGGCGAGCAGGCCGTTAACCCGTCGACGTAATTTACGGCAGTACCCGCGAGGATCCGCCAGGCCGTCGATGTGATCGATACGCAGGCCGTCCACCAGGCCTTCGCTGATCAGCTCGAAGATTTTGCCGTGAGTCGCCTCGAACACGTTAGGCCGTTCGACACGCAAGCCGCCCAGTTCGTTGATGTCGAAGAAACGCCGCCAGTTGATGTCATCGCCCGCAGTCCGCCAACTCGCGAGGCGATAATGCTGGGCCTCCAGCAGGCGGTGCAGGCGTTCAAAACCCTCAGGCTGACGTGAGTCATAGCGCTGCAGTGCCTGGTCAATGACCTTGGCGATCGATTTATCTTTGACCAGCTCGACGAGGTCGGCACGAGCCTGCCTGGCGCGTTCCCACGCCTGGGGGAACTGATCGAGCGCTGCGAAACGCTTGCTCAGTTCATCCAGCAATGGATTCTCGTCGGACTCAAGCAGCGGGCCGTAGGTGCCGGGGTTGATCGGGAAGTGGTGTTGATAGTGCTCGATGTAGAACACGCCATGCTCGGGATCGAAGCGCAGCGGGATTTCTCCGGCTTGCAGCACCGTGCCGTAATCGGTGCTGAGAAACGGCAGCAGTAGCTGGCCTTTCAGCAGTGGATCCGGTGAGTGCCACTGGATATCGAAGAAATCCGCATAAGGGCTGCGGCGTCCCCATTCCAGCAGATCAAGCCACCACGGGTTGTCGGCGCCGCCGACGGCCATGTGGTTGGACACGATGTCCAGAATCAGGCCCATGCCCTTTTCGCGCAGGGCTCCGACCAGCCGGCGCAGCGCGGGTTCGCCACCCAGTTCCGGGTTGATCACGCGTGGGTCCACAACGTCGTAGCCATGCATGGAGCCAGCGCGAGCCTTGAGCAACGGCGACGCATAGATATGGCTGATGCCGAGACTGGCGAAGTAGGGCACCAGCGCTACGGCGTCATCCAGGGTGAAGTCTTTGTGAAATTGCAGGCGCTGTGTGGCCCGCAGGGTATCCAGACGGGGGCTCATTGGTCACGCTCCGCAGCCTGCAGGCGAGCCTGAGAAAGCAGTTCAACGCGTCGAGCCACGGCTTCATGATCCATAAGTGTCGCGCTTTTTCCGGGAATACGTCTGCGCCAGTTCGGGTGTTGCGGAGTATCACCGGGCAGGTTGAATTGTTCGGTCAGGCCGATGGCGTCTTCCATCGGCAAAAGCACCAGAGGTGCCCGGGTGTGGCCGATGTAGCGGATGCTGGCGTCGATCATTTGTTCTGCATCCGGACGTCCGTCGCTGAAATTAGTAGAGTTCTGGCTCAGCACCTGACGCAGCCCGTCGCGTTCGCGTATCCGGTCTTCTCGCCAGTGTTGCGCCTGCTGCTCGTCGACCATGCCGAGGCGCAGGTTCCAGGCGATATCGTTTTCAGCCAGCCATCCCGCCAGTGTCGGCAGATCATGGGTACTGGTGGTGGCGAGCGCCTGATCGGACCAATCGAGAATCGGCTTGAAGTGTGCGTTGTGTTGTTCGAAAAGCAGCACTCGCATGCCCAGGATTGCCCGGGCCGCCAGTTTTTCATGCAGACCTGGAGGGACCGTACCCAAGTCTTCGCCGAGAACGATTGCTTTGTGACGCCACGATTCGAGGCTTAGCAGGCGGAGCATGTCGTCGAGCGGATAATTCAGGTACGCGCCTTCACTGGCGGGGGAACCCAACGGCACCACCCAGAGGCGCTGCAAGCCCATGATGTGGTCAATGCGCAGGCCTCCCGCGTGAGCGAAGTTGGCCCGCAGCATTTCGATAAAGGCTCGGAAACCATTGCGTCTGAGGCCTTCGGGCGAGAACGCGGAAATCCCCCAACTCTGACCTGCACGGTTCAGGATGTCGGGTGGTGCGCCAACGCTGAGCGCCGAGAGTAATTCATCCTGACGGCTCCACGCCTGGCTGCCGGCACCATCAGCGCCCACGGCCAGGTCGGCGATCAGGCCAACACTCATACCACTGCTGCGAGCGGCGGTCTGCGCTCGCTCCAGCCCTCGGGCCATCAGCCATTGGGTGAAGGCATGAAAGCCGATTTGCTCGCTGTGGTTGGCTGCGAAGCGGGCAATCGCCTCACTGCGCGGATTCTTGAATTCTTCTGACCATTCATGCCAGTTGTCGCTCATGCCCAGACGTGGACATTCATCACGAATGGCTTCGAAGCGACAATGGTTTTCAAGGGCTTCGCCGCCGTTGTGGCGGAAGCTGTTGAAGTCTTCATGCAACGGGTGATCACTGCCGCTAAAAGCGTCATACAGCTTGCGCAGTACTTTCCACTTGGCGCTGGCCGCAGCAGGCCAGTCAATCAACGGCAGCTCTTCAAGGCGTTTTAGCTCATCGCCCAGGCCTGATTCATCGATAGCCATGCGCAAGGCGCGCTCGCCCAGAATCGTGCCTGGCGAGGAGTACAGGCTGTTGAGAAACAGTCGGCTCGACGGTGAGTAGGGGCTGTAACGGTGCGGGTCATTGGCAAACATCGCGTGCACCGGGCTGATCGCCAGCGCGTCGGCACCGCGCTCACCGGCCGCACGGGCCAGACTTTCGAGTGCCTGCGTATCCCCAAAGCCACCGTCACCTTCGCGACGCAAACCATACAACTGCACCGTCAGGCCCCATGCGCGAGCGACTCGGCTGTCTTTCGCCTGGGCCAGGCTGAAGCAGCTTGCAGGTGCTACGGCAATCGTCAGGTGCTGACCGGCAATGTTCAGTTGTTGATAGCCGACCGGGGCCAGACCGGGCAGGGCGGCATTGGCGGTCAGGTTGGCGTCGATGGTTGCACCGTCTTCCAGATGCAGCACGAACGGCGTGCCGGGTTCGAACCAGGCGCTCAAGTCGAGGTTGCTGCCATGGTCTACGGTCAGCAGTGGCGGTGGTGTCTGCTGGTGATGAGCGTTTTTCAGGCGCTGCAGGCTGGCGTCGATCTGCAGGTTGTCATCAGCCGCAAAGCCCAGGCAGCCCAGTACTTTACTCAGGACTTCGGGGCTGACGCGTTGCGCGCGACCGTTTGCATCAATCCAGTCGACCGATAAGCCTGCTTCGGTCGCCAGGTTCTCCAATTGCTCATTGCTCATCCTGTTCCTCCAGAACATCGGTTGCTATCAGGCTGACAATGGCCGTGTATGGATTGAGGATGCCTCGTCGGGAAAGTTCTGCCGCATGTGGCAGGGTTTCAAAAAGAACATTGCCGCCTTTCCATTCGGGAGCGGTGACCGCATGTTCTGTCAGGTTGAGGTCAATACGCAGGACTGCGCCGTCGCCCATTTGCCAGCGAGCGGAAACCGCACCTTCGCTTAGCACTTCTGCGCCCAATGCATGACTGCCGGGCAAACGCGGCACGATTTGCTGGTGACGGATTGCCAGCAGTTGTCGATAGAGTTCAAGCCAGTTTTGGTGATCGGTGCCCTTATCGGTTTCCAGGTACACCGCGTCAAACGCCGGTCTGGACGCTTCGAATGTCGCCGGGTCATTCGGGTCCGGGATATGGTCGCGTTTTTCTTCGTCAGCAAACGCCGCAAAGTCCGCAAACTCCCCACGCCGCCCCTCGCGCACCGCATCAGCCAATTCGCCGTGATGATCGGTGAAGAACAGAAACGGTTCGCTGGCAGCCCACTCATCGCCCATGAACATCAGGGGGATCATGGGGGAGAGGAGCCATAACGCGGTGGCCGCACGTAACGCAGGACCGTGGCAGATTTGCGGCAAGCGTTCGCCGAAAGCACGATTGCCGATCTGGTCATGGTTCTGCAGGAATAATACGAAAGCACTGGGCGGCAGATGACTGCTGGACTCACCACGGGTGTGGCCGTGCCGGGTGGGTTCGCCCTGATAGACAAAGCCCTGACTCAGCAAGCGGGCCAGCTTGTCAGTGGCCTGATGGGCGAAGTCCGAATAGTACGCGTCCGTTTCGCCAGTCAACAGCACGTGCAAGGTGTTGTGCCCGTCGTCGTTCCATTGTGCGTCATAGCCTTGTTCGAGCAGGCTGGCCTGATTGAACTCGTTTTCGAGGTTCAGCCAAACGTGCCTTGGAGCATCGATCTGCTCACGTATCTTGTGGGCAAACTCCTGGAGAAAGGTCGCATCATTGATGGCGTGTACTGCATCCATTCGCAGGCCGTCGAATCGATACTCCAGCAGCCACATCAACGCATTGTCGATAAAGAAGTCGCGTACTTCACGACGCCGGAAGTCGATGGCATCGCCCCATGGCGTCTTCACGTCGTTACGGAAGAAGCCTTTGGCGTAGCGGCCCAGATAATTGCCGTCGGGGCCGAAATGGTTGTAAACGACGTCAAGAATCACCATCAGGCCGTGACCGTGCGCGGTATCGATCAGGTGTTTGAGTTGCTCCGGCGTACCGTAAGAGGATTGCGGCGCATAAGGCAAAACACCGTCGTATCCCCAGTTGCGTGTGCCGGGGAACTGCGCAATCGGCATGAGCTCGATGGCGGTCACACCCAGTTCGGCGAGACGTTCCAGATGGGCTTCTACCCCCGCATAACCGCCCAGCGCACCCACATGAAGCTCATAAATGACCGCTTCATGCCAGGGACGCCCCTGCCAGCCGGTGTTTTGCCATTCGTAGGCGAGAGGGTCGACCACCACGCTGTGCGAGTGGACGTCTGAGGATTGGGCACGTGAGGCGGGATCGGGGACTTCAAGTTCCCCGTCGATGTTGTAGCGGTATCGAGTGCCCGCTGGGCAGCGGGCCTCGAGAATGAACCATCCTTCGTTCTGAGGGAGCATGGCCAGAGACTGGCCACCCTCAAGTTCAACACTGACGTAGTAGGCGTCGGGCGCCCAGAGGGCAAACCGAGTATAGCCAGAATCCAGCAAGACGGCGCCGTGGCGCCAGCTCTCGTCCGTACGCAAAGGCATCCGTTATTCCTTGATCAATAGTGAAGAGCAGTACCCACATTCTTTTTCAGCAGGTCCTGATAGAGCTCTGCATAAGGCTCTACCGCTTGGTGCCAGTTGAAAGGTGCTGCCATTGCCCGGCAACGCATGGCGTTGATCAGTGCAGGGTTGGAGAACACCTTGAATGCACGGTTCAATGCTTCGGTGTAGCTTTCGACGGTTGACTCGTCGAACAGGAAACCAGTGACGCCATCTTCAATGGTGTCAGCCAGACCGCCGGTGTTGCGGGCGACCGGTAGCGAACCGAAACGCTGCGCATACATCTGGCTCAGCCCGCATGGCTCGTAACGTGAAGGCATCAGCAAGAAGTCACTGCCAGCGAACATGCGACGGGCGTCGGTCTCGTTGAAGCCGATACGCACGCCAATCTGGCCAGGGAAGCGTTCCGCCAGGGCTCGCATGGCATCCTCTTCCTCAGGCTCGCCACGACCAATGATTGCGATCTGGCCGCCATTGTTGACGATGTGCTCGGCGACGCCGATGGTGAGGTCCAGGCCCTTCTGATAAACCAGTCGCGAAACGACGGCGAACAGCGGGCCGGTAGACGGCTCCAGCTCGAACAACTCTCGGACGTGATCGGCGTTGATCTCCTTGCGCTGCCATTCGTTGGGCGCAAAGTGGCAAATCAGATGCTCATCAGTTGCCGCATCCCAGCTGGCGTCGATGCCATTCGGGATACCACTGAGCTGGCCACGATTGGCTTTGTGCTGAAGGAAGCCTTCCAGGCCGCAACCGAATTCAGGGGTGGTAATTTCTTTGGCGTAAGTGGCGCTGACCGTGGTGATATGGCTGGAGTAGGCCATACCGGCTTTGATGAACGAGAGCTTGCCGTAAAACTCCATACCGTCTGCGCTGAGCGCTTCATCCGGAATACCCAGCTCGCGGCTGGACGCTGTGCTCACGGTGCCTTGATAAGCCAGGTTATGGATGGTGAAGATGGTCGGTGTCGTCTGCCCGCGCCACTTCATGTAGGCAGGAGCCAGACCCGCTGGCCAGTCGTGGGCATGAACCAGCTCTGGACACCATTGGGTTTTTACCGCACCCGCAGCGAATTCTGCAGCAGCCAGTCCCAGACGGGCGAAGCGAATATGGTTATCGGACCAGTCACGCCCTTGATTGTCCGCATAAGGCGTCCCTTCGCGCTCATACAGTTCAGGGCAAATCAGCACATAAATCACCAGACCGTCTTTCATGTCCATACGGCCGATCTTGCAGGGTGGCAGGGCAGCATGACCGCCTAACTGACTGATCACATGAATCGGGTTGCCACTATTCAGCACTTGCGGGTAGCCGGGAATCAGCACTCGGACGTCGTGCAGGTGACGCATGGCTCGCGGCAGTGCAGCAGAAACATCACCAAGCCCACCGGTTTTCACCAGGTCAGCCAGCTCGGAAGTGACAAACAAGACTTTGCGTCTGTTGCTTGCCACTATTGTTGGCTGTGAAACGGCAGGCAGCTGCAGCTGTGGAACGCTCGTCGTAGCGAAGACCGGCAGATGAGTCAGCTCGCTGGCCGGCTGATTAAAACTCTCTCCCTTCTGGGTTTTGACAGCGGCGCTAATCATCGATTTCTCCCATTCAATACAGTGTTGGTACTGCATTAGATTTGTTATTGGCCATGTCCTATGGCCGAGCACACATGCGCTACGCAAGATCAGTACCCATTTACTGTTTGCGTGATTCACGGACAGCTTGGTAGCGCCAAAATGCGGGCATAGCCAACAGCATAGGCGCTCTTAAGAGATGACCTGTGGGCTCAAGAGAAAGTTTCGACTTTTTTTGTGGGAAATGTCTGGAATGGGCTTCGGAGGCGGGTGTGGGGCGTGTGATAATCCAGAAAAACTAGTGGCCAGATGACTCAATGCTCTTTGTTAGAGCGAAGAACCTGCTGTGGAGCACGAGAATTACCGATCGTCGGATTGTTTGACGATGATGCCTCGGGCGCCTCCGACAAGTGCATTGAAGGAGACTACATGGGGCAAGAATCATCCCCTACAGCCACAAGCGCTATTTCATGGTGCGTGGGTCGCCTGTTATTAGGGCGTCTGTAGAATTTTCCTCTGAGTTGATCGAAACATTTTCGCGCATGGCGGGATAGAATCGACGACCCGGCTCGGTTCGAGTCAACCATGCCTGTGATCAAGCAGTTGCAAGAGGACGTAATGGATAGCCCTGAAGTTTTGGTACTGCAAGCCAGTTACACCAACCCGGTACACGCGCAAGCGATTGGCTTCATGCTCAATCAGTACGCCGAGGATGTTATGGGAGGTGGTGAGTCGTTGTCGGCCGATACCCAACAACAACTGGCGATCGAATTGGCCAAGCGTCCACATGCGTTCAGCGTTCTGGCTTTTATTTCCGGGGAGCCGGTCGGGCTGATCAACTGCTTTGAGGGTTTTTCAACTTTCCAGTGTCGCCCGCTGGTCAATATTCACGATGTCGCGGTACTGGGGCAGTACCGAGGCCTGGGCATCAGTCAGAAGATGCTCGCCAAGGTAGAAGAAATCGCTCGCCAGCGTGGGTGCTGCAAACTGACGCTTGAGGTGCTGGAGGGTAACCTGATTGCCCAGGGAGCCTATCGCAAGCTTGGTTTTGCGGGTTATGAGCTGGATCCGCAGATGGGCAAGGCAATGTTCTGGCAGAAGACGCTTTAATTGCTTATAACCGGCCTGATCACTTGTCCGTTAAACCGCTGGCGGGTTTGAACGTTAGACAGGGTGTCGGGTCGGAGCTTCTGAAGGCGTGCAGCAAACGAACTATCGCGCAGCAGACGTCGCACCTATAGAGAGATGTCGCCGAAGAAAGAAAGGGATTCAGGGGAGAATATTGCCGGGGGGGCAAGCCGGCCGATCGGGCTTGCCGCTATTCGTCAGGCTACGTTACACAGAGGCAACGAGCAGGCAGGGCTCAGGCTTGCAGGGCAGTGCCGGAGTGCATCAATTGCGCTTGTTGCAGCATGAGGCTCAAATGAGCGACCTTGCTCAGCAATTGTTCGCGCTCTTCTTTAAGCTGGCGCAGTTCGTCACGACGGACAGTGACATAGAGAGTTTGTGGTGCAGTTGCCGGTAGTACAGTGCCCATTGCTCACCTCGCAAATGGCGGATTCAACATGAAAGGTCCTGGCAAATGACTATCGATGCGCCGACTCGCCTCTGCTTACCTCTCTATCGGCGGCAATTCTGATTTCTTTTGCGGGAAAATGGAACTTTTTTATTTTCAATTGTCGCGAACGTTTCTTGATCTCAATAATCGTCACATTCGCGCTGGTGTCTATTGGCCATACTACAGGCCCCGCAGGCTCTGGTCTAGCGGCAAAACAGGGCCTTAAAAATCATGCTCATGGCTGGCTCACAACGAAGTGAGCTGTACAATGAGGTAACATTTTTTGTTTTTGCGAATTACGGAGCACCAGCATGCAACTTGGAATCATCGGACTGGGCCGCATGGGCGGCAATATTGCAAGACGCCTGATGCTCAATGGCCACACTACCGTGGTTTACGATCGTGATGAAGCTTCGCGCAGCGCTCTGGCCAAGGAAGGTTCGATTGCCGTAGCCGATCTGCCCGCGCTGGTAGCGGCCATGGAAAAGCCCCGCGCCGTGTGGGTCATGCTTCCTGCCGGTGAGCCGACTGAAGAGACCATCAATGTTCTGAGTGAGTTGCTGGATGCTGATGATGTGATCATCGACGGTGGCAATACTTTCTACAAGGACGATGTCCGTCGCGCGCAGGCGCTGACAGCCAAGGGCCTTCATTACGTCGACGTGGGTACTTCCGGCGGCGTATGGGGGCTTGAGCGTGGCTACTGCATGATGATTGGCGGTGAAGCTGATGTGGTTCAGCGTCTGGATCCGTTGTTCGCCACGCTGGCCCCAGGCATGGGTTCGGTAGAACGCACCAAAGGTCGCACCTCTGCCGATGACCGTGCCGAGCGTGGCTATATTCACGCCGGCCCGGCGGGTTCTGGCCACTTCGTGAAGATGATCCATAACGGTATTGAGTACGGCATGATGCAAGCCTTCGCCGAAGGCTTCGACATCCTCAAGCAGAAGAACTCCGAGAACCTTCCTGCCGAGCAGCGTTTCGACTTGAACATGGCCGATATCGCTGAAGTCTGGCGTCGGGGTAGCGTGGTGTCTTCGTGGCTGCTGGATCTGACGGCTGATGCTCTGGCCACTGACCCGCAACTCGATGCGTACTCCGGCGCCGTGGCTGACAGTGGCGAAGGTCGCTGGACAATCGAAGCCGCGATGGAGCAGGCGGTACCCGTTCCGGTTCTTTCCAGTGCTCTGTTTGCCCGTTTCCGCTCCCGCCAGAAGAGCTCTTATGCCGACAAGATGCTGTCGGCAATGCGCTTTGGCTTCGGTGGTCACAAGGAAGGTCCCAAGTAATGGGATTATCGCGCAGCAGTACCCGGCAAAAGCCTGAAGTTGCGCCACCCACCACGCTGTTCCTGTTCGGTGCCCATGGGGACCTTGTGAAGCGCCTGCTTATGCCGGCGCTCTACAACCTGAGCAGGGACGGTCTGGTTGATGAAAACCTGTATATCGTCGGCGTGGACCATAACGCGATCAGCGACGTCGATTTTGCAAAGAAGCTTGAGGATTTCATCCGTCAGGAGGCCGCCAGCAAGGTCGCGGACGACGGCAAGGATCCCCTCGATCCTGAACTCTGGCGCAAGCTGGCAGGACGGATCAGCTACGTACAGGGCGACTTTCTCGAGGACTCGACTTATGGCGATATTGCCGAGAAGATCAACAGCACCGGTACCGGCAACGCCGTCTTCTATCTCGCCACTGCTCCGCGTTTTTTCAGCGAAGTGGCTACACGGCTGGGCTCCTCCGGGTTATTGAGCGAGGAGCCTGGTTCATTTCGTCGGGTTGTGATCGAAAAGCCGTTTGGCTCGGATCTGCCCAGCGCTGTTGCACTCAATGAGTGTCTGCTCAAGGTCATGACCGAGAAGCAGATCTACCGGATTGACCACTATCTGGGCAAGGAGACGGTCCAGAACATTCTGGTCAGTCGTTTTTCCAACGCTCTGTTCGAGTCGTTCTGGAATAACCATTACATTGACCACGTGCAAATCACCGCAGCGGAAACTGTCGGGGTCGAGACGCGTGGCAGTTTCTATGAGCATACCGGCGCACTGCGCGACATGGTTCCCAATCACTTGTTCCAGTTGCTGGCCATGGTTGCCATGGAGCCGCCAGCCGCCTTCGGTGCAGACGCGGTTCGCGGTGAGAAAGCCAAGGTCGTCGGCGCGATTAGGCCCTGGAGTGAAGAGGAGGCCCTGGCCAACTCTGTCCGTGGCCAATACGCGCAAGGCCGCAAGGGCGATGAGGAGGTGCCGGGCTATCGTCAGGAAAACAAGGTTGATCCTGACAGCACCACTGAAACCTTTGTTGCACTCAAGGTCATGATCGACAACTGGCGTTGGGTCGGGGTGCCGTTTTACCTGCGCACCGGCAAGCGCATGAGTAAACGCAGCACCGAAATTGCTATCTGCTTCAAGCCAGCGCCGTATGCACAGTTTCGTGATACCGAGATTGATCGCATCAAACCCAACTATCTGCGCATTCAGATCCAGCCCAACGAGGGCATGTGGTTTGACCTGTACGCCAAGCGTCCCGGGCCCAACCTGCATATGGAAGACATCGAGCTGGGCTTCGAGTACAAGGATTTCTTCGAGATGCAGCCGTCTACCGGCTATGAAACCTTGATCTACGACTGCCTGACCGGGGATCAGACCCTGTTCCAGCGTGCTGATAACATTGAAAACGGATGGCGTGCCGTACAGCCATTTCTGGATGCCTGGAAGAACAACCCTCAGGTCGAGCTGTATGCCGCTGGAGAGGACGGACCCACTTCGGCGGATACGTTGCTGGGCAAAGACGGTCGAGAATGGCGGGATATCAATGCCTGAAGAGCATCAATCAAACATTCGATTTGTACTGTCGGATATCGACGGGACATTGCTGCGGCCTGATCACAGTTTGAGTCAAGCGACTATTGACGCTGTTGCGAGGCTGCGTGATGCCGGAATCCATTTTACGGTGGCAAGCAGTCGTCCACCACGCGCCATGCGGCAACAGATCGAAGCGCTGGGCGTCCAGTTACCCACAGCCGGGTTCAACGGCGCCAATATCGTTGCCCCAGATGGGCGTGTCCTGTTTGCCTACCGTATCGACCCGGTGGCCGCCCGAACCTGTATCGAATTGTTTTCCCGATACGAGGTGGCGGTATGGGTATTTGCCGATGATCAATGGTTTTTGATCGACCCGGAAGGTGCCTACGTCGAGCATGAACTTACGACGCTGGGCTACGAGCCGGTCCAGGTTGAAAGCTTCGAGCCGTGGCTGGATCGCGTCGACAAGATTGTCGCCGCCAGTACCGATTTTGACTTGCTGAAGCAGCTTGAAAGTCGACTCAATCCCTTGATCGCAGGGCAGGCGCATGCTGCGCGTTCACAGTTGTATTACCTCGATGTAACAGCTCTGGACGCCAACAAGGGCAATGCTCTGGTCATTCTGGCCGGGCAGTCGGGTGTCGACATGGCCCACACTGCGGCAATTGGCGATGGAGGTAACGATGTTGCCATGTTTCACAAAGCCGGGCTTTCAATCGCCATGGGCCAGGCTGAAGAGAGCGTGCGCAACGAGGCCGACGTCGTCACCGGTACTAACCTGCAAGATGGAGTTGCCAGCGCTATCGAGCGCTACCTGCTGCCACGCTGATTGGCTGTTGATGCTCAACTGATTACGGATGCTTGTTCATGGCCGCGTTGATCGAAGACTACGCACTGTTGGGCAACTGCAAAACGGCCGCGCTGGTGGCCAGAGATGGTTCGCTGGACTGGTTGTGCTTCCCTCGATTTGATTCGCCTGCGTGTTTCGCTGCCTTGCTCGGCGACACGGATAACGGGCGCTGGAAAATAGCCCCCAGCGGACCGTTGATCAGTACCGAACGGCGCTATCGGGAAGGCACGCTGATTCTCGAGACCGTGTTTGAAACTTCAACCGGGCGGGCAATGCTGGTCGATTTCATGCCGCCGGGCGAGGGCAGCCATGTCGTACGGATTGTCGTCGGCCTGAGCGGGCATGTGTTTTTTGACATGGATCTGGCTATTCGCTTTGATTACGGCAGCAGCGTGCCCTGGGTTGAAAATAAGGGTGGTCAGACCCTGAGTGCAGTAGCAGGGCCGGAAATGCTGGTGCTGCACGCGCCAGAACCCCTGAAGGCGCTTGATCATCACACCGGTTGCCATTTCCGTATCGACGCTGGGGAGCGCGAGGCGTTTGTGCTGAGCCATCAGGCGTCTTACGAACCTGTTCACGAGGGGGTCGACGCCGAGTCTGCTCTGGCGGCAACCGAGTACTTCTGGCTTGAGTTCTCGGATCGCTGTCCCGAGGTGGGGCCATGGACCGCGCAGGTCAAGCGTTCGTTGATCACGTTGAAAGCGATGACCTACCAGCCCACGGGCGGCATTGTTGCGGCAGTCACCACCTCGCTGCCGGAACAGTTGGGCGGTGAGCGCAATTGGGATTACCGCTATTGCTGGTTGCGCGATGCGACCATGACGCTATTGGCGTTTATGAATCTCGGTTATTTCGAGGAGGCAGCGGCCTGGCGTGAATGGTTGATGCGCTCGGTTGCAGGCAATCCCGAACAGATCCAGATCATGTACGGGCTTGGTGGTGAAAGGCGGTTGCCAGAATTCGAGTTGCCCTGGCTCAACGGTTATGAGGCTTCGCGCCCTGTACGCATAGGCAACGGAGCCGCCACGCAAATGCAACTGGACGTCTATGGCGAAGTTGCCGACGCCATGATTCAGGCGATCAAGGGCGGTTTGCCGCGACCGCCGCGCAGCATTGCGATTTCCAGAGTGATCATGCCGTTTCTCGAAAAAGTCTGGCACTTGCCGGATAAGGGCATCTGGGAAATTCGCTCCGAGCCTCGCCACTTTACTCATTCCAAGGTCATGACCTGGGTGGCGTTTGACCGAAACGCCACGTTGCTCGCCGAGCTGGCGCAAGGTGATGAAGATCGGGCACTGGCGGATCATTACCGCAAGGTGGCTGACGATATTCATGCCGATGTGTGCCTTAACGGTTATGACCCGGCCATCGGCAGCTTTACCCAAACGTATGGCTCGCCCGCGCTGGATGCCAGCCTGCTGCAGATAGCCTTGACGGGGTTTCTGCCGGCCGACGATCCGCGCGTGGTGGGTACCGTTGCGGCCATCGAGAGCAGTCTGATTCAGGACGGCTTGCTGTTGCGATATGACACCGAGCACAGCGTTGATGGCGTCGCGGGGCACGAAGGGACGTTTCTGGTGTGTTCGTTCTGGTTGGCCGATGTCTATGTGCTCATGGGGCGGGAGCCGGAGGCTGCTGCATTATTTGATCGACTGTGCGGGCTGTGCAACGACCTGGGTCTGCTCGCCGAACAATACGACCCTCGCGAACAGCGCATGCTGGGCAACTTCCCTCAGGCGTTCAGCCATATTGGCATTATTAACACTGCGCTCAACCTGCATCGGGTGATCTGCCCGGTGAAGTCCCGCGCTGCTGGTGAGGTTAAAACGCGCGCCTGAACGTGAAGTTGATGCGCTGTTCTCCAAGCAAGGGGTGATGGCCGGGTTTGATGGGCAGTACGCCATGAAAACGCAGCCGGTCCTCACCACCCCAGACCACCACGTCGCCGTGCATGAGCGGTATCCGCTGGGGTTTGTCGTGGCGCTGATGTCCGCCAAACAGAAAGATTGCAGGCAACCCCAGAGAAACCGATACCACTGGCCATTCGTAGTGCTTTTCATCCTTGTCCTGGTGCAAAGACATTTTGGCGCCGGGGATGTACTGGTTGATCAGGCAGGCATCCGGAACAAACCCATTGAAACCACACTTATGCGCTGCGCGCTGGGCCAACATCATGAAATCCGTTGGAATGTCCGGCCATGGCAAACCACTCTGGGGGTCGGTTGGGGTGTAGCGGTAGCCCGTACGGTCGGTCATCCAGCCAAAGCTGCCGCAACTGCTCAGCGCCGCCGACATGGTGAAACCGCCCGGCGTCACCATATGCCTGAAAGGCGCTCTGATCAGAATGTCTTCCAGTGCTGCCAGCAAGGTATCGACTTCAGGTAGTGCCAGGCCGCGCAATACCCATGAGCAGGGACCGATCTGTTCGGTGCCGGAGCTGGGTGCTGGCTCCTCGGCGAACAGGTCGAACGTGGTCGGTGTTGTGCTTTCCCGTTTCATGGCGTTGGGGGGCTCCTACGGACCCAATGTCTGCTGCGATACTGCGCGGCGCGGCTCCTATCGAACTGTAGAAGAACCCTGAATTGAAATGCACTTTCGGTAGGCGCTAACGTGTTGGCGAGGCGGACTTTCTGACCAGGCAGGCCTGATGTCTCGCCAACAAGTTGGCTCCTACAGGCCGCCCGTTTGCCGCGAGGCCAAGGGGTGACCTAGACGCCCGCGCAGCTTCCGCAGAGCGTTTGCTATCTTTTTCAATGGCGGAATTAAAGGGCCTTGCTGACTTTTACGTCGCTGATCACATCGCTGCTATCGCCGTGCATTTTTTGCAGGGCATTCCTTGCTTCTTCTACAGATGCCGACTGTAATTGAGCGAACTCGAAGCGGCGTTCGCCGTTGAGTTTGTAGCTGACAGCAAATTTGGTAGTTCTTGGGGCAGGCGTGTTCACGTTGGCTCCTTCAGTATGGGTACGATCAGCTCAGTCGAGACGTTGAACGACGGACAATTTTGATTGAGTGCGTAAAACTGGTCTTGCGCCCACCGTTGGAATCCATCTTGCGCCCCGCAGTATCGATGGTGATGTTCCAGAATCCGGTACTGGGGACGGCGATCTTGGCCGGAAATTTGTCAAACGCACCGCCGTGATAGGTATGGCGTCCGCCGTTTTTAAAGGTGCGGAAGTTCGAGTCATTCATCAGGCGAATATTGCAGAGCTGAGAACACTCGATGACGACCAGGTCGTCTTCATTGAGGTGCTCGCGCTGGTGTACGAATTTCATGGGTGTCTCCGGCGTAAGGCTTTTTTCGAAAAATCAAAACGATAGCATGACGCGGGTCGGCATTTATCAGCGATTCAGGTTTTATTGCAGTCTGCGCGCTAAAAACGACTTTATACGGGATTTAATTCCCGCCAAGCTTGTCGTAGCACTTTTACCGGGAGGATTGTATGAAATTGGCTGTCGTAATTTTGGCTCTGGCGATGACTGGCTGTGCCACCGTCGCAGATATCGAACATACCCCAGCGACCATGAACGTGATGTCTGGCAAAACTCCCAAGGAATATACCGAGTGTTTCGTTGGCAAGATTGCCGACAGCCGCAAGCCTCCTTTGATAGAGCCACACCACGACGGCTTGCGGGTGATTGTCGCGCAGAAGTTCAGTAAGGATCCTGCCGCAGTTCTGGATGTCGAAAACCGTTCAGGCGGCAGTTCGATCAAGGTTTACGAGCGGCTGTCCAATGTGCCGATCCGCCCCAAGGATGTGCAGCATGCAGCGACATTCTGCATCTCGGGTTAAACCCTTTTATTTGCACACGACCAGCACGCTGCGATTTTTGTAGTTGCCTACGTCAACCCCGAGGGTCTTGTCACTTTCGGGAGGGCGCGGCGTGCCGTCGGTGCCCACGATTTCATAGCCAGTACCTGCGCAGGATGCATCTGCCTTTTCGTAGCAGCTTGCCCATGACATCGCCTCGCCCGAACAGTCAATGTTCAGGCCCTGTCGGCCGTTTTTGAGGTAGGTGTTAGAGGCGGTTGCGCAGCCGGTAAGGGCCAGTACAGCAATAATGGACAAAACTCTGATCATGTTTTCGTACTTCTTGAATGAGACGGGGATAAGGTGCGTCAAACGTCGTTGGTGCTATGACTGAACATCGGGGCCATCGTTCCGACATCATTCAACGCTTTTGCGATCAGGCTTTGTTTGAGGGGCGTCGACGTGCGGCTTTTGGCTGGTCCTGCAACACAGCGGCGACTTCAACGGCGGCTTCTTCGCTGGCAAATGGGCCCGCTATCGCTTCCCCGTCTGCAGAGCAGGCCCACCATTGGCCGTCCTGAAGCTTTTTAATCAGGTAACCGTTTACGTTTTTTTCTTGCGACATTGCAGCAGTCTCTTTGGTGTGTGCAGCCACACATCATAAAGCCCGGCTTGTATTGCTGTCTCCTGCGTCGTGTCAGGAGGGCGTCTGCGTGGTATCAGTCAAGGAATAGTCCTACGCGCTGCATGGTGATGGGCTACGCTTGGAAGGGCCTTTCAATGCAGTCCTGGCTGGGTGAATCAACCCGCGTAGCCGGGACCTTTTAGCTCGAATGAAGCGGGTTCGGCGGGTATGGCATTGAGCGTTAAGTGTTCTCTGATGTTCTTAAATCTGAAATCGAGTGGAACTATCTGCTCGAGGATTCCTCTACCATGGCATCGAAAGGCCAGAGGCGGGGCATTGTAAGGTGATCGCCGCCTGATTAGACTGCGCCGCTAACGCCAATAGCCCTCATGAAGGACTTTTATGATCAAGAAATGCTTGTTCCCCGCAGCCGGTTACGGCACTCGCTTTTTGCCAGCGACCAAAGCCATGCCTAAAGAGATGCTGCCAGTGGTCAACAAGCCACTGATCCAATACGGCGTGGAAGAAGCTCTTGCTGCGGGCCTTAACGAAATTTCCATTGTCACCGGTCGCGGCAAACGCGCATTGGAAGACCATTTCGACATCAGCTATGAGCTGGAAACCCAGATCAAAGGTACTGACAAGGAAAAATACCTGGTTGGTATCCGCAAGCTGATCGATGAGTGCAGCTTCTCCTACACTCGCCAGACCGAAATGAAAGGCTTGGGCCACGCAATCCTCAGCGGTCGTCCATTGATCGGTAACGAAGCCTTTGCCGTCGTACTGGCAGATGACCTGTGCGTGAACCTTGAAGGCGAAGGCGTGCTGGCCCAGATGGTCAAGCTGCACAAGCACTATGGCTGCTCAATCGTCGCCATTCAGGAAGTACCTGCGAACGAAACGCAGAAATACGGCGTTATCGCCGGTGAAGAAATCAAGCCGGGTCTGTTTCGTGTAACCGACATGGTTGAAAAGCCAAAGCCGGAAGATGCACCTTCCAACCTGGCGATCATTGGTCGTTACATCCTGACGCCGGACATCTTCGCGAAAATCGAAGCCACTGAGCCAGGCAAGGGTGGTGAAATCCAGATCACCGACGCTTTGATGAAGCAGGCAGCAGAAGGCAACGTGCTGGCTTACAAATTCAAAGGCACTCGTTTCGACTGCGGTGGCGCTGAAGGCTACATCGAAGCAACCAACTTCTGCTTCGAGCATTTCTACAAGAAAGGCAGCTAAGCCTCTGAGAATTCTTCAGACTTGCTTGTAGGACAAAGCCACCTTCGGGTGGCTTTGTCGTTTCTGGCTGATATGCTGTAGCTCTGCTTAGGAGATTTACATGGCTTACGACTTTGACCTCTTTGTAATCGGTGCCGGTTCTGGCGGTGTTCGCGCCGGGCGTTTCGCTGCGGGTTTTGGTGCGCGCGTGGCGGTGGCCGAGAGCCGTTACCTGGGCGGCACCTGTGTCAACGTGGGCTGTGTACCCAAAAAGCTATTGGTTTATGGCGCCCATTACGCTGAGGATTTCGAGCAGGCCAAAAGCTTCGGCTGGTCAACCGGTGAACCCGGCTTCGACTGGGCAACGTTGATTGCCAACAAGGATCGGCAGATCCAGCATCTCAACGGTATCTATCGCAACTTGTTGGTTAACAGCGGCGTTACGTTGCTCGAAGGCCATGCGGCGCTCAAAGGGCCTCATGAAGTTGAGGTCAATGGCCAGATTTACAGCGCCGAACATATTCTGATCGCTACCGGAGGCTGGCCGCAGGTGCCGGATATCCCGGGTCGCGAGCACGCCATCACCTCCAATGAGGCGTTTTATCTCAAGCAGCTTCCAAAGCGCATCGTGGTCGTGGGCGGCGGGTACATCGCCGTCGAGTTTGCCTCGATTTTTCATGGGCTCGGGGCGGATACCACGCTGATGTACCGCGGCGAAATGTTCCTGCGCGGTTTTGATGGCAGCATTCGCACCCACTTGCACGAGGAGCTGACCAAGCGCGGTATGGATGTGCGGTTCAATTCCGATATCGAACGCATTGAAAAACAATCCGATGGCAGACTGCAACTCATCCTCAAAAGCGGGGAAGAAGTGAACACTGATTGCGTGTTCTATGCCACCGGGCGTCGACCTATGCTCGACAATCTCGGTCTGGAGCACGTCAACGTCAAACTGGACAAGAATGGCTTCGTCGAGGTCGACGATAATTACCAGAGCAGCGAACCATCGATTCTGGCTATCGGTGATGTGATCGGCAGAGTTCAATTAACGCCTGTAGCGTTGGCTGAAGGCATGGCCGTCGCCCGACGCCTGTTCAGGCCGGAAGATTATCGCGCTGTGGACTACATGCACATTCCGACCGCCGTTTTCAGCCTGCCGAACATCGGCACTGTTGGGTTGACCGAGGAAGATGCAAAAAAAGCGGGTCATGACGTGCGGATTTTTGAAAGCCGCTTCCGTCCGATGAAACTGACCCTGACTGACAACCAGGAACGTACCCTCATGAAGCTGGTCGTCGACGCCGACACAGACGTCGTGCTCGGCTGCCACATGGTCGGTCCGGAGGCGGGTGAAATCGTTCAGGGGTTGGCCATTGCATTGAAGGCTGGCGCGACCAAGCGTCAGTTTGACGATACGGTGGGTGTGCACCCGACACTCGCTGAAGAGTTTGTCACCATGCGCTCCCCGGTTGATCGTTAGGCGCCGTTTGTGTAGATAGAGCTATGCCCGGGATTCAGGATGAAGGCCGGGTCGATCATATATTCCAGGAAGGACACCTGCGATGAGCAGTCAATACTATTGGGCGGCAATGCCATTGACCTTCGATGAGCAAGATATAGGCCCCATGCGCAACATTGACGCGTTGCTGGAGAGCGAGCGTCAATTCCGTAGCCTGGCCGACAATATGAGTCAGTTGGCATGGACGGCGGACTCCGCGGGCAATATTTATTGGTACAACGAGCGCTGGTATGACTATACCGGGGCTTCTCTGGAAGCCATGCGGGCGCTGGGCTGGCGCTCGGTTCATCACCCGGCGCATGTTGATCGGGTCACCGCGCGGATGGTGCACTGCTTCGCAACGGGCTCGATCTGGGAAGACACGTTCCCGCTACGCGGCAAGGACGGTGGCTATAACTGGTTTCTGGCTCGCGCCTTGCCGATCCGCGATGAGCATGGGCATATCACCCACTGGCTTGGTACTCACACTGACATTACCGCCCAGGTCAATGCAGAAGAAGCGCTCCGCGAGCTCAATGAGAGCCTCGAGTTGCGAGTGGCCGAGCGTACTCGTGAGCTGGCCAGTATCAACGAGCTGCTGCAAATCGAAATGGCCGAGCGTGAGCAGGCCGAAGAAACCCTGCGTCATGCGCAAAAAATGGACGCCATCGGCCAGCTAACCGGCGGTATCGCCCACGACTTCAACAACATGCTCACCGGCGTACTTGGTGCTCTGGACTTGATGCAGCGACGCATTGCTGCTGGCCGGACGGGAGAGATTGATCGCTACATCAGTGCGGCCATGACCTCAGCCAATCGCGCTGCGGCTCTGACTCACAGGCTACTGGCTTTCGCCCGTCGACAATCGCTCAACAACTGTGCTGTCGATGTGAATCAGATGGTGACATCCATGCAGGAGTTGCTGGCCCGCACGACCGGCGAAAGCATTGAGTTGCGTATCGAGCTGAGCGAGGGGCTGCAGCTCACCAGTACCGACGAACATCAATTGGAAAACGCGTTGCTGAACCTTGTCATCAATGCTCGGGACGCGATGCCTGACGGTGGTCAGCTAACGGTTGCCAGTGAGCATGTCAGGGTTGAGGGGCGCTCGGGAGAGGTTTCGCCTGGTGAATATGTTCGTCTGAGTGTGCGTGATACCGGATCAGGTATGCCTGACGATGTTCTGGATCGAGCCTTTGATCCATTCTTCACCACTAAGCCTATCGGCCAGGGTACGGGTCTTGGTTTGTCGATGGTCTACGGTTTCGTCAAGCAAACGGGTGGTCATGTTGTGATCGACAGTGTCGAGGGGCAGGGCACGACGGTTCATCTTTACCTGTCTTGTGATCAAGACCTTGGTGAGCGCATCACGGCAGTCGTGACTGGGCTGGAGGCACCGCGAGCGGTCAGCGGCGAGTGTGTTTTGGTGGTTGAAGACGAAGAGCCTGTGCGCATGCTGGTGGTTGATGTGCTGCATGAGCTTGGCTATTCCACTCTGGAGGCGGGCGACAGCAAGGCTGCCATGCCTTACTTGCAGGGGCAGCAGCGTATTGATTTGTTAGTCAGCGATGTGGGACTGCCGGGCTTGAATGGTCGTCAGCTCGCCGAAATAGCCAGGCAGTATCGGCCTGATTTACGCGTGCTGTTCATGACCGGTTATGCGCCAGAGGCTCAGGTTCGAGGCGACTTCCTTGGGTGCGGCATGGACATGATGACCAAGCCGTTTACCGTGGATGAGTTGGGTTTGCGCGTCAGGACCATGCTTGAGCGCCACGATCAGGGCTAATCGGGGTGATGCTTTGAGGGGGCGGTCGTTGTGGAATGATCGTTTCGCAAGCCTTCCAGTGCCAGCTCGGTCTTGATCAATATCAACTCCAATACCCGATTCTGCTGCAGCTGATCAGTAAGCTGCTGCCGGGCCTCGGCGCTGTCCTGTTGTGCGAGGCGAGCGCGCTCTTCAAGCACGGTGCAGCGGGTTTGCGTGCTCTGTAACTGTTCCAGCGTGCTGGCAGCTTGAGCCGAGGCTTTGGTTAGCTGGTCATTGTGAGCATCCTGCTCTCGCTGAGCACTGCGGTTCTCTGCCAATAGTCGCTCATTGTCCCGCGTAAGCCGGGTGATATCTTGCTGATGTTGCGTCGCCAGGCTTTGCGTCTGACGCAACTCTGTCTGCAGCTCTAGAGCGTGCTCCTCGTATCGTCGCTGCTCTTGCTCACGCTGTTGTTTTGCGGATTCGAGGGCTTTCAGGTTTTTTTCTTCCAGTGAGCGAATCTGCTCGTCTTTGTCTGCGAGTCGATTCATCAAATCCTGATTGGCTTGAGTCAGACGAGCATTCTGGGTGTGCTCCGTCTGCAGTCGTTCGCGGGTGGCAAGCAGCGTCGTTGCCTGCTCCTTCAATTGTTCGGTCTTGCGATTCCAGCGCGCGGTCATCTTTTCGAGCTGACGGTGTGCCTGATGCAGTGCTTCATCCTTCTGATGGCACGTTACATCGAAGCGCGACTGAGCCTCATCAATGGTCTCTTGGGCCTTGCCTTGCAGGCGATGCGCGAGGCGGGTGACCAGTTCGGTCAACTCATCAGTGATGTCCGAAGGTGTTGTGCCTGCCCGATCGCTTTCGTCCAGCTCTCTCAGATAGCGATGGATGGTGGTTTTCGAGCCGGTGTTGCCCATTTCAATGCGTACTGAATCGATGCTGGGGTGCTCACCGCGGGCCAGTAGCGCAAGTCTTGCTGCCTGTACCAATGCCTTGTTGATGCCGCCGCGAGCCATTTCGTGATCCTTTATTTCATACTGTGGTATGTACCCTGTAATTACATACTATTTGAGTTGCTATAGCGAATCGATTTTTTTGGGCTGGTTATTTGCCGGTGCAGGTTAAGAGCCTTGTTTTCGGCGTCTCGCACGCTGGCCGCGAATCGAAAGTTCGCCCAAGGGTGCGAGATCAGGGGAGGGGGAGGTGGAGAAATTGCCGAGCTTGAGCCTTCGCGGGCCTTTTGACCTTCAAAAGCGAAATTACCTTTCCTTCTATTAATAAGCCTCCCTTATAGTCAAAACCAATCGTGCACATGAGGTTTGCCAATGAGCCTACATAGGCCATTATGCGTAAGCTCTGTCTCATCGAATTAACAACCCACTAGGAGATTCACCGATGCCTATCATCAACAGCCAGGTAAAACCGTTCAAAGCCACTGCATTCCAGAACGGCTCTTTCGTAGACGTGTCTGAAGCTGACTTCAAAGGCAAATGGTCTGTCGTCTTCTTCTACCCAGCAGACTTCACCTTCGTGTGCCCGACCGAACTGGAAGACCTTGCTGATAACTACGCCGACTTCAAAAAACTGGGCGTTGAAATCTACGGCGTGTCGACTGACACCCATTTCGCACACGCTGCCTGGCACAACACTTCGCCAGCCATCGGCAAAATCCAGTACCCATTGATCGGCGACCCGACTCACATCCTGTCCCGCAACTTCGACGTACTGATCGAAGAAGCCGGTCTGGCTGACCGCGGTACTTTCGTGATCAACCCAGAAGGTCAGATCAAAATCGTTGAGCTGAACGACGGTGGTGTAGGCCGCGACGCTTCCGAGCTGCTGCGTAAAGTCAAAGCTGCTCAGTACGTTGCTGCACACCCAGGCGAAGTTTGCCCAGCTAAATGGAAAGAAGGCGAAGCCACTCTGGCTCCATCTTTGGACCTGGTTGGCAAGATCTAAGCCGTATGAACCGGCTTGGGGCGCTGAGCGCTTAAGCACGTAAACCGCATCGCCCCAAACAACGCCCGGGCGACTATCGCCTGGGCGTTGTTTTTTCTACTTCCTGTTTTTCTAATTGCTAAAGGAATCGCCCGCATGTTGGACGCCAATCTTAAAGCCCAGCTGAAATCGTACCTGGAGCGTCTTACCCGCCCGGTCGAGATCGTCGCGTCCCTCGATGACGGCGCGAAATCCCAGGAAATGCTGGCGTTGCTCAATGACGTGATCAGCGTTTCGAAAGACATTACCCTTAATGACAGCGGCACCGACGTGCGTACCCCGTCGTTCTCGCTCAACAGCCCGGGACAAGACATCAGCCTGCGATTCGCCGGTATCCCGATGGGCCACGAATTCACTTCGCTGGTATTGGCACTGCTGCAAGTTGGCGGCTACCCATCCAAGGCCAGCGCAGACACCATCGAACAGATTCGCGCACTTGAAGGCGAATTCACATTCGAAACCTATTTTTCCCAGTCTTGCCAGAACTGCCCGGACGTCGTGCAGGCGCTGAACCTGATGGCAGTGCTCAACCCGAACATCAAACACATCGCTATTGATGGTGCGCTGTTCCAGGACGAAGTCACCGATCGCCATATCATGTCGGTGCCGAGCATCTACCTGAACGGTGAACTGTTTGGTCAGGGCCGTATGGGTCTGGAAGAAATTCTGGCCAAAATCGACACCGGTGCTGGTGATCGTCAGGCACAGAAACTCAATGCCAAAGAAGCGTTTGATGTATTGGTAGTTGGCGGTGGCCCGGCTGGTTCAGCAGCGGCCGTGTATGCAGCGCGCAAAGGTATTCGTACCGGTGTGGCGGCTGAGCGCTTCGGCGGTCAGGTGCTGGACACCATGGCTATCGAGAACTTCATTTCAGTGCAGCACACTGAAGGTCCGAAGCTGGCTGTAGCGCTTGAAGAGCACGTCAAGCAATACGAAGTGGACATCATGAACCTGCAGCGTGCAGACCAACTGATTCCCGGCAAGGACGGCGCCCTGCACGAAGTGAAATTTTCCGGCGGCGCGAGCCTCAAGGCCAAGACCGTTATTCTCGCCACTGGCGCACGCTGGAGGGAAATGAACGTTCCGGGCGAGCAGCAATATCGCAACAAAGGTGTTGCTTACTGCCCGCATTGCGATGGCCCGTTGTTCAAAGGCAAGCGTGTTGCGGTGATTGGCGGCGGTAACTCCGGCGTCGAAGCTGCCATTGATTTGGCCGGTATCGTGGCTCACGTCACATTGCTGGAGTTTGATGTGCAATTGCGGGCTGACGCCGTGTTGCAGCGCAAGCTGACCAGTTTGCCTAACGTAACGGTTATCACCAACGCGCAGACCACTGAGGTCACCGGCGATGAGCAGAAGGTCAACGGGTTGCGTTACAAAAACCGTGTGAACGGTGAGGAAGTCACGGTAGAACTGGAAGGTATCTTCGTGCAAATTGGTCTGTTGCCCAACACCGATTGGCTCAAAGGCAGTATCGAGCTGTCGCCACGCGGCGAGATCGTTGTCGACTCCCGTGGGGAAACTTCGCTTCCAGGTATCTTTGCTGCAGGCGACGTCACCACCACGCCTTACAAGCAGATCATCATTGCCCTGGGGGAGGGTGCCAAAGCCTCTCTCAGCGCATTCGATCACTTGATCCGAACCTCTGCGCCAGCGTAACCACATAATGTTCAGGCAATAAAAAAGGGCCTCATGATTGTTCATGAGGCCCTTTTTGTTTGTGCTTACAGTGGTGTCGGCTGGATGATTTCTACCCAGTAGCCGTCCGGATCCTTGATGAATGCCAGGCTGTTCATGCGCCCGTCAGCGAGGCGCTTCTGGAAGTTCACGCCCAGTTTTTCAAAGCGTTCGCAGGCAACATGCACGTCCGGCACGGAAATGCATATGTGCCCAAACCCTCGAGGGTCAGTGTTGCCATTGTGGTAGGCAAACGCTGGATCTTTTTCGGTGCCGTGGTTGTGCGTCAACTCGAGAATGCCGGGAATGGACTTCATCCACACGTTACGAGCCGCGTCATCTGCAGGAATCTGACTTTTGTCGACCAGTGCCAGGAAATACAGGCTGAATTCGGCTTCGGGGAAGTCACGCTTTTCAACCAGACTGAAACCCAATACGCGAGTATAGAAGTCCAGTGACGCGGTAATGTCCTTGACCCTCAGCATGGTGTGGTTGAACACGAATTGCCGGGTCGCAACCTCAGGCTCTGCGGTTACGCCAGGGAAGGTATTAAGGTCTTGCAAACTCATGGATATCTCCGGTTGAGGTCTTCTGTATGGGCAAATGATACGGGCCGCCCGCGTCGAAGCCAAACCTGCGACTCAATTGCCGCGTGACAGCCCTTGTTCCCGAAGCTGCGGGCGGTCAGACTTTGTCGCCTATGTACTTGGGTGGTGCCCTCATGATTGACCCGCGATACAGATATTCATTCATTGGTTTTTTTCTGACGCTGGTCGTCGGAGGGGCTCACGCGGGTGATGCGGTTATCATCTGGCCGAGCGGCTGGCAGGTTGAAGAGCTGGGCGCTACTCAGCCCGTTGCCGGGCAGCCTTCGCCTCAATCCAGGCAACGGGCAGCCAAAAATGACGAGGCGGGTAACCCGGTCATGGTCATGGAGCTTACCGAGTCCCGTCTGCAATCAGGCCATCAGGTGAATGTCGAGGGCGTGCTGCTGGAAATGCGTAAGGCTGTACAGGTGAATTTCGCGCGCAGTGGCTTCCAGAGCGTCTGTACTCGCATTCACGCGACGGAGCTCAGCAAGCTACCCGCAATGGAGACCAGCTGTACGATCACTCAGAACGGGGTGCACGTCATGACTCAGACACTGGTGGCCGCGGCGACCGCTGATACAGCATGGTCGCTGTCATACGCAGGTTCTGCTGCCGGTTACGCGGCTACCAGTGATGAAGCCATGCAGATTCGCAATACATTGCGGCTAGGCGGAGCGCAGTGAATCCGTGGCATGCACGAATTTCAGGCAAAAAGAGGCCCGCCGAAGCGGGCATGGGGCGCTAATCCTTTAGCAGCCTCTATAGTGGAAGACGGTCTGTGAAAAAAACGTGAAGCCCGTGAGAAAAATCTGGAACGCCCGTACTTATAAATATCGGAATATTCTGACAAGTACCAATGATAATGCTGGTTGTTATTAGCGTGGATTGCTGATGGCCGTTGCGGCATATGCGTGTCGAGGACGGCGACGAGCCGTGCATATACATAGGTATCGTACTCGCAGGCTGAACAGTAATAGGCATCGTGATCCGCGTAACTCAATTCGAACTATATCCAGAGCGCAGGCGACACGCGAACAGCGGTTAATCTTAAAGAGTTATATCTGACGTCAGAGACTTGTCGTTTTTATAAAAAAAGCCCTGCAGAGGCAGGGCTTTTTAACGGGCAGAGTTTGATCAGGCGCGAAGCCATGAATCCACGGTTTCAACACCGTATTGCTCTTTCCAGGACTTCAGGCCGCGGTGGTTACCACCTTTGGTCTCGATCAGTTCACCGGTGTGCGGGTTTTGATAAACCTTGACGACGCGTGCGCGACGGCGCTTTGGCCCGGCTGCTACGGGCAGGGACGACGAGCCTTTTGGATCAAGGATCGTAATGATGTCGCGCAGACCCTTGTCATAGCTGCTCATCAAAGCCTGAAGCTTCTGTTCGAACTCGATCTCCTTTTTCAGGCCCGCATCATTCTTCAAGGACTCCAGCTGAGCCAGCTGTTCCTGAAGGGCTTTTTCTGCTGCGCGAAACTCGGCAAGTCTGGACAAATAACATACTCCGACGGTGATTGGCTGTTACCAGCGTCACAAAACGATAAGACAAGCGCTTGGGAAGAGTGCGTGTATTGAAGGTGCCTTAACGGAACCCAAGGTCGCGTTTTTCCCCGAGGGATTAACGCTTTCCTGTCGCTTCGCTGTGATGAAAAAAGGTGGTTTTAAATCAGTAGCGTGCAAATCATGCACTTTTTTTTTGAGTTAGAAAATAGTTTTGATGCAATTAACTAGCGACGTGAATGACTAGAGTTGGTGGCCGCGCCACTCACGTTGTCTTATCAGATGAACTCGGCTGTAAGTTATTTCTGATATTAGCGGCTACCCCAAACAGCGTATTTTTTTCGCTCGGCAGTCCTTTACAGCTAAAGCCCCTGTTGCAGGGCTGGGTCATCCGGGTTTTGCTGCTCAAGCTCGGCTTGCAGTACCTGTACGTTTTGCAGTTGCCCGGTTTCCTTCCAGTATCGAATCAACATTATCCTTGCCTGGCGGTTGGCAGGCTGGCGCTGGAGGATTTCTGCCAATTGTTTCTGCGCGGCTTCAAGTTGCTCAAGGTCGTGCAGTGCTACCGCCAGATCATAGCGGTAAGACGTATTGTCGGGCTCCAGTTCAACCGCCTTGGCCAGTGCAAGCAGCGCGTATTCGCTCTGTTCGTGGTCAAGGAGCCACATGCCCAAGGCATGTTGTAGCCTGGAGGACTGCGGATGTTGGGCCAGCAGGCGGGCCAGCAGCTGGCGTGCACGTTCGGTTTGCCCTGGCTGGTCGAGTAGCTCCAGGTAGGCGATGGATGCTTCGAGGTTTTTTGGCTCCAAGTCCATCGCAACTTGCAGGGCAGCCAACGCAGAGGGTTTATCACCGTTGTGCGCGAGCAAACGTGCCAGTTGCACCTGGCTGGTGCCCGAAGGGGGCTGGGCCTTTAGGGCGGTCACGCAGAGTTCAACACTGTGCTGCAAGGCTGCGTAATACAGGCCCAGTTCATCCGGAGACAGGTCGAGCAGCGCCCATGTTGCGTCGAAGCGAACCGCAGGCTCCCGATCCTCGAGCATTGGCCCCAGCAGAATACTGCGCTTGCCGTCAGGTAGCATTTTTTGCGTGACGCCAATCGCTGCCTGGCGGACCAGCACCGAATCATTCTGCAGTGCCGCATCCAGCAACCTTAATGCCTGAGGACTTGGGTAGTTTGCGAGTTCAGCCAGCAGGCTGGCGCGACGAATGTCGGAGAGGTCGGTGCGGGCCAGGTGCTGATAGAGGACCCTTGCAGCGCCAGGCTTTCCGTTGTGTGCAATTTCCAGGGCCTCGCCGTAAGTCTGGCTAAGCACTGGCGGAGCAGGCGGGGTTGACCATTGTCGTGTCAGGTAAACAACGCCTGCCAGCACGATCAGAATCAAAGCGGCTACCAGTCCGATACGGCGACGGGCAGTGTTTTTTGAAAAGTAGCCTCGAAAAGGCATGAGCACACCGATATCCATTTCTTTACGGCTTGCAGCTTCGTGGAGGGATGGCTTGGTGTCAAACGGTGTATGTTGAGTGACCGGTATCTATAGCTCTTACATTTAGTGATTTATGGGTACATATCACTAGACGCCAGACACCAAAAAGCCCCGAAATCGGGGCTTCCTGGTTCAAGCATTCAATCCATCAAGCCTGTGGCTGCCAACCTCCGCCCAGTGCTTTATAGATAGCGACAATGCCGTGATACAGCTCAATCTCAGCCTGAGCCTGTGAGTCCTCGGCCGCCAGACGCTCGCGCTCCGCGTCCAGCAGGACCAGGAAATCTGCGGTGCCTTCGCGATACTGGATCGACGCCAGGCTGGCAGCCGCACGACTGGCTTCACTTTGCCGGATCAGAGAGACCAGACGCTGCTGACGTTTGTCATAGTCGCTGAACGCATTCTCCGACTCTTCCAGTGCCAATAGCACTTGCTGCTCGTAGTTGGCCAGCGCGCCTTCAGCATCTGCATCGGCGCCCCGGATTCGCGCTCGCACGCTGCCCAGATCAAAAGCTGCCCAGGATATGCTCGGCCCTAACGACCATGCCCGTGCGGCTGAGGAGCCGATCTGCGACCCACGTCCCGCGGTGAAGCCCAGAAAACCACTCAGGCTGACTCGAGGGAACAAATCAGCGGTTGCGACACCAATCCGCGCAGTCGAGGAGGCCAGTTGGCGCTCTGCCGAGCGAATGTCTGGACGCTGACGCAGTAACTGCGTCGGATCACCAATGGGCAGTGCTTTGGCAATGGCGGGCAGTTTCGCCGGGCTCAGATCAACACTCAGGCTTTCCGGGCGTTCACCGAGCAAAGTCGCAATGCGATTACGCTGACGAACCTGCTCAGCTTGCAGTTGTGGGACCGAAGCTTCGACGGCGGCGAGGCGGGCGTCCGCTCTCACGACATCAAGTTCGTTACCCACACCGGCATCGCGCAGTTGCTCGGTAACACCGCGGGATTCCTGCTGGTTTTTCAGGTTTTCCCGGGCAATGCCTTCACGTAGCTGCGCACCGCGCAACTGGCCATAGGCATCTACCACTTCAGCGATCAGGGTGACCTGAAGCTGATACAGATTGGCCTCGGCAACGTCCTGATCGGCTTCGCTGGCTTCCAGTTCACGCTGGATCCGCCCAAACAGGTCCAGTTCCCAGGCCATGTCCAGGCCCAGATCGTAACGTTCACTGCTGACCCGGCGCTCGGTGATGCCAGGTTGCTGGCCTTTGCCGAGATCACTGCTGACCCGGCTGGTCACCACGGGCATGGCGTCATTGCTGACATCATCGCGGATCGCCCGGGCCGCTTTGAGGCGGGCGAAGGCGACGCGCAGTTCGCGGTTGTCGTTGAGCGACTTTGCGACCAACTGATTAAGCGTCGGGTCGTCGAATTGCTGCCACCAGACGGTTTGCTGATGGCTGCGGTCATAATTACCTTTCTCCGCCGAAGCGACCTTGGCTGCAGCGGTATCGGGTGCCTTGTAATCAGGGCCGACCGCACAGGCCGCCAGTGCGAGAACCAGCAGGCTCGGCATGAACAGCTTTAACGAATTCATCAATGCGCCTCCGGGTTCAGGGTTTGCAGGCTCTGTGCCTTGGCTGCCTTGCGCGCCTCTTTGCGCTCGACGAAGTTACGAATCAGCACGTAGAACACCGGTGTCAGCAGCAAGCCGAAGAAAGTCACCCCGAGCATCCCCGAGAACACCGCTACACCCATGGCGTGACGCATTTCTGCACCGGCACCGCTGGAGAACACCAGTGGCACAACCCCCATGATGAACGCGAAGGAGGTCATCAGGATCGGACGCAGACGCAGACGGCACGCTTCCAGTACGGCTTCCAGCGGCGACATGCCCTCGCTTTGCTTGTCCTTGGCGAATTCGACGATAAGGATCGCGTTCTTACAGGCCAGTCCCACCAATACGATCAGTCCGATCTGGGTAAAGATGTTGTTGTCGCTACCGGACAGGATCACACCAGTGATGGCCGACAGCAGTGTCATCGGTACGATCAGAATCACCGCCAGTGGTAGGCTCCAGCTTTCGTACTGAGCAGCCAGCACCAGGAAGGCCAGCAGTACGCACAGCGGGAAAACCAGCAGCGCGGTATTGCCTGACAGGATTTGCTGATACGTGATCTCGGTCCACTCATAGGTCATGCCATTAGGCAGTTCGTCCTTGAGCAGTTTTTCCACCGCCGCCTGAGCCTGGCCCGAGCTGTAACCCGGAGCCGCAGCGCCGTTGATTTCAGCCGTGATGAAGCCGTTGTAATGCATGACGCGATCAGGGCCAGCGGTATCGCTGACTTTGATAAAGGTCGCCAGTGGAATCATCTCGCCAAGGTTGTTGCGGACCTTGAGCTGACCAATCTGGTCGGCATCCTGACGGAACTGTTGTTCAGCCTGAACGTTGACCTGATAAGTACGACCGAAACGGTTGAAGTCGTTGGCGTACAGCGAGCCCAGATACACCTGAAGGGTGTCGAAAATGTCGCTGATGGCCACGCCGTGGGTCTTGGCTTTTTCACGGTCAATGGCAGCATCGACTTGCGGCACGTTCACCGTGTAACTGGTGAACAGCCCGGCCAGCTCCGGCACGCTGTGGCTCTTGGCGATGATGTTCATCGTCTCTTTGTACAACTCGTCGTAACCGAGGTTGCCACGGTCTTCGATCTGCAGGCGGAAACCGCCGATGGTGCCCAGACCTTGTACCGGTGGTGGCGGGAAGATCGCCATGTAGGCGTCCTGGATCTCGCCAAACTTGCCGTTCAATGCACCCGCGATGGCACCCGCCGACAGGCTGGCTTCTTTACGGTCTTCAAAAGGCTTGAGGGTCACAAACACGATGCCGGCGTTCGGGCTATTCGTGAAACCGTTAATGGACAGGCCAGGGAACGCTACCGCACTTTCAACACCTTCCTGTTTCAAGGCAATGTCGGACATGCGTTTGATAACGTCTTCGGTGCGGTCCAGGCTGGCCGCGTCCGGCAGTTGGGCGAAAGCCACCAGATACTGTTTGTCCTGAGGCGGCACGAAGCCTGTCGGTGTGGTGGCGAAACCGAAGTAGGTCAGCACCATCAGGCCGCCGTAAAGCACCAGGGCAATGCCGCTGCTGCGGATCACTCGACCGACGATTCCTACATAGCTGTTACTGGCGCGTTCGAACACGCGGTTGAACGGTCGGAACAACCAACCGCCGAATATCTTGTCGAGGCCGCGCGAGAAACGATCCTTTGGCGCGTCGTGAGCCTTGAGCAGCACGGCTGACAGCGCCGGAGAAAGAGTCAGGGAGTTGAAGGCCGAAATCACCGTGGAAATCGCAATCGTCAGGGCAAACTGCTTATAGAACTGCCCCGTCAATCCGGAGATGAACGCGGCCGGGATGAACACCGCACACAGCACCAGTGCCGTGGCGATGATTGGCCCTGTCACTTCTTTCATGGCCCGTTTGGTGGCTTCGACCGGGGTCAGCCCGAGTCCGATGTTTCGCTCGACGTTTTCCACCACCACGATGGCGTCGTCGACCACGATACCGATGGCCAGAACCAGTCCGAACAGCGATAGCGCGTTGAGTGAGAAGCCGAACATGTGCATCACGGCGAACGTACCGATCAGCGATACCGGTACCGCAGCCAATGGAATGATCGAAGCACGCCATGTCTGCAGGAACAGGATCACCACCAGCACAACCAGAATCAACGCTTCGAACAGGGTATGAATAACCGCTTCAATCGAGCCGCGAACAAAGATCGTCGGGTCGTAAACGATGCTGAAATCCATGCCTTCAGGGAAGTTTTGTTTCAGCTCGGTCATCTTCGCCCGAACGTCGTTAGAGATGTCGATGGCGTTGGAGCCAGGTCGCTGGAAGATTGGAATCGCCACAGCAGGCTGGTTATCCAGCAATGAGCGCAAGGCGTACTGGTTGGAACCCAGTTCGATGCGCGCGACATCACGCAGACGAGTGATTTCGCCATCGGCGCCGGAGCGAATCACGATGTTTTCAAATTCTTCTTCGCTGACCAGACGGCCCTGAGTGTTCACTGACATCTGGAAGCTGGTAGCGCTAGGCGAGGGCGGTGCGCCCAACTGGCCCGCAGCGACCTGACGGTTCTGCTCGCGAATAGCGTTTACAACGTCGGTCGCGGTCAGATTACGCGACGCCGTCTTGTTTGGATCCAGCCAGACTCGCAACGAGTAATCGCCCATACCGAACAACTGCACGTCACCGACACCGCCAAGGCGAGCCAGCTCGTCCTTGATGTTGAGGATGGCGTAGTTGGACAGGTAAAGCATGTCGTAACGTTTATCCGGCGAGGTCAGGTGGACCACCATCGTCAGATCGGGCGACGCCTTGTCCACGGTGATACCGATTCGCGTCACTTCTTCGGGCAGTTTCGGCTCGGTTCGGGTCACGCGGTTCTGAACCTGTACCTGCGCGTTATCCAGGTCAGTACCCAGCGCGAAAGTGATGGTCAGGGTAATCTTGCCGTCGGCGGTGGATTGCGAAGACATGTACAGCATGTTTTCGACACCGGTAATCGCCTGCTCCAGCGGAGCCGCGACGGTTTCGCCGATCACCTTGGGGTTGGCCCCCGGGAAGTTGGCGCGAACGACCACGGTTGGCGGTACGACTTCGGGGTATTCACTGATCGGTAACTGGAAGAGTGAAATCGACCCGGCGATCAGGATCAACAGCGACAGCACTGCCGCGAAGATCGGACGCGAGATAAAGAATTGAGAGAAGTTCATCAGTGGTTTCCCTTAACCGCGTGGCGCGGCGATGCCGGCAACTTTTTCAGGTGCTTTAGGCTTCACTTGCGGCAAGTTGCTGGCTTCCAGAGCCTGGCGTTGTTTGAGTAGCGCGGCGAGTGTCTCGGCGCTGGCCATCGGAGTGACTTCCGGGGTAACCGGCTGGCCTGGACGCACACGTTGCAGGCCCTTGACGACGATGGTGTCGTCTTTGCTCAGGCCGCTACGCACGATGCGCAAACCTTCCACTTTTGGCCCCAGCTCAACCGGGCGGTAAGAGGGCTTGTTGTCCTTGTCCATGACCAGCACAAATTTCTTGCCCAGATCAGTGCCGACCGCTTCATCGTTGATCAGCACCGCGGAATAGGTACCGCTGCCAACCAGTTTGACCCGTGCGTACAGGCCCGGGGTGAAGCTGCCGTCGCTGTTGTCGAATACAGCGCGACCGCGAATGGTGCCGGTACGCGGGTTGACCTGGTTGTCGACGAAGTTCATCTGGCCCTGGTGTGGGTTGCCAACTTCATTGGAAAGCCCCAGGTACACCGGAGTGGTCTGGCCACGTTGGCCTTTGCGAGCCAGCTCCGTGTATTTAAGGAAGACACGCTCATCGGCGTCGAAGTAGGCGTAAACCTTGTCGGTGGAAACCACGCTGGTCAACGGCGTCACGTCGGCGGTTACGATGTTACCGGCCGTGATTTCGGCGCGGCTGACGCGACCACTGATAGGCGACGTCACGCGGGTGAAGCTCAGGTTGAGTTTTGCCAGGTCCAGCTGGGCCTGAATGGCCGCTACACCGGCACGGGCTTCTTGTGCAGTGGTGGTGCGCGAATCAGCCAGTTCAGCGGAGATAGCGTTGTTGGTCCGCAGGCGCTCACCACGCTGGGCTTCGTTTTCACTGCGGGTTGCCGTCGCGCGAACTTGCTGCAGTTGTGCTTCAAGGCGGCGCACTTCTGACTGGAACGGGCGAGGGTCGATCTGGAACAGCACGTCGCCTTTCTTGACCAGCGCGCCATCAGTGAAGGCTACGGCATCGATCTGACCGGATACGCGAGGGCGAATCTCTACGGTTTCGGGGGCTTCGAGGCGGCCGGTGAACTCATCCCACTCGTTGACGGGTTGTTCCAGAACCTTGGCAACGCTGACTTTGGCTGCCGCAGGCGCGACCGTCGCTTCAGGCGCTCCGCCGCAAGCGCTTATCACCACCAGCGCCAACGCGGCGAGTGGAAAGCGCAATTGATTGAATTTCTGAGCCATGGGAATGTCCGCCGGAATATTAAGATGGGCGGATTCTGTTCTTGAGGGTTGTATTGCACGAATCGAATGAAACAAAAGTTAATATCATTCGGAATGATATTGAGTATCTCGGCAGGCGTAACAATCCAGCGGTTCACAGCATTGCGCTGCAGGCGAGAATTTTGCAAGCCATTCACTGTAGGCGCTGAGCTTGCTCGCGATGCATGAGACGCAGCCAGTAGCCACACCGCGTAATCGTTCATCGCGAGCAAGCTCAGCTCCCACATGAGCTTGCTTTTGCGTAGGACCGGTTAAAGCGGAGCGCCGCCCGGCCGGTCCTTCGGGATTGCAGGCAAACATAGAATCCCCCATATAGCCCGGCTAGTCCGTTGGAGCGAGGCTTGCCCGCGAATCAGTCGCTGCGGTGTATCAGCTTTACCGGGAAATCGTTCTTCGCGGGCAAGCCTCGCTCCAACAAGGATGGCGGGGTCGAATCAAAAATCATAAGCCAGCTTGGTGTACCAGTAACCGCCACCCGGATAGAACGGCGGGTTGCCATACGGTGCCAGGCCGAGGTTGCTGTAAACCGCATTTTTTGATGGCCGCACGTCAAAGATGTTGGTCCCGCCGATGCTTACCGTCAGTTGATCAATAAAGGTGTAGCTGACGTCCAGATCGGTTATCCACTTGGCGCCAAAGCTACGATCGCCACTGGGATTGACGGCCAGTGTCTTGACTGCGCCGTATCGGCTGGTCTGCAGGTTTACCGCCAGGTCATCGACCTTCCAGTTGGCGCCCAGTATCCATTTGGTCTTGGGTGATGCTTCGGTCAGATCGCCTTCGCGATCACGACCTACCAGGGTGACACCGGAACTGGCCAGCGCAGCAGGCGTATCACGCACGCCTTCAATAGTGGTTTTGTTCCAGTTGAAGCCTAGGCTCCAGCGCACCTCCCCCCAGGCATCCAGCGGGGTAGTGTGGTCGGCAACGATATCCAGACCCCGCGTACGGGTGTCGAATGCGTTGGTGTAATAGTTGACCCACGTTCCACTGGGAACGCCTTGAGCGGTGAGGATGCCGTTGATCACCCCGTTGCCCTGATCATAAATGTTGCTGGTCAGTGCAATTCGATCATCAATGTCGATCAGGTAAGCATCCGCCGTAACACTGGTTCGCGGTGCCGGCTGCCAGGTCAATCCCAGCCCGAGGTTGCGCGACTTCTCCGGTTTCAGATCATCGCCGCCCAACGCTGCGGCCAGGTTGCTGCCTGACGGGGTCAGGCGGGTCACGGCCGGGACCACGTTACCGTTCACATCGACAGCGACCCGATTGTCCGCAACCGTATAGCCGATCTGGGTCAGGGAAGGGGCACGAAAGCCGGTGCCGACAGTGCCACGTACGGCAACCGTATCGGTCAGTTCGTAACGGGAGTTCACTTTCAGGCCAAAGGTATTGCCTGAATCGTCGTCGTAATGTTCAACCCGCCCCGCGACGTCGAGAAACCAGCGATCCGTCAGATCAAAGCCAAGGTCCAGGTAGCCCGCATAGTTGTTGCGAATCAGGTTGACCTCATCCTCCGGGCGAATGGTCACGGCCGCCTGAGCGCCAGAGGCGGCAGGGTAGGTGCCGGTAATATAGGCTTGCGGAGCACCCGCGAAGGTGCTGAAACGTTCCCAGCGATGTTCCAGCCCCGCTGATACTTGCACAGGTGGGGTCAGCTGAAACAGGCTGTCGTAGCGACGGGTGAAGTCCAGGTTGTTAACCCATTGCTCAAAGCGGAAAGTCGCCAGATTGTCGAATTTGGTCGGCGACGCCGTGCCCAGTGACGGATTGATATTCAAGTCGCTGGAGTGGTGAACGTTGTTCCGTCCGTAGGTGGTGCTCAGGTCCCAGTTCCAGTCGGCGGCCTCACCCTTGCCACCGAACAGAAACTGGTAATCGGTATCCTTGATGTTGTTCAACGGGTAGTAACCGTCGGGGAACACTTCGGGCACCGATGCCGTGCCGGTGGGGAGGCGAAAATAGTTAGCTGCCTCTGCGTCGCGCTCGCCATAGGTGGTGAAGGAGTACAACGTCAGATCTTCCAGCGGTAATTCGGCGTTGTAAGCGAGGTTAAAGGCCTTCAAATCCGGATCGCCGTTCTTGATGGCCACGCGGTCCCAGGACGCTTCTTTTGCCGGGTCGCTGAACGCCCGAACGCTACTGTCCGCCTTGTCGTTCCAGGAGGCTTCACCTCGTTTGCGGGCATCCGCTGAAAAGTGGAAAAAGCCTTTTTCGCCAAGGGTGAAGCCTTGGTCACCTGCAATCTTCAGGGTTTCTCCAGCGCCCGAGAATAGCTTGCCGTAGGTGCTTTCATAGTGCCCGCCGGAATCACCGGCCTTGAGAATAATGTTGATCACGCCAGCAACTGCGTCAGAACCATACTGAGCGGCAGCGCTGTCCTTGAGCACTTCGATATGGTCCACGGCGCTGACCGGGATCAGATCGATATCCACTGCGTTGGCACCGCTGTTATCGATAGAGCCTCGCTGACCCACTGCGCCATTGTGCCGCCGCTTGCCGTTGACCAGTACCAGCGTGTAAGCCGGCCCCAGACTTCGATTGCTCAGCGGCCGGGTCACCGAGTTGTAGCCCGCGATATTGGTGCCGAAATTGAAGGAGGGAAGCAGTTTGGCGATCGCTTCAGAGAGTTCTGCGCGGCCCGTTTTTAGCAGTTGATCACTGTTGATGATGTCAATAGGCGCAGGACTGTCTGCCACTGTCCGCTGTTGTCCACGTACGCCGGTGGAGATCACCGTAACGGTGCTGAGCCTCGATTCATCAGTGTCGGCCTCGACGAGGGGCGAGAATGCCCCGAGCAACAAAGCAGCGGTGAGTGTTGAAAGCGGGAACGTTTTGGCAGCGCTTGCTGCAAGCGTCTTTGTCATGTCGGGCGGTGTCCATTGAACTGGCACTGGCCCGTGGTGAGGGTGCAGATTGGTTGGTCTGATAGAGGTTGTGATGCCTGAAACGATGTCGTCTGCGCTGGATGTTATTTGCATAACAAAAGTGTTGGAAATGCTATTTTGGAATATTGATATTATTCTTTAAGGGCATTATGTGAATTATATGTATGAAATAACCTGATAATAGGCGGGGAGGTATAACGCTGGCTGTAGCGAATGCTTCGCCACGGGAAACGTGTCACCCGGCAACAGATTTCGGAGTGGCACATCGCCACTCGTCGCTAAAGCTCAATAAAAATCGAAATATTGCCGAAACAGAAAATATCCACGCAACTTTCTGCAGGCCTTACGAGTCGGAGCTTTGACTTTGATGATGTCTCATGGCCATTATCGAATGGCGCTCGTAGTGTCACGCTATCAAGTGCGTTGCAAAGGGGTCAAAGAAGTCCCTGCTTATTAGAGAAACGGATTGTTCTCACCTTCACTAAAAAATCGCCCCAATAAGGGCTGTGAGAATCCTATGAACATCCTTGCTCCTGCCGTTTACCTGTCCAGCCGTCTACGTTTTCCTGCAAAATTCGCACTGCTTGCCTTCATCGTCCTGATTGCGCTTTCACTCCTTGCTGCACGAATAGTTCACCAGATCAATGACAGCATTGAAGGGGTGCGTTCAGAGCAACTAGGCCAGCGCTACTTGATGGATGTCACGCCTGTCCTTCGCCTGTCGATGATGCAGCGTGCGCTGACCAACCGATTGTTGAGTGGTGACTCCACTGCTCAAGTTGATTTCGCTGCCAACCAGACGAAGCTTCAGGACGCTTTTTCAAAGCTTGAGTCTACTGACCGGCAATACAATGTGACGCTGGAAACCGGCGACCGCGTGCAGCGTTTGCGCTCGGGGGCTCAGCGACTCGTCGATCAGGCCAAACCTGATGCCAATCAGATGAAAGCGTTCGATGAGTGGAACGAGCAACTGACTCAGACATTGAATTTCATCTATTTCGTTTCAGCCACTTCCGGCATGGTGCTGGATGAAGATTACGCGTCGCTGTTCATGATTGACCAAAGCACGCTCAGGTTGCCTCGACAAATCAATATCGTGGGCCAGCTACGAGGCTTGGCCAGTGGGTTGCGCAATGGGCAACCATTAAGTGACAGCACTCGTTCTTCATTGCAGTCGTTGCTAAAGCAAGAAGCCCAGATACGCACAGAACTCCAACAGAGCATCGGTCTTTTGCGACGCAGGGAACCCGCTCTCGCTGACAGCATTCAACAGCCGGTAACCAACGCGCTGGCGAATCTGGACAGTTTTCGCAACGACATTGAAGCGTTGATACGCTCGACGAGCGACACCATCAGCGGCGTGCAAGACCTGCCAGCAAAAGGCAACGCTGTCGTGGCCGACTTGTATAAGGCGCAGGACATGCTTCAGGAGTCACTGTCTGAACTGCTGGAACAGCGAGTCGGCGAAAAAACAGCAGACAGAGCGTTCATACTGGGCGGCCTGGCCCTTATCGGCCTGCTGCTGATCTATTCATTCGCTGGTATTTACACCTCAATGCGGCGTGCCATCGACGGTGTGCTGAGTGCCACGCAGCTTATTGCCCAAGGCGATCTCACGGCCCGCGCGAAAGTGCAGGGTAAAGATGAGATGGCAGACATCGGTAATGGCCTCAACCATATGGCGCAATCGTTCAGCACGTCGTTGACTCAGGTTGAGCAGAGCTCGCAGTCCGTATCGGAAGCCGCTCAACGCCTGGGCTTGTCGATTGATCGCGCCAGGCAGTCAATGGGTTCCCAGCAGGGTGAGACTGAGCAAGTCGCCACGGCGATCAACGAGATGACCGCAAGCGTTGCAGACGTTGCGCAAAATACCGAGGGTGCCGCTCGAGCTGCGGAGCAAGCCAGCCAGGCTTCTAATACTGGTCTGGCGGTGATGCGCGACACCCGGTTGACAGTTGAAGAGCTGGCCAGTGAAGTTGAAGCCAGCGCTGAGAAAGTGTCTGCGCTTGCCCTGCACAGCCAGGAAATCGGCGGCGTGATCGAGGTGATCCGCAACATTGCTGATCAAACCAATCTGTTGGCGCTCAATGCTGCCATCGAAGCTGCCCGCGCTGGTGAGCAAGGCCGCGGCTTCGCAGTGGTTGCTGACGAGGTCCGGACCCTGGCATCGCGTACGCAGAATTCGACCGAAGAAATTCGTCGGATTATTCAAGAGTTGCAACTTGCAACCACGGCGGCAGTAGAGCAAATGAAAGCGGGCAGGCACAGAGCGCAGGATTGTATTGCGTCTGCTGACCTGGCTGCGGCCAGCCTTGATGAAATCAATAACGGTGTTGACCGGATTGTCGGCATGAACACCCAGATCGCCAGTGCTGCGGTGCAGCAGCATTCGGTGTCCGAAGACATCAATCGCAATGTGACTGAGATTCGTAATGGGAGCGAGGCACTCAGGGAAGAGATCGAAGATAACGCGGTCACCGCTAACGAGTTGTCGACGTTGGCTGGCGAACTACGAATGGTGGTGTCACGTTTCAAAATGTAGAACGTGATCACTGGCACTCATAACGCGTAAACGGAGCGATCGCTTTTGCCGGTCGCTGCCGTTATCTGGATAGCAAGAGGTTTCAATCGAGCTATCCCAACCGATTCCTTTTTGCCGTTGCGGTGCCGCATGCTGAATACCCTCTTGGATCGCCCCAGCTCCAAAGATCCTCAAACGCTGATCGAGGTCGAGCAGACCATCGTCTCAGGCGTGCGTGCGTTGCGCTTCAGCGACGATCTTGAACAACGCTACGAAGCAGAAACACTTGAGCAGCGGCGTCAATTCCTCACCATCGTCGGTATTGGAGGAGGGCTGGTTTATAACCTGTTCCTGATCAGCGACTGGCTGACACTGCGGGATGTATTCACCTACGTCGCACTCGGACGCTTGTGCCTGATTACCCCCCTGTTCATCGTGCTTTTGCTGCTGGTTCAGCGTCTGACGC
Organism: Pseudomonas sp. HP_14; assembly: GCF_055283875.1. Classification (NCBI taxonomy): domain Bacteria; kingdom Pseudomonadati; phylum Pseudomonadota; class Gammaproteobacteria; order Pseudomonadales; family Pseudomonadaceae; genus Pseudomonas; species Pseudomonas sp. HP_14. Next base: position 169,886 of record NZ_JBTOQI010000001.1, on the reverse strand, counting down.
AACGATGGTCGCTGGAAACCGCTGCAGCGACGGGTACTGTACTGGCGTCGCTTATGCCGTTGGTGGTCATGATCTACAGCGACAGCCCCTACAGGCTTCATTATCAATTGGGGATGCTGCTGCTCATGGTGTATTGCACGATGATCCAGCAGCTACCGCTGCGTTACGCTGCGCTGGCGATGAGCGTCATGTTGATCATCCAGTTGGTGACGACCTATCTTGCAAATTTTGCAGACTTCCTGATCTGGCAAGCCAATGCACTGTTGTTTGTCGCCACAGTGGCGCTGTTGTTGATGGCGTCTTATTTCCTGGAACGGGGCAGCCGCATGAGCTACCTGTTCGCGCTGAGGGGGCGTTTGTTGCAGGTGCAATTGATGGAGATGGCCCGCACTGATGCGCTCACGCAATTGTTCAACCGGCGCTATCAGGAAGAAGTCCTGATGTCCATTTGGGAACACGCCTTGCAGACGCCCACGAAAGTGGCCGCGATTCTGCTGGATATCGATCACTTCAAACTCTACAACGACAGTTATGGCCACCCGCAGGGCGATACCTGCCTGAGATTGCTGAGCGAAACTATTCAGCAGACTGCAAAAAACACAGGAGCGCTGACGTTCCGTTTTGGTGGCGAAGAGATTCTGGTGTTGATGATTAATGCGGATGCCAACAAAGCCAGTACGTTAGCCGAGGCTCTGCGGGCGGCAGTTGCCAAACTCAACGTTCCGCATCCGGTACTGGGCGAAGGTGCCAGGGTCACTATCAGCCTGGGGCTGGCGGTTGCAGTCGCGCCTCAAGTCAGTGCCGGAGCGTTGATCGGTGCTGCTGATGCCGCGCTTTATACCGCCAAGCATGCGGGTCGTGACCGTCTATGCGTAGCGTGATGGACCTCGCCAGCAGTGTTGCCCTTATGCTTTGACGCGGCGCCGTAGCGCAGCAAGTGGTTAGCTTTCGGCAGCTCCTTGCCATGCGTTTTCAACTCAAGGGTTTACATTTTCTTGTTGGGAGCGGAAGAGAGAGTCACTGACCCCAGAACAGCTTCGCGACTGGCGGCGAGAATCTCATCAGCCAGTATCGAGTCATCCGGGCATGCACGAGACAGGACGATTGCCCCGAGTGCCTGCGCCATTACGGCAAGACGCCGTTTGCGTAATTGGGCAGAGTCCATATCGTCCGGATGCCCGGCACCTTCTCGCAGCGTCGCCAGTTGGGTTTCGATTCCGGCAGCAAATGTAGCCCGAACCTCGTCCTCCTTACGCGCAGCATCTGCGCATAACGCTGCCATCGTGCAACCGGTGGAGCGGTTGTCGCGATGCTCGCGGGAAAGATAAACCTCAATGAACTCCTGCACTGACGCACCCGCCGTCAGCGCTGCAGACTGGGCGATGCCGCAGCTGGCTGACTCGGCCATCAGATCAGCCTTGGAGCGGAAATGTTTGTAGAAACCGCCCTGAGTAAAGCCAGCCGCTGCCATCAGATCAGCAATGCCAACCCCGTCATAACCGCGCTCCCGAAAAAGGGCCGATGCGGTTTCGACGATGTGTGCGCGATTCGCTTGGGCCTGTTGCCTGGTGACTTTCATCGCTTACCCAATCAAGTTTGTACCGTTATGAGTTCGACACTATACATTGATGTCGCTCGACATCAAACCGTTGACATTTTAGATTGCGACCGTAATCATTGGCTTCATCCACACATCAGAAGCCAAAACAAATGTCCGACAAAACGCTGTTCGAACCCTATCTCCTCGGCAACCTGACCCTCGCCAATCGTGTGGTCATGGCGCCATTGACCCGTAACCGTGCCGGTGCGGGCCTGGTCCCCGGCGAATTGGCTGCCACTTACTATGCCCAGCGCGCTTCGGCAGGGCTGATCATCACCGAGGCCACACAAGTTTCAGCGCAGGCTCAGGGCTATCAGGACACCCCAGGCCTTTATACGCCTGAGCAAATCGTGGGCTGGCGCAAGGTCACCGATGCCGTGCATGCCGAGGGCGGAAGGATCTTTGTGCAGCTTTGGCATGTAGGCCGCGTGTCTCATGTTGACTTGCAACCGGGTGGTGCAGCGCCGGTCGCGCCTTCAGCGCTACGGGCGCAGACCAAGGTCTTCGTTAACAATGAATTTGCTGATGTTTCCGAGCCGCGCGCGCTTCAACTCGCGGAACTGCCTGGCATCGTCAACGATTTTCGTCAGGCAGCGGCCAACGCCATTGCTGCTGGTTTTGACGGTGTGGAAATTCACGGAGCCAACGGCTATCTGTTGGAACAGTTCATCAAGGACGGTGCCAACCAGCGTAATGATGCCTACGGTGGCTCTATCGAAAATCGCTCACGCCTGTTGCTGGAAGTGGTCACGGCCGTGGTTGAAGAAATCGGGGCAGGGCGCACGGGCGTGCGTATCTCACCGGTTTCGCCCGCCAATGCAATTTCCAGCAGCGACCCGCAACCGCAGTACGAGTACATCGTCGAGCAACTCAGTGCGCTGGGCGTGGTTTTTCTGCATGTGGTGGAAGGCGCAACGGGTGGTCCGCGTGATGTGGCCGAGTTCGACTACGCGGCACTGCGCAGTCGCTTCAAGCAGACCTATCTGGCCAATAACGGCTACGACCTGAAACTTGCCACTGAGCATTTGAATGCTGACAAGGCTGACCTCGTTGCCTTTGGCCGTCCTTTCATCAGCAACCCGGATCTGGTCGAGCGATTGAAAACCGGAGCAACACTGGCGCAGCTCAACCCGGCCACGCTCTATGGCGGCGGCGCGGCAGGTTATACCGACTATCCGACCATTTCCGGCTGAAGCGCTTATCTACCACGCCTGATCGAACCCCAATTTTTGAAGGATTCCCCCATGACAAAGCTCGCTACTGTACTCATCACCGGCGCCTCTACCGGTATCGGCGCCACCTACGCCAAACGCTTCGCCAGCCGTGGTCATAATCTGGTGCTGGTGGCACGTGACAAGACCCGCCTTGACGCGCTGGCAGCGCACTTGCGCGAAGAAAACGGCGTTGCAGTTGAAGTGCTGCAAGCCGATTTGACCCGCGCTGCGGGCCTCACTGCACTTGAAGCTCGCCTGCGCGACGACGCTGATATTGGCATTCTTATTAACAACGCTGGCATGGCTCAGTCGGGCGGGTTCGTCCAGCAGGGTGCCGAGGCGATTGAGAACCTGATCACTCTTAACATCACTGCACTGACCCGATTGGCCGCCGCAATCGCCCCGCGTTTTGCACAGTCAGGTACAGGCTCCATCATCAATATCGGCTCGGTAGTAGGCTTGGCACCCGAGTTCGGCATGACGATTTATGGTGCTACCAAGGCCTTCGTGCTGTTCCTGTCCCAAGGCTTGAACCTTGAGCTCTCGCCCAAGGGCGTTTATGTGCAGGCCGTTCTGCCTGCCGCGACGCGCACTGAAATATGGGAGAGGGCCGGAATCGACGTTAATACCATTGCCGATGTGATGGAGGTTGATGAACTGGTCGATGCCGCTCTGGTCGGGTTCGACCGCCGTGAGCTCGTCACCATTCCACCGCTGCACGTCGCAGAGCGCTGGGATGCACTGGATGGAGCGCGTCAGGGCTTGTTGTCTGACATCCGCCAGGCCCATGCCGCCGAGCGCTATCAGCCGAAAGCCTGATGGTTCTGGTTTCGTGACATACAGGCTCCCTGCGAAGTTGTTTGCGGGGAGCACTCGGCAGGGGGCTTTGAAAAAACGCACACAGGGGACGCGCTTATCCTGCCGGGATTTCCCCGCACATTATTCGGAATCAGAGCACCATGAAAGCGCTTGTTTTTAAACGCTACGGCAAATCCCCTGATGTGGGCTTTGCTCAGGTTTCACTGCCAGCGTTAAAGCCCTATGAAGTGTTGGTCGAAGTGCATGCTGCCGGGATCAATCCTATCGACAACATGATTCCAACCGGCATCTTCAAGCCCGTCCTGAAGTTCCAGCTGCCCGCCGTTCTGGGCAGTGACCTGGCTGGTGTGATCACCGAGGTCGGTAGCAGCGTGACTCGCTTTAAGGTTGGGGATGCGATCTTCGCCAGCCTGTTCGACCTCGGCACCGGCTCAATCGCCGAGTTTGCGGTCGTGCGGGAAACTGCTGCTGCGTTAAAACCAGCCAACCTGGACTTTGTGCAAGCCGCGTCGATTCCGATGGTCGGGCTGACCTCGTGGCAAGCGTTCAAGGAACGTGCTGATCTTCAACCGGGCGATAAAGTGTTTATTCCGGCCGGCTCTGGAGGCATTGGCAGTTTTGCGATCCAGCTTGCGAGATATCTCGGCGCCAAAGTGGCAACCAATACCAGTACGGCCAATGTGCAACTGGTCAGCAGTTTGGGTGCAGAGACGGTGATCGATTACAAGAAGCAGGCATTCGAGACGGTGCTAAGTGACTACGACCTGGTGCTCGGAACGCTCCGGGGCGACGCGATCGAGAAGTCCGTTGACGTTCTCAAGCCTGGCGGCAAGATGGTTTCGCTGGTTGGCCCTTTGGATAAAGCGTTCGCCCGTGCACGCGGATTGAACAGCTTGCTTGGCTTTATCTTTGGGCTTATGAGCCGCAAGATCATGCGGCTCACAAGAAGCAGAGGGGTGACCTATTCCTTTCTCTTCGTTCGGCCCGACGGCGGTCAACTCGGCGAGATTGCCAAGTTGCTTGAAGTCGAACAGATTCGTCCGGTGATCGACAAGGTTTTTGCGTTCGAGCAAGCAAAAGACGCGCTCGAATACCTGGCTAAAGGGCGGGCCAGGGGCAAAGTTGTGGTCAAGATCAAATGACGGGCGCGCTATTCAATGGGCTCAACCACGCCCTGATCCTCGCCCAGAAACCCGCCGCTCTGGTGGTGCCATAGCCGTGCATAGGTACCATTCCTGACAAGCAACTCGGCGTGGGTGCCTTGCTCTATGATGCGTCCGTCATCCATGACGATGAGCCGGTCCATGGCTGCGATCGTGGACAGACGATGGGCGATGGCGATCACGGTCTTGCCCTCCATCATTTCATCAAGGCTTTCCTGGATGGCTACCTCGACCTCCGAGTCCAGCGCGCTGGTGGCCTCGTCAAGCAGCAGGATCGGGGCATTCTTGAGCATCACCCGGGCAATCGCGACGCGCTGACGCTGGCCGCCGGAAAGCTTGATGCCGCGCTCGCCCACCAGCGTGTCGTAGCCGCTATGACCTTGTTTGTCGCTGAGCTGGCTGATAAATCCATCAGCCTGGGCATTGGCCGCCGCCGTACGGATTTGCTCGTCAGTCGCATCGGGACGGCCATAGGCGATGTTGTCGCGAATGGAGCGGTGCAGCAGGGACGTGTCTTGAGTGACCATGCCGATGGCGCTGCGCAGACTGTCCTGAGTGACGTGCGCGATGTTTTGTCCGTCGATGCGAATCTCGCCTTTGTCGACGTCGTAGAAGCGCAACAGCAGGTTGATCAGTGTGGATTTACCGGCGCCGGAACGACCCACCAAGCCGATTTTTTCACCCGGACGAATAGTCAGGCTCAGGCCATCAAGCACCTGACGCTCGCCGTTGTAGTTAAAGCTGACATTATCGAAGGTGACCTCGCCACCCGTGGTCACCAGAGCGTTCGCGTCCGGCGCATCCTGTACCTTGGGACCGCGGGTCAGAGTGGCCATGCCGTCCTGTACGGTGCCGATGTTCTCGAACAGCGAGGTCATTTGCCACATGATCCAGTGCGACATGCCATTGATGCGTAGCGCCATGGCGGTAATTGCTGCAACCGCGCCGGTGCCAACCTGGCCTTGATGCCACAGCCACAGGGCATAACCGCCTGCGCCCATGATCAACGCCACTACCAATGCCTGGTTGACGATCTCGAACTGGCTGACCAGACGCATCTGGCGTAAGCCGGTCAGCTTGAAGTCCTCCATGGCGGCGCGGGCGAAGTGCGCTTCACGTTTGGAGTGTGAGAACAGCTTTACCGTGGTGATGTTGGTGTAGGCGTCCGAAATACGTCCGGTCATCGATGACCGCGCATTGGCCTGTTCCTGGCCGACCTTCCCCAGGCGGGGCACGAAATACCGCATGGCCAGACCGAACAACGCCACCCAGGCAATAAAAGGCAGCATCAGCTTCAGGTCGAAGGCACCGGCCAGTGCGATGATCGCGATGAAGTAAACCCCGATCCCCGGTGCGATCTCGATGATCGTGAATAGCACATCGCGCACAGACAGGGCAGTCTGCATCACCTTCGTGGTGACTCGCCCGGAGAACTCATCGGAAAAGAAAGACAGGCTTTGGCGCAACATCAGTCGATGGAAATCCCAGCGCAGGCGCAAGGGCAGGTTGATCGCCAATACCTGATGCTGAACCATAGTGCGCAACGCTACGAGGCCGATGCTGGTCAGCAATACGATGCCGATACCCCACAGCACGCGGCTTTCCTGTAAGGCCGCATCGCCGCCAGCCTGCCAGGTCGACAGCAGGTCCACGACCTGGCCGAGAAACGAAAAGAGCCACGCTTCGTAAATCGACACACCGGCACTGAGTAACGCAAGGGCAAGGATATAGCCGCGTGCGCCGCGTGTGCAGGCCCACAGAAAACGGACCAGGCCATCAGGCGGTGGCGGTACTTCATCGGGCGGGAAGGGGTCGAGCCATTGTTCAAACGCGCGAAGCATGGTGGTCTCCAAAACAATCCAGTGCGCAGATTCTGGCATTTAAAGGCTGAGCTGAGGGTTTTTGATCGACGACGTGGATCATCTGGCCAGAACTTTTTCCATGATGATGGTGCGCTCGGCACCGTGAAACTCGTCCCTGATTTTCTGAAAACCCAGCGAACGATAAAATCCTTCTGCAGTGATCGAGGATGGGACCCGCAACCGTTTCACTGCGTTCAGTGCAGCTGCTGCTTCGAGTGTCGATATCAGCTGAGTCCCTATGCCTTTCCCCTGATGGGCCGGGTCAACGAATACACTTCGGACAGTGTCTTGATCAAGGCTGCCCGTGGCGATGACATGGCTGTCGATGCTTGCCACATACACCTGACGGCTGGCTAGAAAGCCAAGGATCGCCGATGGTGAAAAGCTTTGCTGCACGGACTCAATGATGTCTGGCGAATAATCCTGAGCATTGGATTCGCGCAGTGTGGTCACGATAACCAGGCTTATCGCTGTGGCGTCCGCTCTCACTGCTCTTCGAATTGCATAATCCATTGCGTACTCTTTTGTGCAGGCGTTAATGGGTCGTCGGGTAAGGGTTAGCGGGGGAGTGGAAGTGATTGCTACTGGTTCTAACCGGACGCGATCGTCGCTTCAGGACGCTTGCGTTATCAATCCTGGCCCCCCAAAAAAAGAGTACGACAGGTCGAGAAAGCGCTGAGTCAGCGATTCTGCCGCATCGGCATTTTGTCGATGGTCGCGAAAACCACGCTGACATCCAGCGGCGCGTGTTGGTCAATCTTGGTGCCGCCGTCTTTACCTACCAGAAGCAGCCGGGTCGGGCCGTCGGGCTTGACGCCAAGGGTGCTCAGCAGTGCTGAGGTAGCGCGTGGATCCAGAGCCTGGTCGTTGCGTTTGCCGACGCCATCGACCACGGTGTACAGCACCATTTCCCTTTCGATAAAGGCCTCGCGGTTGGCTGGCTTCATCAGGTCCTGCTGGAACTGAAGCCAGCTTGCATCACTGGCGTGAGGCGCTACCACAATCAACGGCCGGGACTGCCAGCGCTCAGCGTCCAGGGGATTGGAGGAGTCGGCCATCACCGGGCTGCCCGCCATGACGAACAGCAAGCTCAGTGGGGTCATCAGGCTTTTCATTGGCAACTCCTTGGCATTGGCTGATGTTGAAGTGTTCGACTTCAGTACTGCCGGTCTGATCGCAATGACGGACCAAAGGTCGCCACGTCGCACAGCTGCTGGCCGATGAAACTATGTTGTAACTCCGCGAAATATTTTCCAGTGTTTGCTTAGCGCTCTGTGTCGGCACTCGAAGCACACATTCGAATTAATTGTACTGTGTCGTCTTGCAAAACAATCGTGTATGGCGTCTATTAGGCACTGTCACGACAGTTGTCTTCATAAAAACTCCCCTACAAAAACAAATGGAGTGCTTCACATGACTAAACGCGTCGCTTATGTCACCGCTGGTATGGGGGCTCTTGGGACTGCTGTCTGTCAGCGCCTGGCAAGAGATGGTTTTACCGTCGTGGTGGGCTGCGGGCCGAACTCGCCGCTTAAAAAGAATTGGCTGGACGAGCAGAAGCAACAAGGCTTCAGCTTTATCGCGTCAGAAGGCGACGTCGCCGACTGGGGATCTTGTCAGATTGCGTTCCAGAAAATCCTTAAAGATGTCGGGCCGATCGATGTGCTGATCAACAATGCCGGAACCGCTCGCAATGTGATGTTTCGCGATATGCAGCCAAGCGACTGGCAAGCGGTGATCAACACCAACCTCAATTCCCTGTTTAACGTAACCCGGCAGGTCATCGACGCTATGGTCAGTCGCGGCTGGGGCAGAGTGATCAATATCTCTTCGGTCAATGCCCAGCTAGGGCAGGTCGGTCAGGTCAACTATTCGACCGCCAAATCCGCCATTCGCGGCTTCACCCGTGCCTTGGCCAAGGAAGTGGGCTCGCGTGGTGTGACTGTGAACACCGTTTCTCCGGGGTATATCGCCACCCCCAAGCTCAAGGCAGTCACCACGGTTGATGCGATGGATCGTTTGATTCGTGAAGTTCCAACCCGACGCCTGGGCACGCCAGAGGAAATCGCTTCGATCTGCTCATGGCTGGCCTCGGAGGAATCCGGCTATGCCAATGGCGCAGATTTTTCCATCAATGGCGGCCTGCACATGAGCTGATTGCCGTTTTGGGGTAGTAAAACCGCCTGATCGGCCTGTCCACCCTGTTTCATGGCATGTAGTTCTCGAAGCGCCTCTGCGCCAAACCATAAAAACAAATGTACTTCTAGTCGAGGAAATACATATGCTGTCAATTCTCGGTTACGGCATGATCGTAACCTTCATGGCGCTGATCATGACCAAGCGCCTCTCTCCGCTGGTTGCGCTGACCATCGTTCCGATCATTTTTGCCCTTCTCGGGGGCTTCGGCTCGACGATGGATACGATGATGATCGACGGCCTGAAAAAAGTCGCGCCGACGGCCATCATGGTCATGTTCGCCATCCTGTATTTCGGGATGATGTTTGACACCGGGCTGTTCGATCCGGTAATTCGCGCCTTTTTGAAGGTCATCAAGGGCGACCCGGTCAAGGCGGTGGTCTTCACCACACTGCTGGCTGGCATGGTCTCGCTCGATGGTGATGGCTCGACCACCTACATGATCACGGTGACCGCCATGCTGCCGCTGTTCAAGCGCTTGCGTTTGAATCTGTTGGCGATGACCTGCGTCATCATCCTTGCCGCCAGCGTTACCAATCTGCTGCCGTGGGGCGGCCCGTTGGCTCGGGCGGCGGCGTCGCTACAAGTGGAAACTTCGGAACTGTTCCAGCCAATTATTCCGGCGATGATCATCGGCTTTATCGGGGTTATGTGTCTGGCCTGGTATATCGGCGTTCGCGAGAGGTCGCGTCTGGGCAAACTCAGTTTGCCAGATGATGTAGAAGGTTCAGATTTCGATGACGATGCCACTGGAATGCCTGCGATGTCTCAGGAAGACGCCGAGCTACGTCGTCCCAAGATGTTCTGGCTCAATGCGGCGCTGACCATTGCGTTAATGGCCGGGCTCGTCATGGAATGGTTACCTTTGGCCATTCTGTTCATGGTCGCGTTCTCGGTCGGGCTGGTCATTAACTACCCGCATATGGCCGACCAGCGTCGGCGCATCGCTGCCCATGCACCGACAGCGCTGAACCAGATCGCGATCTTTCTTGCTGCGGGGATTCTCGCCGGAATTCTGTCCGGTACCGGGATGGTCAACGCCATGTCGGGGAGCTTTCTGGCGATGCTGCCTGAAACCTGGGGGCCCTACATGGCACCGATTACCGCGCTGGCCAGTATCCCCGGCACGTTCTTCATGTCCAACGACGCGTTCTATTATGGTGTGCTGCCAGTGCTTGCCAAGGCAGCCGAGGCGTATGGCATCAGCCATGCCGAGATTGGCCGGGCGTCGCTGATTGGCTCTCCGGTGCATTTGCTGAGTCCGCTGGTGGCCTCCACTTATCTGCTGTGCGGGCTGGCCGGTGTCGAGTTCAGCGATCATCAGAAATACACCATGAAGTGGGCGTTCGCGCTGAGCTTCCTGATCATGGGCGCGATGGCAGCGACTGGCGCGTTCTCGATGTTCCCGTGAGCAGCTGGCGCGGGTTGTCAGGATGTCTCGGCAAATGAGCTGTGGTATTTTGGCGGGGTCGGCTGATTAAGCCGACCCTTTGCGTACAATCCCCCATCTTCACGAGCGATCATGAACTCTACCGGTGTAGCCTCAGCCCCTGAACACGGCAAGACAAAGCCTCGGATCAAGTCCGATCTGGCGGAGCAACTGGCACCGAAAATCGTCGATATGGCGCGCGCTCGATCAATGCGCAGCGGCGACCCATTGCGCGAAGAATCTTTCGCCAAGGAGCTTGGGGTTTCCCGATCACCGATTCGCCGCTGTTTTGCCTTGCTCGAAGAGCTGGGTATTGCTCGCCGGGAACAGAATCGCGGTTATTTCCTGACCTGCGACGCTCGAGGGATTGATACGGCCAAGCTACCGTTGGATGTCGATCCTTTTGAAGATTTTTACCTGCGCGTCGTCGATGACGTGCTTAGTGGCGATATCCCCACCTCGTTTTTCGAGGCGGAACTGCTGCGTAAGTACGATGTGCCTCGCGGTCAGTTACTCAAAGTTCTCAATCGGCTGGCCAACGAAGCGATGATTGAGCGCAAGCCGGGCCAAGGCTGGGAAATCAACGCGTTTCTGCATGACTCCAGCGCGCATATTCAAAGCTATCGTTTTCGTATGGCGATTGAACCGGCGGCGCTGCTTGAACCTGGTTATAAGGTCGACAAGGCCGCTTTTGCCAAGGCAAGGGCGTTACAGCAACAGCTGCTTGATGGTGATATTTTCAGCCTCTCCAGATCGCAGTTGTTCCACATTAACGCCCAACTGCATGAGCTGATCGTGCGCTGCTCCGGAAATGCGTTTTTTCTTGAGGCCATCCGTCGACAAAACCAGCTGCGCCGCTTCATGGCCTACAAGGCCAACCTGGATCGTCAGCGTCTGATCATCCAGTCCACCGAGCATATCCAGTTACTGGATTTGATCGAGAGCGGCAAGTGCGAAGCCGCTGCCGGCTTCCTGCGTCATCACCTTGATATCGTCGGCCGACAGAAGACGGAGAAAGAGGCGCGGGATGAAGCCGAAAAGCGAGCAAGAGAAAGTGCTGCTTCTTCTTCGGTTTGATGATTCACCTCCACCAAGCACCCACAGAAAAGTATTCCAATTCAGTTAGTTGTAGTTTTCTGATGAGATCTGCAGAGGGCTGAGAATCTAGCCTTAGGCCACACCTGCAGGTGCAAGGAGTTCCAGCAACTCCCTCAGCCGTATCACGGCGCTGTCAGGGGTGGTCAGCACCGGCTTTCCGCTTTCTGACCGGACTGTTCCAGCCGCACTGGTCATGGAAAACTGCGCAAAGCAGATCACGTCACAGCCTTCAATCGCATTGGCGACATTCGCGATTTTGCGGTCATGGCGTTCAATGTCCCCATCTTGAAGCGCCTGAAAGGCACCTGCAACAACGTGTGTGGTGATCTGCAGAGGCGTGTCGGCGGCTATTGACGCAGCCTTGAATTCTCCAAGCATGGCGATGGCCGGTTCGAATGTGGCCAACAGCGCGATACGCGACGCCGAACCAAGCGCACGATCAATCATTGCCTCGTTGGGTTTCAATACCGGGATTGAGACGGCGTGCTTGCAGGCGTCGATAGCGGCACCGAACGCCGAGCAGGTGAAGAGTATTGCGTCTGCACCTGCTGACTCGGCGTATTGGGCCAGGCTGAGGAATCGCTGTACCAGCGCCTCGGTCAATTCGCCTGTTACAGACAGATCTCTGGACAGCGAATCATCCAGCAGATTAGCCAGCTGCGCCTCAGGCCAGTGCCTTTTGAAGGCGTCGGTGATGGGCACAATCGCCAGCGGAGTTGCGTGAATCAGAAAAATACGTGCGCCGGGCATCACTTCGCCTCCTGAGCAGCAAAAATTACGCGTGAGCAGATTGCATATTAACTAAATAAAATGCAATTCTTTGGCGTCCGCCTGCAAGCGGTCTTTTTTGAGATGTAGATGGATTCAACGAACCCGGGATACTAAGTTTTATTGTATTTTGTGATTCGTAGATACATATCGGAAGCGGTCATCGACATCTCAGCCAATGCAAACAAGAAGGAGAAGGTTATGCGTATTCTGGTTTTGCCCGGCGACGGCATCGGTCCTGAAATCATTGAATCATCCATGTGTGTGCTCGAGGTCGTGAACGCGAAGTTTGCCCTCGACCTGACGTTCGACTATGACGACGTCGGTTTCGCCAGCCTGGAAAAGCACGGCACTACGTTGCGTGACGAAACTCTGCTCAAGGCTGGAAATTACGACGGGATCATTCTCGGGACTCAATCCCACGCAGATTATCCGGTACCGGAAAAAGGGGGGCGTAACGTGTCGGCCGGTTTCCGGATCGGGCTGGATTTGTACGCCAATGTTCGTCCGGCACGTACCCGATCGTTCCTGACGTCGAATATGAAGGAAGGCAAGCGCATGGATCTGGTGATCATGCGCGAGGCAACTGAAGGCTTTTATCCTGATCGCAATATGAGCAAGGGCTGGGGTGAGGTCATGCCCAGCCCTGATATGGCGCTTTCAACCCGCAAGATCACTCGCCATTGCAGCGAACGCATTGCTCGGCGCGCGTTCGAGCTGGCGATGAAGCGTAATAAAAAGGTTACCGCTATCCATAAAGCCAACAGCTTTCACATGACCGATGGCTTGTTTCTCGAAGCCGTCCGAACGGTGGCGAAGGAGTTTCCTGACGTCGTGCTCGACGATCTCCTGGTAGATGCGTCCACCGCGCATCTGGTGCGCAATCCGGAACGCTTCGATGTACTGGTTGCCACCAATTTCTATGGCGATATTCTCAGCGATCTGGCCAGCGAGTTGTCCGGCAGCCTTGGCCTGGCCGGCTCAATCATGGCCAGTGATGTGCACTGCGCGGCGCAGGCTCAACACGGCTCCGCGCCGGACATTGCCGGGCAGGATAAGGCCAACCCGGTGTCGATGATTCTGTCGGTGGCCATGCTGTTGCAGTGGATGGGCGAGCGCCATCAGCACAGCGCTCTGGTCGAGGCCGGCCTGGCGATGGACCGTGCCGTCGATGTGGTGCTGGAAAACCCGGCTACCCGGACCTTTGACTTGGGCGGCACTCTGGGTTGCAGAGGGTTTGGTGAGGCTGTGGCTGCGGTCATTCAGGGCTGACTGCTGCCTCGGCAAATTGCTGCAACACAGGTGATTTACGTGCCAGCGAACCGGTCAGGTGGCGTTTCATCAGCTCGGACGCTGCCTGATTGTCTCCCTGTTCCACCAGCGCGATGATCTGCAGATGCTCCTCGCACTGCTGGTAGTAGCGCTTGCGATCCACCATGGCCCGGTATTCGATCAGGCGTCGCATGTTGTTCATTTGCACCAGCACCATGTGGTACATCGAGTTGCCGGACATTCTCATCAGCTCTTCGTGAAAACGCATGCCGGTGCGCAACAGCGCATCGGCCGGCAGCGTTTCAATCCCTCCGCGCAATAACTGATGCTGCTCACTGCCGAGCTTGCGCAACATCAGTGGATCGTTCTGGAACGTCGGTTCGAGGAGACCGGCAGGCTCGATCAGCAGCCGCAGGTTATAGATCTGATTCAAGGATTGCCGGGTTTTGGCAACTTCAGAAAAGCGCCAGCCATAACCCGGTTTGGGTTGTGCCCAGCCGACCGTGGCGGCGCGGTTGAGAATGTCGCTGGCTTGCGCCTTGCTCAACCCATAGCGTTCACGCACGAACGGCTCGGTCACATCCTGCGGGATGCGGTCGTTCAACCAGTCTTCGGACAACTGGTAATAGGCTTCAGGCTCCTCCAATGCACAAGGCAGAGCAGGGGAGGCGTGCTGCCCGGGCGCCAGAACAAAAAAACCACGATTGGGTTGTTGATCAAGCAGGCCTTGATCAGCAAGAGTGACCAGCGCTTCACGAGCCGGTGAGCGCGACACCTGGAATTCATCCGCAATCTTCTGCGCGCTCATGTGGCTGCCCACGGCGACTTCTCCGCTCTGAATGCGGTGTTGCAGCTGAGTCACGATGCGCTGCACTAATACACTTGATGGCATTTCCACTACACCGGTTGGTCAGGCTGTTGCCTTCGCAGGCATTCAAGCCACGCTTCGACGCGGCCGCAAAATAATATTGTATTGTGTTGTGTCGACATACAAAATGGCGACACGGCACGGCGCGTATTTGTACTCAGAGTTGAATGTTACCGGCCAAGAGGAATGCCAATGCGATACGACCTGATCAGCCTGGACATTTTCATCAGCGTTGCCGAGGAGCGCAACCTGACCCGTGCGGCACGACTCAAGCATCTGGCTGTTTCGGCAGTCAGCAAGCGCGTTACCGAACTGGAAGCCCAGGCGGGTTCTGAACTATTGATACGCAACGCACGCGGCGTCGATCTTACTCCGGCTGGTCAGTCGATGTTGTTCTATGCCCGTCAGCTGAAACAAACCCTCGCCAGCCTGGATAACGAGTTGGGTGACTACGCTTCAGGCGTCAAAGGCCATGTGCGCATTCACGCCATTACATCCGCGCTTTCTCAGTTCTTGCCGGGCGACATCGCTCGTTTTGTCGCGACCTATCCGCAAATCAAGTTCGATATCGAGGAGCGGGTAGGTTCGGCCGTTGTTCGTGCAGTCGCCGACGGGCGCGCTGACTTGGGCATCATTGCCGACCAGACCTCAGCCCAAGGCCTGGAAACGACGCCTTATCGGCGTGATGAGTTGACGCTGGTGGTCCCGCAGGGTCATCCGCTGGCCAGCCAAAAGAGCATCCACTTCAGTGAAGTGCTTGAGCACGAATTTATCGGGCCGCACCTGGAAAGCTCGGTGCACAGCCTGTTGACCAGCGAAGCCGACAAGCTTGGCAAGGCACTGAAGCTGCGAATCCGCATCAGCAGTTTTGATTGCATGTGCCGAATGGTCTCTACCGGACTGGGACTGGCGATCCTCCCACGCACTGTGCTGCAGCCCTATCTGCGCAGCCACAAGCTCAAGGCTGTCACGCTCGATGAGCCATGGGCACAGCGCACATTGCTGCTGGCTTTTCGCAAATACGAGGCGGCATCACCGACCTTGAAAACCCTGATCGATAACCTGAAACAAACCCAGACATGAGCGAGCAGCGTTCTCCGCTGGAGAACGAAGGCTTGGTAATACATCAATTTTCATCACAGACGGCCAATTCTAGTATTCACCCACCAGCGGTGAGCGAGTGAGCCCTCGAACGACAGCGCGGATATTATAAAAATGAGTGATGCAACCATGACCGAGATTGCAACTGACCTGCTGAACAGCTTGGTGGTTGACGGCGAACAATTCGCTTACGTCGATCTGCACAAGATGTTGACCCCTGATCAAATTGCGAAGCTTCCCTATTCGATCCGCATCCTGCTGGAGAACGTCGCGCGCTGTACGCCTGAGGCGCTGCCTTCGGTGCTGGCTCGGGCGCTGGGCGACGGCCCTGACTGTGAGGTGCCGTTCCAGCCCAACCGGCTGATGTTCCATGACACTACCTGCTTGCCGGCTTTGGCGGATTTCGCCGGGATGCGTGACGTGGTCGCGGAATTGGGTGGCGATCCCAAGTCAATGAACCCGCTCATCCCCGCTGTACTGACCATCGATCACTCGGTGATCGTTGAGCATTACGCTGAAGCCGATGCTGTCGAAGAAAACCTTAATATCGATTTTCGTCGCAACAGTGAACGCTATCGCTTCATCAAGTGGGCGCAGAAGAGCCTCGACAACTTCGGCGTGATCCCTCCGGGCACTGGCATCATCCATCAAATGAACATGGAAGCTCTGGCGCAGGTGGTCTGGGAAAGCAAAACCGAAGACGGCCAGCGCATGCTCCACCCGGATGACATGGTCGCCACTGACAGCCACACGCCGATGATCAACGCCATTGGCGTACTGGGGTGGGGCGTAGGCGGGCTTGAAGGGCAGGCGGCAATGGTCGGCGAGCCTGTACCCATCAGCTTTCCTAAAGTAGTGGGCATTCGTGTGACCAACACCATGCGTCCCGGCGTGACCGCGACCGACCTGTCGCTGCACGTGGCGGAAATTCTGCGCAAGCGTTCGGTAGTTGGCAAGTTTGTCGAATTCACTGGCCCTGGCTTGTCTACACTGAGCTGGGCTGCACGTGGCACGGTGTCGAATATGGCGCCTGAATACGGCGCGACCGTGGTGTTCTTCCCGTTCGACAGTGACACGCTCAACTATCTGGAGCTGACCGGTCGTTCCGCCGAGCTGCGCACTAAGGTCGTGGCCTACATGAATGCTCAGCCATTGTGGCGCCGTGACGAGCATGCCGAGCCGCAGTTCGACGAACTGATCGAACTTGACCTGGCCAGTATCGAGCCAAGTGTTGCCGGCCCCCATCAACCTCATCAACGCCAGAGCCTGGCGAACGCTGCTGCGTCGTTCCGTGACGGTGTGATGGGAGGCGGTAACCTGATCGCCGGTCCTGCCGAGCAGAGCTTTTTCGAGCCGAGCTTTGGCGAGCCAATCACGCATGGCGCCGTTGTGATGTCGGCCATTACCAGTTGCACCAACACCGCCAATCCCTCGCAAATGGTCCAGGCTGGCCTGCTGGCGCGCAACGCCCGTGCGCGGGGTCTGAAAAGCAAACCCTGGGTGAAAACCTCGTTGTCTCCCGGCTCGCAAGTGGTGGCGGATTACCTGGCCGAAGCCAACCTGTTGGAAGACTTCTCGGCGCTGGGCTTCGACCTTGCAGGGTTCGGTTGCATGACCTGCATTGGCAACTCCGGCAAGCTCGAAGAGCATGTTGAAGCGTTTGCCGATCAAGGCCTCAAAGGTGTGGTGGTGTTGTCAGGCAACCGCAACTTCGAAGGTCGGGTCAACCCGAAACTGCAGGCCGGTTATCTGGCATCGCCAGCGCTCTGTGTGGCCTATGCCATCGCCGGGACAATCGACATTGATCTTGAATCACAGCCACTGGGGCGGGATCAGCAAGGCCAGCCGGTATACATGCGCGACTTGATGCCCAGCGATGCCGATATCGCCAGGCAGGTGCTGGAAGTGGTCAAGCCAGAGTTCTTCCAGCAACGGCTGGCCACGGTCTGGGACGGTACCCATCAATGGCAGGCGCTGTCGGCGGTCGGCAGCGTGCAGTTTCCATGGAGCCCGGAGTCCACTTATCTGCGTCGCCCGCAGTACCTGGCGGACATCAAGGCCGAACCGAAAGATTCCCTGGCCATCAGCGGCGCGCGCGTCCTGATGGTGGTGGGCGACAACGTGACAACCGATCACATTTCACCTGCGGGTGCTATTCCGGCCAACAGCCTGGCCGGACAGTGGCTGCTCGAGCGCGGCGAGGATCCGCAGGACCTCAACCAATATTCCACCCGCCGCAGCAATCACGAAGTGATGCTGCGCGGCGCCTTCACTAACCGTTCGGTGAAAAACCTGCTGCTGGGGGACAACCAGCCGGGCCTTGGCGTCTGGGCGTGGAACGCGGACCACAGCGAGTGTCTGCCGCTGTTTCTGGCAGCTGAGAGCTATACCCGCAAGCAAATCCCGATGGTGGTCTTTGCCGGTATCAATTACGGCGCCGGCTCAAGCCGTGACTGGGCGGCCAAGGCTCAGGCGCTGCTCGGCGTCAAAGCTGTAGTGGCTAGCAGCGTGGAGCGAATCCACCGCAGCAACCTGATTGGCATGGGCGTGATCCCGCTGCAGTTCAAAGCGGGTGAGCGGGTTGAAGATCTGAAGCTGGATGGCAGCGAGCACTTCGACTTTATCGGACTCGACGATCTGGTCGTCGGTAACAACCCGGTCACGATGACTGTTTGCCGTAGCAATGGCGATCAGGATCAGGTCGAGCTGTTCGCCCGAATGGATTCGTTGCAGGAAATCCGCTACCTCACCAATGGCGGCGTGTTGCCGTTCGTGATTCGCAAGGTGGTCAAGCGCACGACCTGATGATCGCAGCAGCGACCGCGACACTTGGGTGTCTCGGTCAGCCCTGAGGGAAAGGGACGTTCGTTAAAAGGCTTCAGCTAACCGGAGACAGTTTTTATGTACGCCTATGTCGGCTCACGGACCACCCGCGCGCGAAACGCGCGCGGCATTGGCATCACGGTTTATCAGGTGGACGAAGAAAACGGCGCATTGAGACTGATCCAGATTGTTCAGGATCTAGTTAACCCGTCCTTCCTCGCACTCAACAAGTCGGGTGATCGGCTCTACACCGTGCACGGCGATCAAAGCGAAGTCAGCTCGTTCAGCGTCGACAAGACGACCGGTAAGTTGAGCTTCATCAATCAGCAGAGCTGTGACGGAAAGAACCCGGTGCACCTGGCTCTTGATCCGAGTGAGCGTTTTCTGGTCGTTTCCAACCACATCAGCGGCTCGCTGGCCGTCATTAATGTGCTCGAGAACGGTTCGCTGGGGACGATCAATCAACTGCTTGAACTCGATGGTACTGCCGGCCCGCATCGGGTCGAGCAGCCGTTTGCCAAGCCTCATTTCAACCCCTTCGATCACTCAGGCAATTTTGTGCTGGTGCCGGATAAGGGGTTGGATCGGGTGTTCAGTTTCCGCTTTGACAACGGCAACTTGTTCCCGGCCGATCAGCCTTTTGTGATGACGCGAGAAGGTGCGGGTCCACGCCACCTGGCACTGCATCCCAAGGCACCCTTTGCCTATGTCATCAACGAGCTGGACTCAACGGTGACGACCTACGAGTTCAATGCCGAAGACGGTTCGATGCAGCCGCTTCAAGTGTTGCCAACGTTGCCTTGCACTTACACCGGAAACAGCCGGGCATCGGAGATAGAGGTGGATCGCAACGGACGCTTCGTTTACGCCTCCAACCGCGGTTACGACAGCATTGCGGTATTTGCCATTAATCAGCAAACGGGCTTGTTGAACCCGGTTGAATTCACGCCCACGAACGGTAAAACACCGCGCTTTTTTGCGCTGACTCCCAATGGTCGCTTCATCTTCGCGCTCAACGAAGACAGCGACACCATCATCTCGCTGGCTGTGGATTCGCACAAAGGAGGGTTAAGCAAGACAGGTTTTACGGCCACCACCGGAAGCCCTGTTTGCATGGTTTTTTCTGCCTGAGTAAGGCCCGATCCATAACAAGTACATGAGCACGCAGCAGCTTGCTTACAGTGAGGTCGCCATGAACAACAATAATACGCCTGATGAAAACGCTATCGTGCGCAAGGTAACCCTGCGCATCATCCCGTTCGTTTTTCTGCTTTACATCGTTTCCTATCTGGACCGCGCCAACATCGGTTACGCCGCGCTGCAGATGAACAAGGAACTGGCGCTGACCAGCGAGGCGTTTGGTTTCATTTCCGGAATTTTCTTTATAGGTTACTTCCTGTTTGAAGTGCCGAGTAACGTCATGCTCAACAAGTTTGGCGCACGGGTCTGGATTGCCCGGATTCTAGTGACCTGGGGGGCGATCGCGGCCGCAACCGCTTTCGCCCAGACGGCCAACCAGCTCTACGTCCTGCGCTTTTTCCTGGGGGTCGCCGAGGCCGGTTTTTTCCCTGGCATCATCGTTTACCTGACGTTCTGGTTCCGCTCCAAAGAGCTCGCGACTACTGTTGCGTTGTTCACCGCAGCCATTCCGGTGAGCTACATCATTGGTGCGCCGATGAGCACCTGGATCATGGATAACATCAGTTGGTTCAACTGGAGCGGCTGGCGCTGGATGCTGTTCCTTGAGGGGATTCCCGCTGTGTTTCTGGGCGTAGCGTGCTTCTTCTTTCTGACGGACAAGCCGGAGCAGGCCAAGTGGCTCAAGCCTGAAGAGAAAGCCTGGCTGGTCGCTGAGCTGGAGCGAGATCGTCAGAGCCGCAAGAACGTCAAGAGCTTGAGCGTCTACAAGACGATGACCAATCCCAAGGTGCTGTACCTGTCGTTCATCTACTTTGTTTACCAGTGTGGCAGCCTTGGAGTCGGTTACTGGATGCCGCAGATCATCAAGAGTTTTTCCGAGTCGCTGACGCATACGCAGATCGGTTTGATCGCCATGCTGCCTTACATCGTGGCTACGGCGGCGATGATCCTCTGGTCGCGCAGTTCGGATAAACGCAATGAACGCAAACTGCACTCGGCCATTCCACTGCTCCTGGCAACATTAGGACTGATCGGCGCAGGTTTGCTGGCCAACCCCTACGTCGCCATGGCCATGATCTGCCTCGCGTTGTCCGGGTTGTACAGCTTCAAATCACCGTTCTGGGCGCTGCCAACGCTGTTCCTTGATCGCACTACCGCAGCGGTGTCGATCGCCGTCATCAATTCGATTGGCAATCTGGGTGGTTTCGTTGGGCCGTCTTTGATTGGTATGGTCAAGGGCAACAGTCAAAGTGCGGCCAATGGATTGCTGTTCCTGAGCGCGCTGCTGATGGCTGGATTCCTGATGACCTTGTTCATGCGGGTGACCAACAAAGATTCGGCGCAGAGCCTGGTGGTCAGGAGCCAGGAAGCACGCTAACGGCCAGTTGATTGATACTGTGACCGGCCCGAAATCGATTCGTAAGCGATGCCTGATCGCTTACCAAAAGCTGAGGTAACAAGATGGCCAAGGCCGCTGATGTTGTAGTGCAATGTCTGGAAAGTGAAGGTGTTGAGTATGTGTTCGGCATCCCCGGTGAGGAGAATCTCGACCTGCTGGAGTCGTTGCGGCGCTCAAGCATTCAGCTTGTCCTCACCCGGCATGAACAACCTGCTGGCTTCATGGCGGCAACTTACGGCCGTTTGACTGGCAAGACGGGCGTCTGCCTGTCGACGCTGGGTCCTGGCGCGACGAATCTGGTGACTGCTGGTGCATATGCCTACCTTGGCGGTATGCCTATGCTGATGATCACGGGTCAGAAGCCGATCAAGAAGTCCAAGCAGGGCCGTTTTCAGATCCTCGATGTGGTGGGGATGATGAGGCCATTGACCAAATACACGCACCAGTTGGCTTCAGCCGATAACATCCCTTCCCGTGTTCGTGAAGCGATACGGCTGGCAGAAGAGGAAAAGCCCGGCGCGGTGCATCTGGAGCTGCCTGAAGACATTGCTGCCGAACAGACCGACAGCATGCCGATTCCTCCAAGCTTGAGCCGTCGGCCATTGGCTGAGTACAAATCCATTGCGGCCGCTGTATCGAAACTCAAGGCGGCCAAAAGTCCGATCCTGGTGATCGGCGCCGGGGCCAACCGGAAGATGACCGCCAAGGTTCTGCGTCAGTTAATCGACAAGACCGGCATTCCATTTGTCACGACACAAATGGGCAAAGGGGTAGTGGACGAACGCCATCCGCGCTTTCTTGGCAACGCCGCATTGTCCTCGGGGGATTTTGTCCATCGGGCGGTGGAGTCTGCGGATCTGATCATCAATGTCGGCCATGACGTCATCGAAAAACCGCCGTTTTTTATGGTTCGTGGCGGCACCGAGGTGGTTCATATCAACTTCCGTTCGGCTGAAGTCGACCCTGTCTATTTCCCCCAGATTGAGGTGGTGGGCGACATCGCCAATGCGATCTGGCAGATTTCTGAAGCGCTTGAGACTCAGGAGCACTGGGACTTCAGCCGTCTTTTGACGATCCGTAGCGCCAACGAAGCTCAGATAGTGGAGGGCGCCGAAGACAACCGTTTCCCCATGTACCCGCAACGGATGGTGGCCGACTTGCGCAAGGCGCTGCCGTCGGAGGGGATCGTGGCGTTGGACAACGGGATCTACAAGATCTGGTTTGCCCGCAATTACAAAGCGCACATGCCCAACACGGTGCTGCTGGACAACGCGCTGGCGACCATGGGCGCAGGTCTCCCTTCGGCGATGGCCGCCCGGTTGGTCTATCCACAGAAACCGATTGTTGCGGTGTGTGGCGACGGCGGTTTCATGATGAACAGCCAAGAGCTGGAAACTGCGGTGCGTATGAAGATGAATCTGATTGTCATCATCCTGCGTGACGACGGCTACGGGATGATCCGCTGGAAGCAATCGCATATGGGCTTTGAGGACTTCGGTCTGGATTATGGCAATCCTGACTTTGTCATGTACGCCAACAGCTATGGAGCCAAAGGGCACAGGGTTGAAAGCGCAGAAGCTTTTCTGCCAATGATCGAACGCTGCATCGCCGAGCCAGGCGTACATGTCATTGATTGCCCGGTCGACTATTCAGAGAATGACTTCATTCTCAATACTGAGCTCAAGAGAAGAAGTGCTCTTGTATAAATCGATCGGGTTTCAGGCTCCAGACGGCGTTAAGCGCGGGTATAGGGCAGGGGCACGCCCATCTATATCTCACTTCGTCGCACCAAGTGCTGTATTTCCATCGTCGCGGCCGTTGCCGCTACTTTCTCACTGCCTGTCCGGGCTCTGGATTCGGAGAAAAACATGAGCGCAGTATCATCGGCCGTTCTGGCTGACCTGGCACCCGGTGGCATTCTTCGTGCCGCGATTAACTTTGGTAACCCTGTGCTGGCGCAACAAGCTGCCGATGGCAGCCCGCAAGGCGTATCCGTTCAGCTTGCCAAGGCACTGGCGAAGGAGCTGAACGTACCACTGGAAATGGTCACTTTCGATGCTGCGGGAAAAGTCTTTGCCGCGCTCGATCGGAACATCTGGAATGTGGCGTTCATGGCGATCGAGCCGGTGCGTGCTGCGCAGGTTGCTTTCAGCGATCCCTATGTGGCCATCGAAGGCACTTATCTGGTACGGGCTGATTCGACGTTCACTCAGGTTGATGATCTGGACCGCGCTGGCTTGAAACTCGCAGTAGGTAAAGGTGCGGCCTACGATCTCTATCTGTCCCGGAGCTTGAAGCACGCGGAGTTGCTTCGGGCTGACACCTCGGCGGGTGCAGTCGAGCTGTTCGTTGATCAGGGGCTGGACGCTGCGGCCGGGGTGCGTCAGCCTCTCGAGAAATTCGCTTCGGCCCACGCGGGTTATCGGGTGATCGAAGGGCAATTCACGTCCATTCGCCAAGCGATGGCCGTGCCCCGCCAGTACGCAGCCGGTGCTGAATACATCCAGGACTTTGTAAAACGGCAGAAGGCCAATGGTCTGGTGCGCAAGGCACTGGATGAAACCGGGCAGGCGGACGTTTCCATTCCGAAATAACCGGTGAGCATTCTGTAGCTCATTACCGGCGAGTGATCAGGCTATTCATGCCCGATCACTCGCTTATCCAGCACACCGAAAAACCTTCGCATCTTTGAGCGCCCAGTTTCAATCTAGCTATTGCCCCGTTAGCACATCGATATTTACGGTGAATTCAGCAGCCGCATGAGCTAACGTTCATGTGCGCGCTTTTTCGATAACTTGCTGGATATCGCCCCTATGAGAGACCTGCCGCCCACCGCGACCTTGCGCGCTTTTGAAGTTGCTACCCGCCATCCAACGTTTACAGCTGCCGCACAGGAGCTACATGTTACTCAAAGCGCGGTCAGTCACCAGCTCAAGCACCTTGAAGGGCTTTGGGGAGTGCAATTGTTTGAGCGTGGCAAGGCGTTGCGCCTCACGGCAGCGGGCGCCACGCTGGCGCCCATCGTGCGGGAGTTTTTCATCAGTCTTGAGGCGACTCTGGGTGACCTGCGCGAGCAAAAGGGCAGGGTTCGACTCAGCGTCAGCACCACCTATTCCTTCGCGCTCAAATGGCTGCTACCCCGTTTGCCGCGTCTCTCTCGCCAGCACCCCGAGCTGTTGGTCTCGCTGGATACCACGGATAAAGTCATCCACTTCTCGCACGGCCAGGCAGATGTTGCCATCAGGCTAGGCAAGGGCAATTACCCAGGTCTGCATTCGGAGTTCTTGTTTGGGGAGCAGGTATTTCCTGTCGCCAGCCCCGAACTGCTGCGGCGCGTGGGAATTCCGCAGAGCCCTTCGGACTTGTTGCACTTCCCGTTGCTGACGCGCGATGGAGCCGAGTTGGTGCCAAAGTGGGAAGTGTGGTTTCAAGCTGTCGGGCTAGCTTATTCACCGCTCCAGGAGAGCGTCCGATTTGGCGATACCAACATGACAGTCGAAGCGGCCTTGCTCGGCCAGGGTGTGGCATTGGTGCGCAGCGGGCATGTCGAGAACGAGATCAGCGATGGTCGTTTGGTGCGTCTGTTCGATGTGCCGCTCCCATCACCGCTTGCGTACTATTTCGTCTGCCCCAAGGGCATCGAAGCGCAACCGCACATCGCCAGCTTTCGCCAATGGTTAGTCAATGAGGCGCTGAAAGTACGACGCCTGGAACAGTGAGTCATGAGTATTTGCTCATGCTGCGATGAGGAGACTTCGCTTTAGTCCCGGCACCGGCTTGCCTAAAGTGGCGCATGCCTGTTCATCTGATCTTCCTCGTGCTTTTTGCCGCGCTCCTGCATGCCAGCTGGAATGCGCTGTTGCGCAGCGGCGCCGACCGGCTGTGGTCAATGACGGTGATGTGCATTGCCATCGCCATCGCCAGTATCGTCGCCGCAGCGTTCATGGAACCTCCTGCGATTGATAGCTGGAGCTACGCAGTGCTTTCGGCGTTGCTGCATGTAGGCTACAACCTGTTTCTGGTGCGCAGTTACCAAGTCGGCGACCTGGGGCAGGTCTATCCGGTTTCACGTGGATCGTCGCCGGTACTGATCACCTTCGGAGCAGCCGTGTTTGCCGGAGAACGCATCACGCCTGGCGAGTTACTGGGTATTGCGCTGGTGTCAGGCGGGATTATTTCGCTGGCCTTCAGAGGGCGCCGCCTGTCAATTCCCAACCTGCCCTATGCGCTGGGAACAGGCTGTTTCATTGCGGCCTACAGCGTGGTCGACGGCATCGGTGCCAGACTCTCCGGCGCGCCGCTTGCCTACACGGTCTGGATGTGTGCCCTGTGGGGCGTGCTGATGCCGGTGGTCTACATCGGCCTGCGCGACACCCGCAGCTTGTTCTCCGTGCGGCCCGGAATAGTGTCCGCGTTGGTCGGCGGGCTGGTCTCTTTGCTCGCCTATGCAATGGTCATCTACGCCATGAACGAAGCGCCCCTCGGCGCGGTATCCGCATTGCGCGAAACCAGCGTGCTGTTTGCGGCGTTGATCGGCTATGTGTTTCTCGGCGAGAAGCTCACCGCACGCCGAATACTGGCGTGCGTGGTGATCGCCAGTGGCACCCTCATCATCGGCTGATACAGCCAACGGCTAAGGAGCTATGTCTAATGGTCAACGTCTCGCAGGCACCGCTGATTCTAATCACCGGAGGAAGTCGTGGAGTGGGGGCAGCAACCGCCCGGCTTGCTGCCGAAAGAGGTTATGACGTCGCTATCAGCTACGTTGCCAACGAGTCCGCAGCGTTGGGCGTGGCTGCGGATGTAGAAGCATTGGGGGGCAGGGCGTTAGCGATACGGGCCGACAGTGCGGACCCCCAGCAGGTGGCCGATTTGTTCGCTGCGATCGACCGCGAGTTCGGACGCATCGACGTACTGGTCAATAATGCCGGGATGCTGGCGCCTCAGTCACGCCTGGAAGAGCTCGGCTTCGAGCGGATGCAGCGTATCTTTGCGGTCAATGCCATTGGGCCAATGCTCTGCGCCCAGCAGGCGGTGAAGCGCATGGCGTACCGTCACAACGGACCGGGCGGTGTGGTGATCAATGTCTCATCAGCCTCGGCGCGCCTTGGCAGCCCCAATGAGTACGTTGACTATGCGGCGTCGAAGGGCGCGTTGGAGACTTTCACTATTGGGTTTGCAAAGGAGGTGGCTCGGGAGGGGATACGCGTCAACTGTATTCGTCCCGGACATATCTATACCGACATGCATGCCAGTGGTGGAGAGCCAGGACGGGTCGATCGAGTCAAGGACTCGATTCCCATGGGACGCGGCGGCCAGCCTGAGGAAGTGGCCCGCGCTATTCTATGGCTGGCGAGCGCGGAGGCATCATTCGTTACCGGTACATTCCTCGACGTTACGGGCGGCAAATGAGTCAGAGGTACGGATCATCGACTGCTTACGCTCGGTTTCAACTCACAGCAGGCTGCCTCACCTTGCGACTCAATCCCGGTGTCTGGCCGGTAATGCGCTTGAATGCACGACTGAAAGCCGCCTGGGATGTATAGCCCAGACGCTGCGCCACCTCTTCAATCGGCAGCCTTTCGAGGGTCAGCCACTGGCTTGCAAGGCGCATTCGCAGTTCGGTGACGTAGCGCAGCGGGGTCATGCCAATCGTCACCTGGAAGCGCTCCGCGAACACCGAACGCGAGGTATTGCAGTGCTCTGCCAGCTGCGCGACAGTCCAGTCGCGGCCCGGTTGTTGATGGAGCGCAAGCAGTGCAGCGGCCAAGCGTGGATCGCGCAAGGCGGCGATCAGGCCAGAGGCATTGCCGCAGGCGCACTCGACCCAGCCGCGAACGACCATGGCAGCGACCACGTCGGCCAACCGGGCGAGGATACCGGCGAAGCCGACACGGGCAGCGCTGACCTCGCGTTCCATGGTGGTCAGAATCGGCAACAGCCCGGGGTAACGCTGGCCGCCTGCATCAATCAGCATCAGGCCCGGCATCAGTCGGCCGAGGCCATGGATACTGCCCAGTTCAAACTCCATACAACCACTGAAAAAAATGGTGCTTGGAGTGGGGCTGGCATCGGTTCCGGTATCCACCGCGCTGACGGTGTCACCCAAGGGCGCGCCGTCCAGGCGGTCGATGTCCTGGACAGGCGCGTCCTGATGGGAAAGAAGTTGATGGGCCGCCCCGTGGGAGATGAACACGGCGTTGCCGGCAGACAGCGCGTAGGTGCTGCCGTCTTCCATTTGCAGCATCGCATTGCCGACGGCCATGAAGTGGAACCAGGCGTGCCCAGGTTTTTCCGCGAAACCCAAACCAAAGGTTGGGCCAGTCTGAATACGCCGGTATTCAACGCCACGCAAGCGCATGCCGCGCAACAGCTCGTTGATGAGATCCGAGGAGAGAGCAAACTGATCAGCAGGCATCGTTCAGGTGTTTCAGTCAAAAAGTAGAGACTTTGGATCATAGATCATCCGGTTTTCGGCGCCTAGACTTCGGCTCGTAATGAAAATTGGGAGATCCGAACAATGACTGACTGTGTATGTAACGCCATATCCGAGCGCCATTCTGGCATCGACGCGGACGTAGAGCCTGCGACGCCCGCGTGGATGGCCGTCTTCTCGTTGGCAATGGGGGTGTTCGGATTACTGACCGCTGAGTACCTTCCGGCGAGTTTGTTGACCCTGATGGCTACCGACCTGAGAGTGTCCGAAGCGCTGGCTGGCCAGGCGGTAACGGTGACCGCAGTGGTGGCGCTGTTCGCTGGTTTGTTGGTGCCAGGCCTGACCCGAGGCATCGACCGACGTTGGGTGTTGCTGGGCTTTTCCACGTTGATGGTCGCCTCCAATCTGCTGGTCGCCGTTTCCTCCAGCTTCGCGGTGCTGTTATTGATGCGCATCTTGCTCGGCATTGCCCTTGGCGGTTTCTGGAGCATGGCGGCGGCAGTAGCGATGCGCCTGGTGCCGAGTGCTCTGTTGCCCCGGGCGCTGTCGATCATTTTCAGCGGCATCGCCGTCGGCACGGTAGTGGCCGTGCCGCTGGGCAGCTATCTGGGCGGGCTGTATGGCTGGCGCAGTGCGTTCTTTGCAGCGGCGGCGGTAGGCATGGTGACCCTGGCTTTTCAGTCGTTCACTCTGCCGCGCCTCGCGCCGCGTCGGCCGGCAAGACTGCGCACCGTTTTAGAGGTGTTGCAGCGCCCAGGAATCGCCATGGGGATGTTCGGTTGCGTGCTGGTGCACAGCGGCCACTTCGCGATGTTCACCTATGTTCGGCCTTTCCTTGAAGGGACGACCGGCATCGGCTCTCAAGGCCTGTCGCTGATGCTACTGGGGTTCGGTGCCGCGAACTTCGTCGGTACGCTGTTGGCCGGGAAGCTGCTGGAGCGCCACCCGCTGGCCACGCTGGTGCTAATGCCCGCACTGGTCGGCGTCGCAGCACTGGCGTTGGTGCTGTTGCCGGCATCGATGCCGGGGCAGGCGATACTGCTGGCGATCTGGGGGCTGGCCTTTGGCGGCGTGCCGGTGGCGTGGTCGAACTGGGTCGCCAGCGCGGTACCTGATCAGGCGGAAAGCGCCGGAGGCATGGTAGTGGCCTCTGTGCAGTCAGCCATCGCCACAGGCGCCGCCGCTGGCGGTGCAATGTTCAGCCTCGGTGGCAGCGCAGGCGTATTCGTCGCGGCGGCTGTGCTGATGCTGCTGGCTGCGTTGCTGATTGCGCTGCGTGTCCGTGTACCTTCTGCTCATGACGTTCGCCAGCCCAAGCCTGCGTTGCAACTTTGATCCGGTTTGCCGCAGCGCCTTGATCCGTCCGTAATCAGTAGATGCATCGTGAACAATACGACGTCTCCAAGGCCGCCTCAAATCGTTGCGCGCAGCGTTCATGAGTCATGAAGTCCAGTGGGTTTAGACAGGCGGCATGAGTTCCATTAAAGGCTATCCGGGTCGCCAAAAAACATCTGAATCCGCGACCTTAACCACCTTTCACCCGGGTCGTTATCCTGCGACCCACGCCAGGCCATGTGCAGTTCGAAGGTCTGGGTTTCGATCGGTAATGCCTCGGCCCTTACACCACCAGCGGCTGCGAGGACGGCGGCTGCATAGTCGGGCACGGTGGCGACGATGTCGGTACCGGTGAGCAGGGTTGCCAGGCCGTTGAATTGCGGTACGGCGAGGACGACATGGCGCTTGCAACCGATCTTTTCCAGGTATTCATCGATAAAACCACTCAAGTCCCCGGCAAATGACACCAGCGCGTGAGGTCGGGAGCAGAAGTCTTCCAGGCTTAACGGTCCAGGCATGGTGTCGGCGCGCAGCAGCATGGCCTTGCTTCTGCGCAAGACCTTGCGCTTGGCGTTGGCGGGCAAGTCGTTGGTGTAGCTCACGCCAATGGATATCTCGCCCGACGCCAGCAATGCGGGCATCAGGATGTAGTTGACCCGGCGGACCACGAGGACGATACCCGGCGACTCCGAGCGCAAACGTTTGAGCAACGACGGCAGAAGGGCGAACTCCGCGTCATCCGACAGGCCTATCCGGAATACGGCGGTGCTGGTCGCAGGATCAAACTCCGATGCGCGACTGACCGCCGTTGAAATCGAATCAAGAGCCGGTGAAAGCAGGGCGAAAATCTCTGTAGCCCTGGCGGTCGGCTCCATGCTGCGTCCGGTGCGGACGAACAACGGGTCGTCGAACAGACCGCGCAATCGTGACAGGGCTGCGCTGATTGCTGGCTGTCCGAGAAACAGCTTTTCGGCCGCCCGCGTAACACTGCGCTCATGCATCAGGGTTTCGAAAACGATGAGCAAATTGAGGTCGACGCGACGCAGGTCGTTGCGGTTCATGGCGGGAGATCTCAGCCGTTGATCAATGCGATGGTGTGCAAACAGCTGACATTTATCAGCGTTAAGTGAAGCGGGGTGGATGATGCCGATAATCCAGCGGCAATTCTCCTACACATCTGTGGCGTGAATAATACGAGCAAACGCTACATTTACGCATTCATAAATTTAACCTTGAGCCAGCCCCCATCGCTTGGGCGTCAGGACCGCGCGGCAGGTCCATGGAACGAGCAGCTCGCCGACGTGCCTAATCAGTACAGCGTTTTTTGCTTGAGCAGACTGTGTGAGGTGAAGCGTACAGCAGCGCTATGGGTTGCATTGTCTGGCTGACATGCGAACAATGGCCGCCTATGGATGCATGGGCGTCGCAGGATGGATCCGGGAATACCCCTGCGAAACCTATGACAATCGATGACAGACATGTCGACTATTAATAGCCACTGATAGTGTTACCGGCAGAGCCCGGATAGAGTTCATGGCATCAAGGTTTTCTAGGCGAGGTTCGAAATGTCCCGCACGATTCGTTTTCATCAGTTTGGTCCAGCCGAGGTGCTCAAGGTCGAAGAGCATCCGGTCGCGTTGCCAGCACCCGGTGAGGTACAGGTACGTGTCCAGGCAATCGGTATCAGCTGGTACGACGTGCTTTGGCGGCAAAATCTGGCTCCTTCCCAGGCACGGCTTCCCGCTGGCCTCGGCCACGAGATGGCCGGTGTGGTCACCGCACTCGGCGACGGCGTGGACGATCTGAAGATTGGCGACAAGGTTGCCAGCTTCCCGTCGGCGGATCCGAACCAGCATCCGGTTTATGGCGAATTGATCGTCCTGCCCCGTACGTCTCTGACGCGTTACCCCGACGTGCTGACGCCAGTTGAGGCCAGTGTTCATTACACGTCGCTGCTGGTGGCTTATTTTGCTTATGTCGATCTGGCGCGAATCAAGCCAGGCCAGACGGCGCTGGTGACGGATGCCAGTCACTGCGCAGGCCCATCGTTCGTACAGTTAGGTAAAGCGCTGGGTGCACGAGTTATCGCTGTGACCAAAACGGATGATGCTCGTGAGTATCTGCTCTCTCTGGGCGCCGACAAAGTGGTGGTAACTGAAGAGCAGGACTTGTTGATGGCCGTTAACAAGTACACCGATAACCGCGGTGTCGATGTGGTGCTTGACGGTCTGGGTGGCCCGCAGATGTCGATCATGGGTGATGTGCTGGCGCCGCGTGGCAGTCTGGTGCTTTACGGCCTGCAAGGCGGTAATCAGACGCCATTTCCTGCCTGCGCAGCTTTCCAGAAGAACATCCAGTTTTTCGTGCATTGCCTGGGGAACTTCACCGGCAAGCCGGAGCTGGGCATCACGCAGGATGAGGCCGCGTTGCAACGTGCACTGCGTGACATCAACCAACTGACGGCCGATCGGGTGCTGGCACCGCTCAAGACTCGTGTTTTCCCGCTCAGTGAAGTGGTTCAGGCGCATCGCTACATGGATGGGTGTCCGATTGGTGGGCGCGCGGTCCTTGAAGTGGAAGATTCTCAGGTCTGATAGACCAGCTTTAATGCAGTCGCAGTCAAAATGCCTTCCTCTCTGGAGGGCATTTTTCGTTGGGGTTTTGGTTTTAGACGAGAGGAGATAGCCAGACTATTACTGGCTTAAACAATCAGAGATCCAAAACAGCTGGAATTATCTGTTTTAAACATCCCGCCCGCATCGCCCCCTTCGCGATGACATCCACAAGATGAGTTTACACACTGAATTCGGAAACAGAGTGGCTGCCTGCTTTGGACCCTCTATGAACGGCTGCTGCTCGCGTGTTCGCGAGGTGGCACTGAATATTTACGGTAGGCAGGACGGCACCGGACAGCAGCGCGCATAAACATATAATTAAACTAACACGTTTAATGACAAGGATATTAAACGCACTAACGCTGTTATTTTTATTCCTTAAAGCCGTCTTGTAATTGTGTTGTTAATATCGATAATAGTTGGGTACTTAACACTCAGGGAATGAGTCATGGTCGCTGATCATTTTTTAAGGCTGCCCGATTTGAACATCCGTGCTTGCAGCGTGCGGCGTTGTGGAAAACAAGGAGGTGAGACGGCATGAGCTCTATTCACGAACAGGCAATGAATTATGTCTACCAGCAAGTCCTGCAACGCTTGCTGAGTTATTTTCGTCGGGCAGAGCGCACAGCGTTGCAGCTGCTTATCCAGCGTTTGATCGTTGCGGCTGGCGGTATCGAGCGTATTTCCAGCTTCAGTGTGATGGTCCCCTTCAGCGGAGGCAAGGACAGCGCCTATACCGTGGCGCTCCTGCGCGCAGCCCAATTGAGCATCGCCGGGCGCTCGCCTGCGACGTTTAATCTGCGCGTTGCCACGATGCGCCACGCTGGCGTTACGCCCGTGGTGTTAGGGAATATTCAGCGCACGTATTCCGCACTTTTCCTGCACGACGATCCCAGGGTGGAATTACTGGAGGTCGACCACGAGATTGTCAGGGTGTTCGAGCCCGATGCGCCCATCTCTTATTCCGCGCGGGAGCAGAATCGTTCCGACATGCTGGTCAGTGGTCATGTCTCGGCCGGGGACGGTCGGACCACGTTCTGCAACAGCTGTTACTTGAGGCTGGCCGGCTTCTTTGAGCGAGCGACGACCTGGGGCAGCGGGGTGGATGCCGTGGTCAGTGGCGACTCTCGCAAGGAGCAGAAACAATACGTCACCTGGGTGATGCGCCTTGCGCCGCGTACGGCGTATCGTTTCAAGGACGGGGCAAGCCAGAGCTTCAATGCCATGCTGAGCGTCATTGGCAGTATCAGCGAGTCCTACCATCAGGAACTGTATGGGGCGAATGACGAATCAGCGGAGCCGATGAGCGCTCCCGTGAGTGTTACCAGCAAAGCCGGTGCGCCTGCGTTTATTGCCATCTCCGATTTGATCGTCAGTAATGCCGAGGAACACTGGAAGCTGCTCACCGAGTTTCTGGGCTTCCGCTTTGATGATCTGGCCTTCAGCTTCAGCGAGTCCGATTGCGCTAACCCTCTGTTGATGGCACATATGCGCGGTCTGAAAGTGCAATACGTTCAGGGCCGCAGTTACGCCGAGGGTATTGCTGAATACCTGCAATTGGCCAAAACGTTGATGTGCCGTAAAGGGATGCCCAAGCGCCTGATTGATCAGGCCATGAAGGCTTACGCCAGCGAGGAGGGGATTGCCACGCGTCGCGAGCTGGCTGCCACCTTTGCGCAGGAGGGGTTTGGTGTCAGCGAAGCACAGCTGATCTGCCTGCTGTTTTCACCCTTCGTCAATGAAGGACGGGATCTTGAAGGTTTTCTGCGACGACTGCATCCAGGCATGCTGGTGGCGCTGCCCGATTTGCACAAAGCCTTGCAGGGCTCAGCGGCGCCTGATCAGGTGTTGCAATGGCTGGGCGACATAAGCGGCCTGACGCTTGAGGGCTTGCAAAGTCTGTATCGCAAACGCCGGGTTGAATTTGACGATCAGGAATCGATCATTGCCCGCGTACGTTCGTCTGACCCTGACAAGGGCCGCGTCATGACGGTTGACCCGCAAACTGGTGGTGCGGTCGCGGAGATACTTTCGGGGCGCTGATTTTCCTGTCAGTGCCAGGCATGAGGCGTGGCACATCCTGGTAGGGCGGATCTGATGCCTGGGTCTCCGCCGATCCATTTCTGTTTGCCAGAGATGAACGGTGCTGGTATCTGTACGCCCATCCAGTATTCGTATTTCAGGTTGTGACCGTCATTTCTTCATCTAACCATCCCCAAAGCCAGCTCGAAATCGGAGGTGAAGACCAGCGCTCGTTAGCGCCTGACCCCTCTGATCAAGCCCGCTATCTCGTTGCTGTGCGGGCTCTGTGCGAATTCACCGCCAAAACCGGTGATATCGATTTGCGCTTTACTCCTTCGCCTACCGCCCTCGAGGGCATCGCCGGGCATCGCAGCGTGGCTGCCCGGCGCGGCCCCGGATACCAGAATGAAGTCTCGCTTTCGGGGGAGTATCAACAACTCAGGATTCGCGGCCGGGCTGATGGCTACGACCCTGCGATTAATCAGCTGGAGGAAATCAAGACGTATCGCGGTGATCTTTCCTCTATGCCAGACAACCATCGGCAACTGCATTGGGCGCAGGCGAAGGTCTATGGATGGCTGTTGTGCGAGAAGTTGCAGTTATCCGAAGTGAACCTGGCGCTGGTGTATTTCAATGTCGATACCGAGCACGAAACGCTTATTCGAGAGCGCTTCGCCGCGCCCGCCCTGCAGGCGTTTTTTCAGCATCACTGTGGTGTGTTCTTGCGCTGGGCCAAGCAGGAGCTGCAGCACATCGGTGAGCGTAATCGCCAATTGAACCTGCTGAAATTCCCCCATGAGAGCTTCCGCACTGGCCAGCGTCATCTGGCCGAGTCGGTTTACAAGTCCGTCAGCACCGGGCGTTGTCTTATGGCGCAGGCGCCTACCGGAATCGGCAAGACGATTGGCACGCTGTTTCCGATGCTCAAGGCGGTGCCGACCCAGCAGTTGGACAAAATATTCTTTCTGACGGCTAAAACTCCGGGCCGCAAGTTAGCGCTGGATGCACTGACGGTCATCCGCACCAGCGCACCGGAGCTAAAATTGCGCGTGCTGGAGCTGGTCGCCCGGGACAAGGCATGCGAGCACCCGGACAAAGCCTGCAATGGAGACTCCTGTCCGCTGGCCAAAGGTTTCTATGACCGTTTGCCTGCTGCGCGAGACGCGGCGCTTTCTGCTCCCTGGCTGGATCAGGCGGGCATGCGTGAGGCTGCTCTCGCCCACGAGGTATGTCCTTACTACCTCAGCCAGGAGATAGCTCGTTGGGCGGACGTGGTGATAGCGGACTACAACTATTACTTCGATCTCAGCGCGTTGTTGTTCGGCCTCAGCGAGTTCAACCAATGGCGCGTGGCTGTGTTGGTGGACGAAGCCCACAACATGGTCGAGCGTGCACGGCAGATGTACAGCGCCAGCCTTGATCAGCAGAGCCTGAGCGCGCTGCGCCAGACGGCACCCGAGGCTTTGCAGAAAGTGCTGCAGCGGGTAAACCGGGAATGGAACGCGCTGCATAAAGAGCAGCTTGCTCCTTATCAGGCTTACCCCGAAACCCCAGGCAAGTTTCTGCACTCCCTGAACCTGTGCGTGGCGGCCATGGGTGATTATTTCAACGATCACCCACATGCGCTTACTGGCACGCTGCAGAGTTTTTATTTCGAGGCGATCGCGTTTGTGCGGATCGCCGAGTTGTTCGACGAGCACTTTGTGTTTGATATCAGCAAAAGAGCGCTGACCAGCAAACGCAGCAGCTCCAGGTTGTGCTTGCGCAATGTGGTACCCGCCCGGTTCATTCGGCCGAGGTTGACGGCGGCGCGCAGCAGCGTGTTGTTCTCTGCAACCCTGAACCCTAGGCACTATTACGCCGATCTTCTGGGTTTGCCCGCAGATACCGCATGGGTTGATGTGGAGTCACCGTTCAGTCGGGAGCAGCTGGACGTGCAGATCATCAGCCGGATTTCCACGCGCTTCACCCATCGTCAGGCATCTTTGGCGCCGATCGTCGAACTACTGGCGGAGCAGTTTCAAGCGCGGCCAGGCAATTATCTGGCATTTTTCAGCAGCTTTGATTATCAGCAACAAGTCGCGGCCCTGATGCAGCAACGCTATCCGCACATTCCGCTGTGGCATCAGGCGCGGGGCATGAGTGAAAGCGAGCGTCAGGGGTTTCTGGATCGTTTTACCCTCGAAAGTCAGGGGATCGGCTTTGCGGTACTCGGCGGCGCGTTTGGCGAAGGTATCGATTTGCCCGGCGCGCGTCTGATTGGTGCATTCATTGCGACACTGGGGCTTGCTCAACTCAACCCGGTCAATGAACAACTCAAACAACGCATGGCTGTGTTGTTCGGCGCGGGCTACGATTACACCTACCTTTATCCGGGCATCCAGAAGGTTGTGCAGGCGGCGGGGCGAGTGATTCGCGGTCAGCAAGACAGGGGAGTTGTCATGCTTATCGATGATCGTTTTGCCGAGCCCAGGGTTCGACAGTTACTGCCTGGCTGGTGGCAGTTGTGATTGAACAAGGGCTTATGGATCGATAGCCAAGCAGCGAGGTCAAACTGCCAGTAAACTGCCGCGCCGCTGATTATTTCTAGCCAGTACAGCAGCCAGCTTTATTTCTATTCCGTTTTTCATGGAGGTTGTATGAGTCTCAGTCCCTTCGCCGGCAAGCTGGCACCGGCTCAGTTGCTGGTCGATATTCCGCGACTGGTAACCGCCTATTACACCGGTCAGCCTGATGCGTCGATCTCGACCCAGCGCGTGGCATTTGGTACTTCCGGCCATCGTGGCAGCTCGTTCGAACTGAGTTTCAACGAGTGGCACGTTCTGGCAATCAGTCAGGCGATTTGCCTTTACCGTCAGGCCAATGGCATCGACGGCCCGTTGTTCCTGGGTGCCGACACGCATGCCTTGTCGACGCCAGCCGCGGCCAGCGCTCTGGAAGTCCTTGCCGCCAATGGCGTGCAGGTGATGATTTCCGAAGGTGATGAGTACACCCCGACACCGGCTGTTTCCCACGCGATTATTTGCTACAACCGTGGCCGCACATCCGGCCTGGCTGACGGTATTGTGATTACTCCGTCGCACAACCCGCCTGAAAGCGGTGGCTTCAAGTACAACCCTCCAAACGGTGGCCCGGCTGACAGCCACATCACCAAATGGATTGAAGCCAAGGCCAACGAACTGTTGGCTGAAAAAGTACTCGGCGTCAGCCGCGTCAGCCATGAAAAAGCGTTGCGTGCTGACACGACGCATCGCCATGACTACCTCAACACGTATGTTGCCGATCTGAAGAACGTGATCGACATGGACGCGATCCGCAGCGCAGGCCTGCGTCTTGGCGTCGACCCTCTGGGCGGCGCAGGCGTGCGTTACTGGTCAGCAATCGGTGAACACTACGGTCTGAATCTGGACGTCGTGAACCAGTTTGTTGACCCGACGTTCCGCTTCATGAGCGTTGACTGGGACGGACGCATTCGTATGGACCCATCGTCGAACTTCGCCATGCAGGGCCTTATCGGCCTGAAGGACAAATATCAGGTCGCGTTTGCCTGTGACCCTGACCACGACCGCCATGGCATCGTGACGCCGAGCGGTGGTTTGCTGGCGCCGAACAACTACCTGGCCGTTTCCATTGATTACCTGTTCCAGAATCGTCCTGACTGGCGCGCCGATGCTGCTGTCGGTAAAACCGTGGTCAGCAGCGGCATGATTGATCGGGTCACCGCGCGTCTGGGTCGCCGCCTGTATGAAGTGCCGGTGGGCTTCAAGTTTTTTGCCGAAGGGCTGTTCGATGGCTCGCTGGGCTTTGGCGGTGAAGAAAGTGCCGGTGCTTCGTTCTTGCGCAAGGACGGCACGGTCTGGACCACCGACAAGGATGGCCTGATTCCAGCGCTGTTGGCCGCAGAAATCACCGCCCGCAAAGGCCGCGACCCGAGCGAAATCTATCAGTCCCTGACTCAGGAACTGGGCGAACCGTTCTCCACGCGCGTTGAAGCCAAGGCCAGCCCTGAGCAAAAAGCTGCGCTGGGCAAACTGTCGCCGGATCAGGTCAAGTCGACCGAGTTGGCAGGGGAGGCGATTCAAAGTGTCCTCAGCCACGCTCCAGGCAATAACCAGGCGATTGGCGGCTTGAAAGTGATGACTGAAAACGGCTGGTTTGCAGCGCGCCCATCAGGCACTGAAGACATCTACAAAATCTACGCCGAGAGTTTTGTCGGTGAGGACCACCTCAAGCGTCTGGTCGCAGAAGCTCAGGTGTTGGTGGATGCAGCGATTGCTTGATGCAATAAGTGATCTACAGGGAAGGGCGCGGAGTCCATGGATCGTCTGATGTACGTTGAACCGGTAGGACCGAATTCATTCGGGAAGGCGGTGTTTCAGGCGAGACATCGGCTGCGGATGTACCGGCCTCTTCGCGAATGAATTCGCTCCTACCGGTAATCTGGGCAAGACGCAGGCTGAGTGATTGCTGATCAATAGCGCATGTACAAAAAAGCCCGGACTCGTAAGAGTCCGGGCTTTTTCAATTTCAGCGTTTGCTCAAGACTCAAGCCACATCGACCAGCACGATTTCGCTGTCTTCGATGGCGGTCACCCGCAGCACACGCTCTTCTTCTACTGCAACGCCGTCTCGGGCGTTTGCTTGCAGGCCATTGACCTCAATGCTGCCGGTAGCGGGCACCAGGTAGGCGCGTCGACCCGCATCCATGTGGTATTCGGCACTTTCCCCGGCTTTCAGGTTGGCAGCGACCAGACGTGCATCAGCGCGGATACGCAGACTCACGTCATCACCGGACTTGCCGCTGGCCAGGGTCACGAAGCCTTCGCGGTCGCCTTTTGGAAACGGTTTGGCACCCCAGGAAGGCGCTGCGCCGGTTTCGTTGGGCATGATCCAGATCTGGAAGATTTTGGTTGCCGTCGCTTCCATGTTGTACTCGCTATGAGCGACACCGGTCCCGGCACTCATGACCTGAACATCACCAGCCTCGGTACGGCCTTTGTTACCCAGGTTATCCTCGTGAGTAATGGCGCCTTCACGAACGTAAGTGATGATTTCCATGTCCCGATGCGGGTGTTTCGGGAAGCCTGTACCGGCCTGGATCACGTCGTCGTTCCAGACTCGCAGTTGACCCCAGTTCATGCGTTTCGGGTCGTAATACTCGGCGAACGAGAAGTGGTGATGTGCGTCCAGCCAGCCGTGGTTGGCGCCGCCCAAAGTGTTGAAAGGTCGTAATTGCAGCATGGTGTGGCCTCCTGTGCAGAAGCGGGCAGTGAATGTTGGCCCGGGGCTGCTGAACGTTGTTCGGTTGTTGATGGCAGCTATGATTGATCAAATAACTATCGATAAAAAGCGTAAATAATCGCTTTAACCAATCGATTAGTTAGATGTCTCTGAGGAGCTTATTCTCCACTCAACCTGCACTTGATCGGCTAATCAACTGATCGCAAAGCATTTACTGGAGCTCAGGGCTGAATCGGGCGACCATAGGGCACTTTTGCTTATCTGTGCCCTGGAGCCTGCGTGCCAGACAAACTGCCTGTTGATGTTCCCGTCGATGCCGAATCCGATTTGCGCCCCCTCCATCAGCTACCCCTGATCAAACGTCTGCTCTCGCGGCTGCTGGGCCGGGGCTTGAGTCGTCTGGGGTCGCAACATGCGCCGTCCTGGACACAAGGTCATGCCGACGGCTATCTCAACGGCCATATGCACGGTGTGGAAGAGGGCTATGCAGAGGGCCACTTGGAAGGGATCGAAGAAGGCCGCAAGGTCCTGGTGATCCGGGATACGCGTCCGATTGAACATCGTGGACCGAAAGTGGATGACCATCTGTTCGATGATTGGCGGTTCCCGCTGACCGCAGACATCAAAAAACGCATGAAAGCCGATGTTGGCCAGAAGTTACCTGCTCACGCACAACCCAGCGCTGCGCAATGGAAGATGATCTTCAGCGATACCCCGTCAACTTACGTCATCGCGGGTGCAGGGGCTGGCAAGTCGACGTCGTTGGTGCTGCGCATTTTGCTGCTTCACCACTACCTGGGCTTTGAGCTGGGTTCCATGACGGTGGTGACGTTCACTCGCGAATCTCGCAAGGACTTTGTCAATAAACTGGTCGAGGTGTTTGCCTGCTGGGGCCACTCGCTTGACCAGAAACAGGCACGCGAAGTAGTACGCACCTTCCACTCGCGTATTCTGCCGTTGGTGCGCAGCATGCCGGGCCTGGAGAAACTGACGGCGTTCGAAAACCTCGGAACTCAATCCATAGCCGGGCTGGAAGAGGGCGCAGACAGTAATCCATTTGATCTGCGGATCAACGACGCCCAGCGTCAGCAACTCAACCTGTGTTATCGCGACCTGTACGCCAGCGATGAGCGTTTCCGCGACGTCATCGCACCTCTTTACCGTCAGGCGCTGCAGCTCAAGGAGCTGGAGCGTGATCACCCCGATGTACAAAAACGCGTGACCGTCACCGAACTGTCGGCGCGGCGCGATGAAGAACTGTGCGACATCATCGAAGATCTGTGGATACGTGCCAAAGCCTGGCCCATCAAAGGCATCGAGCCGATGCGACAGACCGTTGAGATCAATGGCTTTGGCTTCCATCTACACGGGTACATTGCAGAGCTCGACGCTTGGGTAGTACTGGGTTTCGATCCATCCGAAGACCAGCAGATGAAGCGTCAGGGTGCCAAGTTACCTGTGTGGGCTGAATGGGTGATCAAACGCACACTGTTTCAAGCATTCTGCCGCAAGCCATTGATATGGCTGGATAGCTACGAGGCCGGTAGCCGTGTTCTGCAGTCTTTGTCTGGAGCCGCAGTTGCCGGGCCCGGGTTTGATTACAAGGTCAAGGGGGATCTGAGCGCAGCCCCGTTGCTGGACAGTTTTGTTGCGGCGGCAGGTTTTATCGAGAACCTCGGGCTGGATGTCCCGGCGGCAGTGGCCGAAATGAGTTTCGCCGGGAACGATCCCGACCGTTACTTCTTTGAAGCCTTGAGCTTGTTCTGGAAAGCGTTTGAAAATCACTTGCTCACTCAGACACCGCCGGTGATGACCTATAACCGGATGTTTGCCCTGTTTGGCGAAAATTCGCCGGAGAATCTCAAGCTGGTGGGTGACCATCAGCTCAGGCCGCTTTCGCATCTGATGATCGATGAATTTCAGGACGTCTCGCCACAGATCGTTTCGTGGGTACGCGCCTGTTTGCGGGAGATCCGTCGTCGGGGGTCAGACCTGCACATCGGCCATACCGCGCAACACGCCTCGTTATTATGTGTGGGCGATGACTGGCAATCGATCTACGGCTGGCGTGGCAGCTCGCCGAAATTCTTCATGGAATTCCCCAAGGAGTTTCCAGCACCTGCGACCACCAAAGTCATGCTCAGTGACAACTACCGCAGCCATCAGCACATCATTGATGCTGCCGAGCATATCGTGCGAGCAGCACCTGCCATTGCAGGCAAGAAAGCCAGGGCCAGCGGTGCTGTGCAGGAATTGCTGCCCGTCAGAGTGCTGGAACGCAATGACGAGTCGCTGACGGAACGTCTCATCGAGCACTACAACGACGGCGACTCGATCCTGTTGCTTTACCGCAAGAGCAGCGATAAAGCTTTGCTTTCCGGTAAGTTACAGGCGTTAGTGAATGCTGATTATGCGCTGCCACCACAGGCGCGACGCTTCAAACAGCTGACCTACCACAGCGCCAAGGGCTTGCAAGCGGACGCGGTGTTCCTGTTGGGTGACTGCCAGCATTTGACGCATTCACCGTACAAGAATCAGCTTTATCGTCAGGCCGGGTTGGGGAGCCCAGGAGACACCGATGCCTTCGATAATGCGCAAAAAGATGAAGTTTTGCGTCTCGCTTACGTGGCGATTACCCGGGCGGTACGGCACTGCTACTGGTATATCGATGGCAGCGCAAAGGAGGGGGTGAACACGACCCGAGCGTCAGACCGGATACCGGCAGACAAGCCGTTTTTTGAGGATATGCGAGGTCTTATGAACCGCTTGTAACGGTATATGCGATCTTCCAGATTTAACGCTGTCCTGTAGGCGCTCACCGAGGTTACAAGGCCAGCGATAGCGGAGTGTCAGACAAACCGCCATCGCTGGCCTTGTAACCTTTGAGCGCCTACAGATCCAGTGTCGGGCGAGTGAGGGGCACGAGTTATTCAAAGCCCTACAGCGCGCAGAGGCACGAACGATTCCAGCTCTGCCTCGATGGCCTCGATGATCAGTTCCACTTCAGTCGCATTCATGACGGTTGCGCAACGCAGACCGGCAACGGCGATGACCGTCTCGCCACTGGCCCGGTCAAACAGGCGGGCTACCATGCTGCTGGGTGCATCCATGGTGGCTTCGAAGCCCACCGGATGGAAATACCAGCGCATCAGCTGACAAGCATTGGGGAACGTGACTTTATTCATGAGACCCACCTCTTTCAAACGAGCACTTCCATAGCTCAAATGGGAGGCAAGGGAGCTGTCTAGACGGCAGCAAAAGCTGAGAGGCCTAAGTATGAAATCAGTAGATTCCTACATCAGCCGAGGCGCCTTCCTGCAGTATTTCTGGACAGTCCTTACGAAGACCAAAAGTAGCACTCCCAAAGCGCATCAGCCGAGATTTTTTTACGGTAAATGGAAAATATTTCGATTTGTTGATGTGAGTCATGCCTGTTATTCCTGAAGGCTCTTTCGGTCATGCCGCAGCGCTGAAAAAGCTATTTCCCCGTCACAGGGTTGTCATAAGCAACCCTGACGCGGCATGCTTCGGTTCCGCTTTGTAACCGGGTTTTTCTGGATATGGCTTCGGCTCCGCGCACTGCTGATGTTGCTTCCCGTCGTTCCGCAATAGTTCTGGCGCTGTGTCTGCCCAGCGATGTCTTGCTGTATCTGTTGTTACCCATGCACGTTGAAGCGTTTGGTATCAGCCTGACGCAAGCGGGTATCTTGCTCGCGGCGAATCGGTTGGTGCGTATCTTCGGTTACAGCTATGTGGTGCGCTATTACGCGCGCAATGGAGACCGTCCTACCGTAATGCTCGCTGCTGCGACGGCCGCTGTCTGTGCCTTGGGCAACGCCTTCATTTCAGGTTTCTGGTGGCTTTTGATTCTGCGTCTGGGGTGGGGGCTGGCCTATGCGGCCATGAACCTCTCAACCCAGGTACTGGCCACGTCAGACGCTGCAGGCGCGGCGCATCGCTCGGGTCGCTCAAGGGCATTTATTGCCATCGGCCCCATGATCGCATTGCCGCTGGGCGCACTCGTGAGCATTGAATTTGGCCCACGTGTGATTTTCATGTTGCTGACCGTTGCTGCGCTGACCGGCTGGTGGCTTGCACGGCGCCTGCCTGACAGCCC
Source organism: Pseudomonas sp. HP_14 (assembly GCF_055283875.1). Taxonomy (NCBI): domain Bacteria; kingdom Pseudomonadati; phylum Pseudomonadota; class Gammaproteobacteria; order Pseudomonadales; family Pseudomonadaceae; genus Pseudomonas; species Pseudomonas sp. HP_14. Next base: position 127,368 of record NZ_JBTOQI010000001.1, on the reverse strand, counting down.
GCATGCCATGCCTGCCCCCACGGGCCGCCGTTTCAAGGCTCCAGACAGTGTCGCCACCTGGTCATTTATTGAAGGCGTTGCGCTGGACGGCTTGTTTATCTTCAGTCTCGCGTTACAGGCGCAGACCGTGATGGGCGGCAACGGCGTTATTGTGGCCGGTGTTCTGCTGGCCTTGCGTTATGTTTCAGAGATGGTTCTAAGCCCTGTAGGCGGGCGGGCAGCGGACCATTTCGGCGCGGTTCGCATGCTGGTGGTCTGTTCTGTATTGACGTGTCTTGCACTGATCGCGTTCGGCTCCCACTGGTTGATACTGGGCGCCGGCGGGGTATTGGTTCTGCGTGCCGTGCAACTGCCTCTGGTCACGACCCTTGTTGCTCAGCGTAACCCCGGTCCTGATCGTGTCCAGGCGCTCGCCGCCAATGCGGTATGGCGAGACATAGGTGCAGGCATCGGGCCTTTGTTGGCAGGCTTATTGTTGCCTGTTACTTCTGCGGTATGGGTGTATGCTCTGGCGGGTCTGGCAGTCGCGCTCAGTGCCGTGTATTGCGGGTTTCGCAAGTAATGAGTACTGGCAGGCCAATGTGGTTTATCCATGAGGAACACATATTCAATTACACCTTGGTCTTTGATTTTTCTGACTTTTGGCCGGGTCGTGTGCAACCTTAAGGGCAATTTCGACTCCTATTGGCACGTCAACAAGATCGAAATATATGCGCGTTAGGCTGTGGGGCGTTTCAGGGACACGCTTCGGAGTGCTCGAAAAGGGAGTTGTACGGGGTAGCTGACCCAGTCAGGGAAGCATTTCATGCTACGCACCTCACTACTGCACGCCAAAATAAGAGACTCATGAAAATTTTCCGATCCCCTATCCTCAGCCGCCTGCAGCGACGCTGTGCCTGGTTTTTTGTTCCTGTGGCATTGGTTGCATCGTCCGTCGCACTGTTCAGTCTGGGTAAAGGCGTGCATGCCGAACCCAAGAACGGTACTCAGACCTTAGTGTTCATGCGCCATGCCGAGAAACCGTCCATGGGGCTTGGTCAGCTCAACTGCCAGGGCCTGAACCGCGCTATTGATCTCTCCGAGTTACTGCCACGCCAGTTCGGCAAAGCCAATTTCATTTTTGCCGCCAACCCAAGCCGTCATGTGGAGGAGGGTGAGGGCGATCTCTCTTACAGCTACCTCCGTCCATTGATGACGGTCGGGCCGAGCGCCATCAAGCTTGGCCTGCCGGTCAATATTGACTATGGCGCCAATGACACGGGTGCGCTGGCTGATGAGTTGATGCGAGACAAGTATCACGACGCGACCATCTATACCGCCTGGTCCCACGGTTACCTGCCGGAACTGATCAACAAGGTTGCCGAAGAGGCCTCTGGAAAGAAAATCACCTTGCTCGACGACTGGACGGGCGATGACTTCGATTCAGTGCTGGTCCTGACTCTCAAGTGGGTCAATGGCAAGGCAACGCTCGAATACGAAAACTACAAACAAGGGCTGAACGACGGCGCCGAGGGCTGCCCGTCCTAAGCTTTTTTGGTCGCTGACGTGCGCGGCGACCAAATGCTCTAGCCAGAAATTATGCAATGGAGTACAAATGTGCTCCATGAGCACATTATCTCCCAAACGTAGCGCCATCCTGACCTTCATCCGTGATCGTATCGCGCAGCAAGGTCAATCTCCGAGCCTGGCCGAAATCTCCGAAGCCTTTGGTTTTGCTTCGCGTAGCGTGGCCCGCAAGCACATCATTGCCCTGACCGAAGCCGGGCTGATCGAGGTGCTGCCCAATCAGGCCCGGGGGATTCGTCTGGTTCAGTCAACCCCGCGGCCCGAAATGCTGGCCATTCCGGTCATGGGCCGTGTGGCCGCAGGCATGCCGATTGGTCCGGACGTAGACCACCACGACACCTTGCTGATGGATCGCAGTACTTTTTCCCGGGTACCCGATTACCTGCTGCGTGTTCAAGGCGATTCGATGATTGAGGACGGTATCCTCGATGGTGATCTGGTGGGCGTGCACCGCAGCAGCGATGCTCATGACGGGCAAATCGTGGTTGCACGACTCGATGGCGAAGTGACAATCAAGCGTTTGCAAAAGGGCAGCGATAGCTTTGTCCTGCTGCCGCGCAACCCGGCGTATGCCCCCATTGTTGTTGAGCCGGATCAGGACTTCGCCATTGAGGGTGTGTTCTGTGGTCTGGTGAGGCGTGCATGATGGGCGCCGTCGTCAGTCTCGATTCGCTGCTGGACGAGCGTCGGGTCTGGAAAGGCCGGCAACACACAGCGCCTGTCGGCTTACAGCCTACTGGTCATTCTGCGCTGGACAAGGTGTTGCCAACCGGTGGCTGGCCTGCATCAGCACTGAGCGAGATTCTTGTCGCGGCCGATGGCAGTGGTGAGTTGCGCCTGCTCTGGCCCACTTTGGCCAGGTTGACCGACAGCGGCGAGCGAGTCGTGCTGGTGGCTCCTCCTTATATTCCATACCCGCAGGCCTGGCTGGCGGCGGGCGTAGACATGCGTCAGGTCAATCTGATTCAGGCCAGCGAACGCGATGCATTATGGGCTGCCGAGCAATGCCTGCGCTCCGGCAGTTGCGGAGCCGTGCTGTGCTGGCCACGCCAGGCAGATGATCGGGCATTGCGTCGCTTGCAGGTGGCCGCCGAAACGGGGCAGACCCTGGCTTTCGCCTGCCGCCCCATGGCAGCCATGCACAACCCATCGCCCGCAGCGTTACGTGTTGCCATCGATACCAGGCCCGAGCAATTACGGGTACTGAAATGCCGTGGTGGCCTGACCCCTGTTTCCCCTATACCTTTTTCAACTGACGCCTGAGGTTCCTATGCTGTGGGCCTGTGTCCTGTTGCCACAAATGGCACTGGACGGCGTCATGCGCCGTCGTGCCGACCCTGATGAGCCGCTCGCGTTGCTGAGCGGTACCGCGCAGCGTCGCATCTTGCAGGTGGTCAACCCGGCGGCCCGTGCTTTGGGGTTACGGGCAGGTCAGTCCCTGACCAGCGCGCAGGTGTTGGTCAGGGACTTTGCCACCGTCGAATATGACCCTGCCGAGACCGAGCGTCTGCACCGATTGCTGGCTGCGTGGGCCTATCGCTTCAGTTCGCAAGTCAGCCTCAGGTACCCACGGGTTTTGCTCATGGAAGTCGAGTCCAGCCTCGGCCTGTTCGGGCCATGGCCTGTATTCGAAGCGCGCCTGCGTCAGGAGTTGAGCGCTTTAGGCTTCAGCCATCGCATTGTCGTGGCACCCAATCCTGTGGCTGCGCGCATGTTGGCAAACGCCCATGACGGCCTCGCCGTGACCTGTCCCCATGAGTTGCGCCAGAGACTGGAGCACATGCCGGTGGACAGGGTGGGGCTGAGTCATGAAGTTGCCCTGGCGCTGTCGCGTATGGGCTTGCGTACCCTGCGTCAGGTCCTGAGCTTGCCACGCGACACTCTGGCGCGACGCTTTCCAGCGCAAGTGTTGCAGCATCTGGATAACTTGCTGGGCGAGCGTCCGGTCGCGCTGGAGTGTTACGCACCACCGGACTACTTCGATGTGCGTATCGAGTTGAATTTCGATGTCGAGTCACATCAGGCGTTGTTATTCCCCCTCAAGCGACTGGTCGCAGACCTGGCTGCATTCCTGGCCGGGCGCGACAGCGGCGTGCAGCGTTTTAGCCTGTATCTGGAACATAACGATGGACCCGACAGCATCGTGCCCATTGGCTTGCTTAGTGCCGAGCGCGAAGCGGGCATGCTGTTTGAACTGGCCAGAGGCAGGCTTGAGCAGATACAGGTGACGTCACCGGTACGCGCTGTGCGTTTGCTGGCGCGTGACTTGCCCGCTTTTGTTCCGGTATTTCGAGAGTTGTTTGACGAGCGTCTCCAGCAGGCATTGCCTTGGGAGCAGCTGCGTGAACGTTTGCGCGCGCGCCTGGGTGACGATTCGGTCAATGCATTGCAGATGCACGCCGATCATCGTCCTGAATGCGCTTGGCAGCTCAACCTTGTGACCAAGGCCAGGTCTCGCGCGCCGACAGTCCCCAGGCCTGGCTGGTTATTGCCTGAGCCACAACCTTTGCAGGGTGTCGGGACGCGGATTCTTGCCGGGCCCGAGCGTATTGAATCAGGTTGGTGGGACGGTGGTGATGTGCGTCGTGACTATTATCTGGTCGAGACCAGGACCGGTCAGCGTGGCTGGGCGTATCGACCTGTTGGCGAACAGGGTGATCTGTTATTGCATGGCTGGTTTGCATGAACCAGCCATATGCCGAATTGCACTGCCTGACGAACTTCAGTTTTCAGCGTGGAGCATCCAGCGCCCTTGAACTCTTTGAACGGGCCACGGCCCACGGCTATGCGGCGCTGGCAATCACCGACGAATGCACGCTGGCAGGGATCGTTCGTGCCTGGCAGGCCTCGAAAAAAACCGGCCTGCCTCTGATCGTCGGCAGCGAAATGCAGATCGACGATGGGCCAAAGGTGGTTTTGCTGGTGGAGAATCTGCAGGGGTATCAAGCGCTGTGCCAATTGATAACCGTTGCCCGGCGCAGAGCCAAAAAAGGTCAATATCAACTGTTTCGCGAGGACTTCGGCCATGCCATGCCGGGACTGCTGGCCTTGTGGGTACCCGACACCGAACTCACGGACAGTGAGCTGCTTGAGCACGGCCGCTGGCTGGCCAGCCATTTTGCTGAGGTGTTGTGGCTGGCCGTCGAGTTGCATCGCGGACCTGATGACCAGCATCGTCTGGAAAAACTGCGTGATCTTGCACAAAACCTGCACATTCCAGCCGTTGCCAGCGGCGATGTCCACATGCATGCCCGAGGTCGGCGAGCTTTGCAGGACACCATGACTGCTATCCGCCATCACACTACGGTGGCCGAAGCAGGCCATCACTTGTTCCCCAATGGCGAGCGGCATTTGCGCTCAACAGACGCTGTGGCTGCGCTCTACCCTGAAACACTGTTGGCTGAAACGGTACATATTGCCCGACGCTGTCGCTTCGATCTGAGCCAGTTACGGTACGAGTATCCCCATGAACTGGTGCCCTCCGGGTACACGTCCACTTCATGGTTGCGGGAGAAGACCGAGGAGGGTGTACGCAAGCGTTGGCCATGTGGGCCCACGCAAGAGACAAGGGCCCAGATAGAGAAAGAACTGCGCCTGATCAGCGAAATGAAATTCGACAGTTACTTTCTGACGGTTCACGACATTGTCCAGTTCGCTCGCGGCCGCGACATCCTTTGTCAGGGCCGTGGCTCTGCGGCTAACTCGGTGGTCTGCTTTGCGCTGGGCATTACTGAGTTGAACCCGGAAAGAAGCAATCTGCTGTTCGAGCGTTTCATCTCAAAAGAGCGGAACGAGCCGCCCGATATCGACGTGGACTTTGAGCACGAGCGTCGCGAAGAAGTCTTGCAGTACGTCTTTAAGCGCTATGGCCGGGGCAGGGCGGCGCTGACGGCGGTGGCCAGCACTTATCACGGCACGGGAGCCGTACGGGATATCGCCAGAGTGCTGGGCCTGCCGCCCGACCAGATCAATGCCCTGGCTGATTGTTTCAGCAGTTGGAGTGATGAATTACCGACGGCGGAGCGCCTGCGTGAAAGTGGATTCGACTCGCAAACCCCCATACTCCACCGTGTTCTGACCCTGACCCGCGAGCTGATTGGGTTTCCCCGGCACTTGTCGCAACACCCCGGTGGCTTCGTGATTTCCGAGCATCCGCTCAACACCCTGGTGCCCGTAGAAAACGCTGCGATGGCTGACAGGACCATCATTCAGTGGGACAAGGACGATCTCGACGCAGTCGGTTTGCTCAAAGTCGACATTCTGGCCTTGGGCATGCTCAGCGCATTGCGTAGAACCTTTGATCTGGTGCGCCGCTACCGGGGGAACGACTGGACGCTTGCCTCCCTGCCGGAAGATGACCCGGTCACCTACGAGATGATTGGCCGCGCTGACACTGTTGGGGTGTTCCAGATTGAGTCTCGGGCGCAGATGGCCATGCTGCCGCGCATGAAACCCAAGAAGTTTTACGATCTGGTCATCGAGGTGGCCATTGTCCGGCCGGGGCCGATTCAGGGCGACATGGTTCATCCTTATCTGCGCAGGCGAAATAATGAGGAGGAGGTGACCTATCCGCCCAGGCTCGAGAAAGTATTCAAGCGAACCCTGGGCGTGCCGTTGTTTCAGGAACAGGTCATGGAGGTGGCGATCATCGCCGCTGATTACACGCCCGGCGAGGCGGATGAACTGCGTCGTTCCATGGCAGCCTGGAAGCGTCATGGCGGCCTGGAGCCGCATCGTGTTCGGCTTGCCGAGCGGATGACCGCCAATGGTTACGAGCCTGCATTCATTCAACGCATCTTCGAGCAGATCAAGGGCTTCGGCAGCTACGGATTTCCAGAGTCCCATGCCGCGAGTTTTGCCTTGCTGACGTATGCCAGTTGCTGGCTAAAGTGCCATGAACCCGCAGCCTTTGCCTGCGCGCTGATCAACAGTTGGCCAATGGGGTTCTACAGCCCGGATCAAATCCTGCAGGACGCCCGTCGCCACCACATTGAAATACGTCCGGTAGACGTGCGCTATAGCGACTGGGATTGCTCACTTGAGCCTGTCGAACACACCGATCGCAATCGCTCACTGGCCTTGCGCATGGGGCTGCGGATGATCAAAGGTTTTCGTGAGGACGATGGTCGACGTATCGAAATAGCCAGGGAGCGGGGCGCATTGCAAGACGCCACCGATTTGAGTCAGCGTGCCGGGCTCGATGGCAGAGCACTGGAGCAACTGGCAGATTCAGGTGCGCTGCGCGGTTTGATCGGGCATCGTCATCGGGCGCGCTGGGAAGTGGCTGGAGTTGAAGTGCAACGACCCTTGTTTGGTCCCGAGCAGCGCAGTGAAGAAACACAGGTTTCGCTGCCTTTACCCACTGTTGCGCAAGACTTGATGGCCGATTACGCCATGACCGGCACCACGCTGGGACCACATCCACTCGCCATGCTGCGCCGTCAACTGGCTGCGAAACGCTTTCGCAGCTCAAAAGGCCTGCTTGACCTAGAACATGGCCGGACTCTGAGCGTCGCGGGGTTAGTGGTCGGTCGTCAGCGTCCAGGAACGGCCAGCGGTGTGACCTTTGTGACACTTGAGGACGAGTTTGGAATGGTTAACGTGGTGGTCTGGCGCGATCTTGCCGAGCGGCAGCGCAAAGTGCTGGTGAGCGCGCAGTTGCTACAGGTATTTGGCCGTCTGGAATCACAAAGTGGCGTACGCCATCTGATTGCACAACGGCTCTATGATCTGACACCTTTGCTGACCGGGCTGGATGTCCGTAGCCGGGACTTTAGATAGCCCTGCGAGATAGCCCCGTAATGAATAGCCCCGCAATACAGCGTTAGTGGCCGGTCAGCCAAGTGTTTATACCGACCCCTGCTGCCGACTGACGCCGACGGCACGTTCTGTTGCCATCGCTGTGTTGTAGCGCAGAGAACCTTGATGAGTTTGAAATCAAAAAGGCAATTCAGGGGTTGTGGCGACGCTTAGCGCGTCTCAGTCGCGGATACGCTGAACGGTGTTTTGCTGGCACTGAGGGTGTTGTTAACGCCATCAAGCAACTGGGAAATAGTCCAGGGCTTGGCGATGAACAGGATATCGGCAGGAAGCTGATCACTACCCGGTGTTCCATGGCCAGACATAACCACAATGGGAATACTCCATTTGGTGGCAACCATGTTAGCCAGCGCGATGCCATCCATGCTGCCAGGCATACGCACGTCGGTCAGCAGTAGCGAAACATCACCGGCATGCTTTTCGAGATACTCAACCGCTTGATCGGCATTCTCTACAGACTCAGTCCTGAAGCCGCCCTCAAACTCCAGAATCTCTTGCACAAAGTCCCGGATCATCGGTTCGTCTTCGACGATCAAGATCAGATCCTGGTCTTGTGAGGACTCTTCATACTGCGGTGATTGAGTCATTTTTCCTTTCCTCAGCCTCATACATTAAAAATCGGGAAGCACAGCAACGTGGATCCATTTTGTTGCTCCCCGATATCTGAACAAAACAAACCCGAAAAAATTCATTTTTTTATAAAAAACGACGAGTTGCAGATAATCGGCTGGTTTATCGGTGCTTGAAAAGGGCACTGCATGCGTTCAAGTCAGCCAGGCAGGGAAGTTATCACGATTGGAATGCTCCAGAGTCAGAAATAAAGCTGAAGCGGGCGGGCCTGTGAACCGGTTCAGAACCGTGCACAGTTATTTACACTGAATGGACTTCGTGCAGGCATGCGTCCATCTTCCATGCCCCCCATTGCCTCGCGTCAACGTGGGCCCTGTAGCAGCGACCGGGTGGCGTCGCACATTGCTCGCGATAGCGTCAGGTCAGAGGATAATTTCTCAACCGATCTACCACTATCGCGAGCAAGCTCGCTCCTACAGTAAAAGTATCCCAAATCAGGTAGGTATATTCTTTGACAGGACTGCAAAGGCATTGAGCACTACACAGCTAAATGACCTGCGTATACACTCGCGCTTTTTGCAGGCAACCAGCGCATCCGGGGTTGAAGTACCGGCATGACACAACTGCTGCCTGTCTCGTTAACGTCCAATAGTATCTACGCAAGGGTGCCTGAAGAGACCCTGCGCCATGCCCTGCGGCTGTAACCCGGAAAACCCAAGTCAATGAGAAATATCTGTAGCGTTTTATCCGGGCTGACCATTTCGGCGGCGCTTGCGGGTTGTATTGCAGCGCCTATCCCCCTGAGTGAGCACACCTCGGAACGCTTGAGCCAGCAAGCGCCTATACGCTTTGTTGTGACCTTTGACGACGGACCAAGTGCTTCAAGCCTGGCCAATCCGACACTGCAAGTGCTGCATAGCCTCGCGCAGAATCCGGTGCAAAACGATATCAAAGCGATCTTCTTCGTTCAGACCGGCGTTTCGCGAGCGGGCAACAGCGACAGGGGACGCAGGATCATGCGCCGCGAAAGCGAGGCAGGGCATATCCTCGGTTTTCACTCGGCAACGCCTGCCCATACCAATCATCGTTCGTTGAGCCCTGAAGAGCTGGAGCACTCGCTGCAGCAAGGCAGTTCGGTCATAGCGACAAGCATGAGCAGCCCGCCGACGTTGTTGCGCCCGCCGTTCTGGAACTACGACAGTCGAACTTTCGCGGCCTACCAGCGCCATGGCATGCAGGTTCTGTTGACGGACATCAGCGCCAATGACGGCAAGATCTGGGGTTTCAACGCCAGCCCGCGTCGACGCGCCCACATGCTCAGAGAAATGTCCGAGGTACGTGAGCGGGTTGCTAGCGGTGAGTTTCACGCGGTAGATGGCGCAATCCCGATTGTGGTGACCTTTCACGACCTCAATCGCTATACCGCGCGGCATACCCGCGAGTACCTGCAGATTCTGTTGGACAGCGCTCAGGCAACCGGGCTCAAAGTCGCCCCCAAGCCTTTCTACGACGACCGCGCCGAGTTGCAACGCGCAGCAACGTCCCGAACGGTACCGACCAGCGCCATCGCCGTTCACTTGCCAGGCATGTGGGGCTGGATCTGGGACAACGACTCAAGATAAACAGCGCACAGCGAAGGAGTTACTGAAAACAGAAAGGCGACCACGCGGGTCGCCTTTCTGTTTTATACCTGTTGCGGCTGACGCAAGTGCTTAGTAACGCTCAAGCCAGTGAGCGTAAGGCGCAGGCAGGGTCCAGGATGCCCGATCGACACCCAGTTCTTTGGCTGCGTAATACGCCCAGTGCGGGTTGGCCAAATGCGCTCGGCCGACCATGACCAGATCAAGCTGACCGTCTTTGACCACCTGCTCGGCAATAGCTGGAGTACCGAAACCCCAGGCCGAAGAAACCGGAATGCCTGCTTCACGACGTACTCGCTCGGCAATTGGCCCCATGAAGGCCGGGCCCCATGGAATCTGGGTTTCAGGGATGGTAAAGCCGATGCTGACGCTGAGCATGTCCAGGCCTGCGGCCTTGAACTGACGGGTCAGCTCGATGGACTCCACCAGCGTTTGCTCATCACGGCCGTCGAACTCCAGTACGCCAAAACGGGCGGTCAGCGGCAAATGCTCAGGCCAGACTTCGCGTACGGCCGCCAGGGTTTCCAGCAGGAAGCGGCTGCGGTTTTCAAAACTGCCGCCGTAGGCATCTTCGCGATGATTGGAGTGCTCGGAGAAGAACGACTGAGCCAGATAACCATGCGCGAAGTGCAGTTCCAGCCATTCGAAACCTGCATCTCGTGCCCGACGGGCCGCGGCAACAAAGTCTTCGCGAACGCGAGTGATGTCATCCAGGGTCATGGCTGTCGGCTGTTTTGGCAGGTTGGCGCCAAAGGCGATGGCGGAGGGGGCAATCGTCTGCCAGCCACGCGCATCATCGGCAGCAATATGATCGTCGCCTTCCCATGGACGATTGGCGCTGGCCTTGCGACCTGCGTGAGCAATCTGAATGCCAGGTACCGAACCTGCGGCCTTGATGGCCTTGACCACAGGCACAAACGCTTGCGCCAGTTCATCATTCCAGATCCCGGTGCAGCCCGGAGTGATGCGACCCTCAGGCGACACAGCCGTGGCTTCAACGATCACCAGACCGGCGCCACCGCGGGCGATTGCGGCCAGGTGGACCTGGTGCCATTCGTTGATCAGACCGTCAGTAGCGCTGTATTGGCACATAGGCGGGACCGCGATACGGTTGCGCAGCGTGATGTCTTTCAGGGTATAGGGTTGGAACAGGGCAGACATTGAACGTACCTCGAAGATGGCGTTTCGTTTGTTCGATACTATTCGAACAATGGCTGTTTGGTAAAGCCCCGTGTATGATTCGCCCCATGCGACCATTCAAACATCCCCCAGCCAGCGACTTCGAACTTGAGCGTATCTTTCATGCGTTGAGCGATCCGGTTCGCCTGGAGATAGTCCGGCATCTGGGCAGCGTGCCTCAGGCAACTTGCGGCGAGCTGGACGGCGGCCGCCCCAAGTCGAGCATGTCTCACCATTTTCGGGTTTTGCGCGATGCAGGCCTGGTCATGACGCAAAGTGCGGGTACGACGCACATGAACTCATTGCGCAGCGACGACATCGACAGTCGCTTTCCTGGACTGCTGACAACGATCCTTGCCCAAAAAGCCTGAAAAGCTTTCAACGATAGAAAGGCCTTAACTATGTGGCCGGAGCCGTAAATGAAATTCATACACCAGCGTGAACATCTCAATGAAGACGACATTGTGGTCATTCAGGCTTCACAGACTTGCAACATCCGCCTCATGAGCGATGCGAGCTTTCGCAGCTTCAAAAACGGTGGCCGCCACACTTATCACGGCGGTGCTTTCGATACCTTTCCAGCCAAAATCACTGTGCCAAGCAGTGGTTACTGGAACATCACCATCGATACCGTAACCCGCCGAGCCATTAGCGTGACACGCAAACCGACCCTGACGCATTCGATCAAAATCATTCGCAGATCGTGACGCCGCTGCACTCGAAATCCGGCCGGTAGGAGCCAGGTTGTTGGCGAGACAGTGAGCCTGTTAACTCAGAACTATCGCCTCGCCAACAAGTTGGCTCCTACCGTTAACCAGCGTTACCCATCAAAGATTGATCGGATACTGGGTGATGAACCTCACGTCATCGACGTCACCACTGAACGAGTTGCGATAGGTCGCCTGACGTACCCGGAACGAAAGGTCTTTCAACGGACCGCTCTGAATCACGTAGGACGCTTCCAGGTCGCGCTCCCATTCGTTCTGATTACGCGAACCGCTGGCCAGGCTGATGTTGTCACCGCTGATGTAGCGGGCAAAAACCTCTAACCCGGGCACACCCAAGGCCGCGAAGTTGAAGTCGTAGCGTGCTTGCCATGAGCGTTCATCTTCGCGGGTGAACTCGGCGTATTGCACGTAGTTGGCCATGTAGTCGGTGTTGCCGCCGTCGGTGTAAAACACATAGCCGTTCTTGCCGGTGATCGCTTGATAGGCGAGCGTTACCTTATGTGGGCCATAAGCATAAGCGCCCTTGATGCTGAAAGAGTTGCTGTCGATATCTCCGCCATTTTCCGCACCGGTACTTTTCTGGTTGTAGAAGCGAAAATCAGCAGTGAAGGCTTGTCTGGAGTCGATCGGTTTAACCCAACTCAGGCCCAGATACTTCTTCTTCCACAAGTCTTCAACATCCGATGCGTAAATAGCACCGGTCAGATTCGGCGTGAAGTTGTAAGTAGCGCCCACTACATCGGCCTTGGTCATGCCACTCGCGTTGTGAGCACTCTGACTGTAGGCGCTCAATGAAGTCAGGTGCGCAACATCAACTCGCAGGTTGTCGATTTCCTTACTGCTCAAATAGAAACCTTCGGTTGTCTCCGGCAGCAAGCGACTGTCACCGGTGGAATAGACCGGCAAGTTCAGCGTTTGCTGGCCGTATTTCAGCACGGTCTTTGAAATTTTCACCTTCACTGCGCCTGCGGCCCGAGAGTAGTCGTCTGCCGCGTGGTCGACGCCCGCTACATGGTTGCCACTGCTCGGCAGCAAGCCGCTGCCGATTCGGTCCGAGCTGCTGTCGAGCTTCATGCCGTAAAGGCCAATCGCATCGACACCAAAGCCTACAGTCCCGGGCGTGAAGCCCGAGGTGAACGTACCGATGAAACCTTGTGCCCACTCCTCGCGATAGCTTTGCGCGTTGGACGCTGCATTGCGGAAGTCACGATTGAAGTAGAAGTTTCGCGCCACGATTTGTGTGGTGCTGTCTTTGAAAAACGGATTGCCGAGAACATCATCCCCCAACGCCGCGCCGGAGATAGCCGCGCACAGCGTTGCACTGCCAAGCATGAAAGCTGACCGCATGGTTTAAACCCTTATCAAAATAATCAGCAGATGCGAAGTTGAAAAACGCTGTTTTTATTGTGGGCGTCCTTGCCTTTTACTTATGAATGCCTGTTGTGCGTTAAATATTATTCGGCAACCTCACACACACTGAGGATGGCCAGGATGTAGACGCGCACCATGTCCAGATAGTCGACTTTGTGCACGCGTTCATCCGGCATGGTGTTGAACTTGCCGCCGGGGCCGCAGACCACGCCTTGCATGCCCAGGCGCTGGTAAAAGTGCGCAGCGTCGGTGCCGAAATAGGCGGGCGGGGTGATGATCCCGGTTGGCTGAGGCTCGCCACGGACCTGCAGATAAGCCGCGTTGACTGCCTTGACGATCAGCGAGTCGTGGGACACTTCGAAGGGCGGCATCAACGGCTGGTTGTCGCTGTCGTTGATCAAGGTTGCCTGCAGCCCCGGGAATTGTTCGCAGAGCTGATCGAGCAGGCGCTGTATGTCTGCCAGCACCGACTCCACTGTCTGGCCAGGGGTGTAGCGAGCCGAACCGCGCAAGCGCAGAAAGTCCGCGACTTGCGGCGGACGCCATTCTTCCAGGTCGCGGCCCAGCGCGCCGCGCACTACGCCGATGTGCCCGCGGTTAACCTTTTCATGTTCCGGCGAGCGGGCACCGCTGAAGGTGATGCCGTTGATCTGCGGGATCAATTGCACCGCAGCGGTAATCACGTCTACGGCTTCTTCACGTTTGGACAGGTGACGGGTATCGCCCGTCAGTTCAATCACGAACATCAACGAGCCCACATGCAGGGTGACGGCCTGCAAGTCAGTGGGTTCAGAGTTGATGAAATAGTCTGCCTTCACGCCTTGCTCGATGGCCGCGATGGTGCCGATGCCGCCCTGCAACTCACCCACCACGTACGTCAGGATGACATCACCCTTGAGCTTGATACCAGCGTCGATCAAGGTTTTCAGCGCACAGAAGTAGGCAGCGTCGCCCGCTTTCATATTGGAGACGCCGATGCCATAAATGAACTCGTCATCAATCTTTCCGGCCCACGGATCCACGGTCCAGCCCTCGGTCACCGGGTTGGTGTCCAGGTGGCCGTTGAACAACAGGCTGTGGCCGCCGCCCTGACCCTTGAGCGTACCGATAGCGTTCAGGCGTTCGCCTGGAACTGGCATCAATTGCGAATCCAGACCCAGCGCCTGCATCTGTCCCGCCATGTACTCAGCCAATTGCCTTTCTTCGGGGGTGGCGCTGTAGCTTTTGTGCTGCACCATGCGCGCCAGAAAATCCAGGCAGTACGCCTTGTCAATGCGTTCGAGTAGCGCTTCAGGCGTCATGCAGGGGCTCCAATTCATTCAAAGGCTGCGGCACTGCATCGAGCAGGGCGCGGGTATAGGGGTGAGTTGCCTGTGCGGCCATGTCTACGGCGGGCAGAATTTCCAGCAAATCGCCGCGGTACATCACCGCGATACGGTGGGCGATTTGCCGGATCAGGTTCAGGTCATGAGTGATGAAGAGGTACGCAGTGCCGTGCTGGCGTCGCAGCTCCAGCAGCAGTTCGATAACCGTTGCTTGCACCGAAACGTCCAGTGCGGCGGTGATTTCATCGCAGATGACCAGTTCCGGGCGGGCGGCGAAGGCACGTGCAATGGCCACACGCTGCTTTTGTCCACCCGACAACTCGTGGGGATAGCGGCTGGCAAAGTCTTCAGGCAAGCGCACTTCGCGGAGCAGACGGGCGATGGCGTCCGTCTCGGTTTCGCCGGCGTTCAAGCCATACAGACGCAGTGGTCGGGAGAGAATCTGGCCGATCGTTTGCCTTGGGTTGAGGGACGCATCCGGGTGCTGGAAGATAATCTGTACCTTGCGCCGGTAATCGCGATCCATTTGTGCAGGCCCGGCGATCGGCGTGCCGTCGAAATACACGGCCCCCGTGAACGGGGTCAGGCCGGTCAGGGCCTTGGCCAGGGTTGATTTGCCCGAGCCTGATTCGCCAATGATGCCGAGGATCTCACCACGCGCCATGCTCAGGTTCATGTCGCGAGCGCCCATGGAGGTCACGGATTTGCGCTGCAACAGACTGTCGAGCATGCCGGGCCGACCATAACGGACGTTGAGGTCGCTGACTTGCAGCAGCGGTGCCCCCGTGGCTTTTTGTTCGTCCAGCAGACGTTTGTCGGCGGCTGGAACGGCCGCGACCAAACGTTGCGTGTAAGGATCACCCGGCGCACTGAAAATACGCCCGCCGCGTGCCTGCTCGACAATGCGCCCTTGGTTGAGCACGCAAACCCGGTCCGCGACACGTGATACCAGCGCCAGATCATGGGAGATATATAAAGAAGCAACCCCGGTTTCTTCGCGCAGACGGCGGAACAATTGCAGGATTTGCGCCGAGCTGATCACGTCGAGTGCAGTGGTCGGCTCATCAAAAATCAGGCATTGCGGGCGACACGCGAAGGCAGTGGCAATCAGCACGCGCTGTTTTTCACCGCCCGAGGCTTCATGGGGAAAGCGCTTCATCATGGCGGCCGGGTCTTTGAGGTCGACGTCGGCCAGCAATTGCTCGCCCAAGGCCCAGGCTTCGCGGTAACCGAGGTTGCGGTGGCGGGTCAGCACTTCCACGACCTGCTCGCCAAGGCTGAGGGTCGGGTTAAGAGAGGCGCTAGGGTCTTGAAAGATCATCCCCAGCCGCCCGCCACGCAGTGTTTCCACTTGGCGCTGGGGCATTTGCAGCAGGTTCTCGCCCTGCAGGCTGATGCTGCCGCCAATCTCCCGGGCGTTGCCTGCCAGGTAACGCATGATTGCCCAGCCCAATGTGGTTTTGCCCGAGCCGGACTCACCGACCAGACCAACAACTTCGCCCGCAGCAACGCTGAAGTCGATGTTCTGCAACACGTGCAGAGCGCCCGTAGGCAATTGATAGTCGAGGCTGTAGTCAGCCACTTGCAAGACTGTACTCATGAGCGCTGCCCCTTAGGATTAAGGGCATCGCGCAAGCCATCACCCAGTAAGTTGAAACCGATCGCAATGATGGCGATGGCCAGACCGGGCATCAGCATCATCCACGGTGCCTGAAAGAAATAGCGTCGCG
This sequence comes from Pseudomonas sp. HP_14, assembly GCF_055283875.1. Lineage (NCBI taxonomy): Bacteria > Pseudomonadati > Pseudomonadota > Gammaproteobacteria > Pseudomonadales > Pseudomonadaceae > Pseudomonas > Pseudomonas sp. HP_14. Next base: position 111,439 of record NZ_JBTOQI010000001.1, on the reverse strand, counting down.
CTTCAGCCACCATCAAGCCCCATTCGGGTTGCGGTGGCTGCGCGCCAAGGCCCAGAAAACTTAGCGTCGCGAACAGCATGATGGCGAAGGCCACGCGAATGGTCGCCTCCACGATGATCGGCGCCACGATATTGGGCAGCATTTCCCGCACGACGATGTAGGCGGTGGATTCGCCCCGGGCAATGGCGGCATTCACATAGTCCTGACGGCGAGCGGCGAGGGCGACGCTGCGGGCGATCCGTGCCATGCCGGGTACGAAAGCAATGGTGATCGCCAGTACCGCGTTGAAATCGCTTCTGCCCAGCGTGCTGACAATCAACAACGCAAACAGCAGGGTAGGGATCGACATCACCGCATCCAGCGTTCGCATCAGCGCTTCGTCGATGCGTCCGCCGAGATAACCGCTGACGGTGCCGAGCAATGCGCCGATGAGCATCGCCATGACGGTCGCGAAGACCGATAACGAAATTGTCGCTCGCGCGCCGATCAGCACGCGGCTGAGGATGTCACGGCCCATCTGGTCGGTGCCCAGCCAATGTACCAGGCTCGGTGCCTTGTAGCGGGCAAGAATCGAAATGGCTTCCGGGTCGAATGGCGCCAGGGCTGGCCCGGCAACCACCAGCACCACAGCGAGCAGCAGGATAAGACTGCCCAGCAAGCCCTGAGGCGTTGCCAGCAGCCGGTAAAAAACATTACGCATATTGAATTCGCCGGTCGAGATAGGCATAGGTCAGGTCAGCCACAAAGTTGACCACGCAATAGGTAGCAGCAAGGATCAGCACACCGCCCTGAATCGCCGGCAAGTCGCGGGCAGCGACAGCCACCAGCAGTTCGCGGCCGATCCCCGGGATGTTGAAAATCTCCTCGACCACGACGATGCCGCCCAGCAGGTAACCCACGTCCAGAGCGACGATGGTGATGGTTGGCAGCAAGCCGTTGCGCAGCGCGTGACGCAGCAATACCCTCTGCCGTGTCAGGCCTTTAAGGCGGGCAGCGCGGATATAGTCGGTTTCCAGTACATCAACCATTTCCGAGCGCACCATGCGCGAGACATGGGCGACCATGATCATCGATACCGTCAGCGTCGGCAGAACCAAGTGGCGGATGCCTTCGACGAAGTTGTCGCCAAGGGGCACATAACCGGTCGCTGGTAGCCATTGCCAGACATCGGCAAAGAGCAGGATCAGTAGCGTGGCGGTGACGAACTCCGGCAATGACACGCCTATATAAGAGAGCACGCCGATGATCAGATCGACCGGACGGCCACGCTTCACCGCGGCAATGATCCCCAATGGAATCGCCACTGCCAGCATCAGCAGCAACGAGCAGGCCGCCAACAGCAGCGAGCGGCCGAGCGCATCAAGCAGTGAACCCAGCACCGGCTGGCCATTGCGCATCGACACGCCGAGATCCCCTTGCAACACAGCCATCAGCCAGTGACTGAATTGCAGCCAGGCAGGTTGATCAAGCCCGAGTTTTGTCCGCAGGGCGGCGAGGGCTTCAGGCGTGGCGCTCTGGCCCAGCAGCGTCACCGCGGCATCGGCGGGCAGCAACTGGGTTATGGCAAAGACCAGCAGTGAAACGATCAGCAGGGTGTACACGACCAAAAGCAAGCGTTTGGTCAGATAAGCAGCAGTCACAGGTTTATCCTCGGTTCATCCACGCTTTGGCGCGCTGTCGTCCAGCCATGCCTGATCAAGACGGAATACCGCGCCGCGTGGGTGCAGTTGATAGCCCTGAACATAGTTGCGCTGTGCGGCCAGTACATCGAAGAAAGTCGGGATCAGTGACGGCACTTGTTCGTGCATGAGTTTTTGCGCGGTGGCGTACAGGGCGGCGCGTTTGACCGGGTCGTCAGTGCCACGCGCGGCGGCAACAGCCGTATCGAACTCGGCGTTGTTCCAGCGGGTTTCGTTCCAGGCGGCGTTCGACGTGTACAGCAGCGAGAACACTGCGTCGGCGGAGGGCTGCATGTTGTAGAAGCCAACGTAGAAGTTGCCCTTCTTCCAGACCTGATCCAGATAGGTGCTGTTGGCCATGGTCGCAACGTTGATGTTGAAACCGGCAGGCTTGGCCATTTCACGCACCGCGATGCCGAGTTGCGTGCGTGTGGACGGTTTGTCCGAGGCAACCAGTGTGATGTCCAGCCCGTTGGGATAACCGGCATCGGCCAGCAGTTTCTTTGCCTGCTCGATGTTGGCTTCGCGCAAGGCGATGTCGCTGTGGTAGCGGTACGCGGCATTGAGCGGGGTGTCGTTGCCGGGCGTACCGAAGCCTTCAGCAACGAAATCCACCAGCGCTGCGCGGTCAACACACAGGGACAATGCCTGCCGAACGCGAACGTCATTGAACGGCGGTTGATCGCAGGCCATGTTGATGTTCAGGAATTGACCGGAGGCGACGCGCAGGCCTTTGACCCCGCTGGCTTCACTGAGACGACTGAACTCAGTGGCTTGAGCGGAAAGCATGAGGTCGATGTCGCCGGACATCAGCGCCGAGCTTTCTGAAGACGGGTCTGGGTACACACGGATTTCAACGCGGTCCAGATGCGGACGCTGCGGGTCGTAGAAACGCTCGTTGCGGGCAACGACCACCATGCGTTCAGGCTCGAACGACACCAACTTGAAAGGACCGGTGCCGACGGCTTCGCGGGAAAGGCGGCTCAGGTCGCCTTGGACGATGGCGGCCGGGACGATTTTGGCGTCCGGATAAGCCAGGCTCACCGGCAGGTCGGCATACGGTGCACTGGTGGTCAGTTTGACGCGCAAATCATCCAGCGCCTCTACGCTCTGGATCGGGCCGATGTTGCGCAGGCCGGGTGAGGCAGTCTTCGGATCAAGGATTGCCTGCAGGCTGGCGGCGACGTCCTTGGCCGTGCAAGTACTGCCGTCATGGAAGAGCACATTGCTGCGCAGCGTGAACGTCCACTCCGTGAGGGTACCGTTATGGCTCCAGGATTGAGCCAGATCGGGTTCTGCCTGCATGTCCTGGCTCAGGCGCGTCAGCCCGTTGTAGAGCAACTCGCTGAGCAAGTACTCAGGATTGACCCGCGCCAGCAGCGGATTGAGCATGCCAACTGCCTGATCGACGCTGATCCGCAAGGTGCCGCCTTTGCGTGCAGCGGCTGCAGCCCATAGCGTGCTGGAGAACGGCAACATCGCTGCGCCGGTGACGATGGCTGAGGTGGTCAGGAAACGACGGCGGTTGAGCCTGAAAACTGTGGTCATGGCGATACTTCACTTAGCAATGAGTGGGCGTAGGGCAGCCAGGTAAAACAAAGCCGATAACCAGTCTTGATGCCGGTCTTCGGGGCTTACAGTGTTCAGTCGGGCTGAGCTGGCGGGGTAAAGTCCGCTGCCAGATAAGCCAGAATCGATTGCGCCAATGCGACCAGATCGCCGCGCGTGGTGTATTCGTCAGCGGCATGGATCCGGCTTTCCGGACGGATCAGCCCACCCAGGAGAATCTCCTGAATGCCGGCTTGCTGTACCCAGCCCATGTCCGAACTGCTCGACGAGCCATAGCACTGGAATTGTGCTTCAGTGAAGCCAAAGCCAACCCCAAGTGCCGCCTGCCAGCGTGGCCAGTGCGGGCCTGTAGGGTCTGCGACCGGCGCCAGATGACCGATGATTTCGTGTTCAACGGACAATGCTTCGCTATCGGCCATGGCCGTTTCAATGCATTGCTGCAGTTCCGCCATGACCTGCTCGAATGGCTCCTGCGGCGCATAGCGGCGATTGATCAGAATCTCGAATTGCGCCGGGACGGTTGATCCCTTGCTGCCACCGTGCGCAGCGGCCAGCGTCATGCGTGAAATCAGCGGAGCGCCGTTGTAGTGCGGTGGCGCGGGCATCGGCCAGGCCCGCTGTTGCACCTGCTGCTTAAGACTGTGCAACGCATTCAGCAGCGGCAGGCTCTGCTCGATGGCATTGATCGCGTTGACCGGCTCACCCGAATGAGAAGAACGTCCTTTGACGGTGATCTTCACATCGACACTGCCGAAACAGCCCGCCCAGATCCGCGGTGCCGCGCCGCCGTTGAAGCTGAGGATATGGCCTTCGACCAGCTGCTGTTCAGCCAGATAACGAATGCCGGGGTACAAACCGCCTTCTTCATCAGTGCACAGCAGCAGCGAGGGGCAGTAGCGCAACGGCAAATTGAAACGCTGCGCGGCGCGTAAGGCGGCGAGGGTAGAGGCGACACTGCCTTTCATGTCAGCAGTGCCGCGTCCGATGAGCTTGCCGTCAACCTCGGTCAACTGCAGCGGCGGCTGGGTCCAGCCGTCGCCGGGCGGTACCGTGTCGACGTGGAAATACAGGCTGCACACCTCCTGATCACCTGCCTGGCGAGCGACAAGATTGACGCGCTCGCCGTAGGCTTCGCCACTGCGGGTCTGCCACAGCGCCTCGGGCACCGTGACGCGCCGGGCGTTCATGGCCAGTGGCGTGACTAATTCTTCCATCAGGTCGGCAAAGGCACCATAGCCTGCTCCCGGAGGAAAACAGGTGTCCACGGCGATCATTCGTTGCAGATCGCTGATGAGCGAATCATGATCCGCTTCGATCGACTGGAGTGCCTGTTTCAGCGCTGCATTCGTCGTCATTTTTGCTCTCGATGTATTTCTATATAGTTTATAGTTAAGTATCCACGCACGGCCCGTCAAGGAAAAAAGATGACAGATAGCAATTCGCCGCCCGCATCCGGGAATTTTTCGCGGCTGAGCGAAAACGACAGTGCGCCTCTTTATGAAGTGGTCAAAAGGCAGATATCCGAGGCGATTCTGCTCGGTGAGTGGACCAGCGGCACGGTGATACCCAGCGAAAACGCGCTGGCCGCTGATTTTGGCGTGTCAGTCGGCACCATCCGCCGCGCACTGGCCGAACTGGTGTCCGAAGGGATGCTGATGCGCCGTCGCAAGACAGGCACCGTGGTGACTGGCTGGGCGCCACTGCACAACCTGCGCTATTTCTTTCAGTACTTTCGTTTGCACAACAAGGAAGGGGCACTGCTCAAGTCGCGCACCGTATTGCTCGATTATCAGTTAGGCGAAGCGAGTGCGCAGGATGCTGAAAAGCTCCTGATCGAAGCAGGCAGCCCGGTGTATAGATTGCACCGTCTGCGCAGCATCGACGGTGTGGCCGCCATGCACGAGCAGTTCACGATTGTGGCCAGCAAAGTACCGGATTTCCCGGGCCCGGATGAGCTGCCAGAGTTGCTCTATCGCTATCTGCTGGAACAGTACGGTCTGCGAGTTGCCGCCGTGCGCGAGCAACTGACCGCTGGCCTGGCCAATGAAGAAGATTGCCGTCTGCTTGAACTGACTGCGCCCCATGCGCTGATGATCATTGATGCTGTGTCATTCGATCAGGCGGCCACGCCGGTGATGATGACCCACCAGCGCGCGAGCACTGAGCACTTCATGTACGTCAATGAGATCCGCTAGGCCGTTGCGCTGCAAAAGCATCCCTGCTTAGGAGCCTGAAATGCATATTCTGTAGGAGCTGCCGAAGGCTGCGATCAGTTATGCCTGATACACCGCCATCGCATCCTTCGGCAGCTCCTACAGGGGTATTGAAACGCTCTGGTTTGGGCGCTCGTTCAGCCCATATCCTCTCCATACCAGTACTGCGCCGTAACACCACCATGACGGGAAGAGGAAAGCGATATCGCGCCTACTCAAGCGCCTGCTGATGCATCCGGCATCAATATAAGAGCCATGTGTCGCGCGCACTAGACTGATAAATCCGCAAGGACTGCTGAGTGAGGTTCATAAATACATCAATCACCCCTTTGTATTCGTCTTGCAACTGACTCAGGAGCGTGTGCCTAAACGCAGCGGCTTTCCGATGGCGGAGCGGATTCGTACTTGCCCCAGATACGGCGTAGGTGCCTGGCCGAGCCGAAACCTGCGCGTTCAGCGATGGCTTCCATATCAAGGTTTGATTGGGCCAACAGTTCGCGGGCGACGCTCACCCGTAGCCGGTGTAAGTAGTCGAGCGGGCTGACACCCGCATGCTCATGGAACAGACGCGCCAGATGTCGGCTACTGGTACAGGCCAGGCTTGCCATGCGAGTCACGGTCCAGTCATCGCACGGTGCTGCGGTAAGTGCGTCCTGCACCCGATGCAGTGCAGGATGCAAGTGGTTGCGGCCGCTGACCCAGGACGACAGTTGTGGGTCTGCCCCGCCACGCCGCATGTACACGACCATGTCCCGAGCCACCGCGCAGGCCATTTGTGGTCCTGCCAGTTCGGCGAGCAGATGCAGCATCAGGTCTATGCCCGCCGTGACGCCAGCACTGCAACTGATTTGACCGTCAGTCACATACAGCCGGTTTTCCAGGACTCGTGCCGTTGGCGCGAGAGCATGCAACGTCGCGCAAAGGGAATGGTGGGTGGTGCATTGTCGGCCGTCCAGCAAACCCGCTCTTGCGGCACTTAACGCCCCGGCGCAAATGCACACCAGTCGCTCCCCTGACGGCTCGAATACCCGACGAAGCCAGCCAGTGACCGCGGCGCTGGCGGACTCGAATTCCAGTAGGCCAGCAGGGGACAGGTTCGTTGTAGAACCCACCAGCACGACCATCGTGCCCGGCGCCAGGGTCTCCGGCAAAGGCGCAAGACCTGCGAGTGGCAGACCGATTGATGACTGCAGCGAAGGCACCGGGCTGACGTACTGCAAATCAAAATCCGGCCCGTTCGGGCCTTCAAGTTGCGAGGCCAGGCGCAGTACTTCCGCCGGGCCTGCGAGATCAAGCATCAGCACATTGGGTAGCAGTACAAACAACACCGGGACGATCATCGTTTAACCTGCCAGTGCCTGAGCGACGGTGGTAATCCGGGCAAAGCGATCTTCCAGCACCAATTCGGTACGCTCACGAATATCCGCCGGACTATAAGTGCGGCCAGTGCGTGAGTGAGTCATGGGGAACGTCAAAGTCGCCTCGCTGACGAAGTCCACGTTGAAGCCACTGTCTGAAGCGTGCCGCGTAGTGGTTTCACAGCACTGTTCGGTGCGGATGCCGCTGATGATCAAGGAATTGATGTTTCTCTCCCTCAGCCAACTGGCCAGTGGGGTGCCTGCGAAAGCGCTGTGCTGACGTTTGTGAATGATCACGTCAGGGTTGATTGATACCTCGTCCAGGGTTTTCACATGGCCCGAAGCCAGGGAAAAGTGTCCCTGCTCCTCAACGTGGAAGACTTGTACCACGGGGATGCCTTGCTGGACACAGCCGTCAATCAACACCTGTTGATTTTTCAGGTAGCCCGGCAGGTCGGTTTCGGACCAATAGGCGGAGTGGCGAAAGGAATATTGTACATCAATGACAATCAGGGCTCTGTTGCTCATGGTCTGTCCTCTTGGCTTCTGTAGTATGTGAACGGCAGAGGACATGGTATGGGCCAGACAAGCATGGGAACAGACAACGCTCGGTCGTATGCAGGACGCTTTCGGACATGGACGCGATATCAGTGAGCGGCGTGCTTGTGCCGCCGGCAACGCTCCGAACAGTAGCGAACCTCATCCCAGCAGCGAGCCCACTTCTTGCGCCAGGTAAAGGGCAAGCCACAGACAACGCAGGTTTTTACTGGTAGCTCACTTTTCTTCAACGCATTGCTCGCATGAAAAACCCAATTCTTGGCATTGAAATGTACTTCTGTAGAAGTGCGCCCGTCGAGCAGTGAAACTTAGGCCCTGTAGGAGTGAGCTTGCTCGCGATAGCGCCTGGTCAGACGATAATTTCTCAACAGTTCTACCGCTAGCGCGAGCAAGCTCACGCCTACAGAAGAAACGCGTGAATTCCATGAGCCGCTGTGAAGTCGCCCGGACAAAAAAGCCGTGTCAAATCAACTCCCCCGCATCCAGTTTGGCGAGCAACATCTCACCCCGTTGCCAGAGTGCTTCCTGTTTGGATTCGTCCATGCGGTCGAGATTTTTATAAATCATGCCCATGCGCTGATTACTGCGCAAAACATCATCGTGGCGCATCAGGAAATGCCAATACAGAGCGTTGAACGGGCACGCATTGTCGGCGGTGCTTTCGGTCACTTTGTAAGCACAATCACCACAGTAATTGGACATGCGCTTGATGTACTGACCGCTGGCGCAATAAGGCTTTGAGCCGAGATAGCCGCCATCGGCGTGCATGACCATGCCCAGCGTGTTGGGCAATTCGACCCAGTCGAACGCATCCATATAAATCGCCAGATACCATTCGCATATCTGCGGCGGTGCTATGCCTGCCAGCAGCGCAAAATTGCCCGTTACCATCAGCCGTTGAATGTGGTGGGCATAGGCATATTCCAGGCTTTGACCAATGGCCTGGCGCATGCAGTTCATTCTGGTTTTGCCGGTCCAGTAAAACTCCGGCAGCGGTCTGCTGTTGCCGAACGCATTACCGCTGGCGTAATCCGGCATCTTCAACCAGTACACGCCACGGACATACTCGCGCCAGCCGATCAGTTGACGAATGAAGCCCTCTGCGGCATTCAGCGCAATCCTGCCTGACCAATACGCCGACTCCACATCGCTGCACAACTGGCGCAGATCCAACAGACCAATGTTCAGCGCCGCACTGATGCGCGCATGGAAAAGAAACGGTTCGTCGATGGCCATCGCATCCTGATAATCGCCAAAGCCTGCCAAGCCATAGTCCAGAAAGTACTCCCAGAGAGACTGGGCCTCGGCATGAGTCACCGGGTAATCAAACTTATCCAAAGCACCGTAGTGACTGGAGAACCTTTCCCGAACCAGCGTGATCACTTCCTGAGTGATTGCGTCGGTAGAGAAACGAGCCGGGTAGGGGGTACGAACGTTCTTGGGCAGCGCCTTGCGGTTTTCTGCATCGAAGTTCCAGGCACCCCCGACCGGTGTGCCGTCGCCATTGAGCAACAACCGGCTTTTGCGGCGCATTTCGCGGTAGAAGAATTCCATCCGCAGCTGTTTTTTACCTTGAGCCCAGTCAGAAAACTCGGCGCGACTGCAGAGAAAACGCTTGTCGCTGTGCCACAGAATCGGTAAGCCGCACTGCTTGATCGATTGCTCCAGACGCCAGTCACCGGTCTCGGTCAGTTGCAACGTTTCTGGCTGCAACAACGAGTGCCAACGATGCAACTCGCCAGGTACTGAGCCGCTGTTCTGCGGGTCGTTGAGCCTGACGTAGTGCACACAAATACCGCGTGCTTTCAAAGCCTCGGCAAAGTGCCGCATGGCACTGAAAATCAACGTGATTTTTTGCGGGTGATGAGGGCCGTGGCTGGCTTCCTCCATGACCTCGACCATCAAGACTGCATCACGCTCGGCATCCAGCCCGGTTAACGAGGCAAGATCAAAAGATAACTGATCGCCCAGAATCAGACACAGTCGGCGGGCCTTACTCATCCGATCCCTCTATCCACAACGCTATCCTCGTCATCTACGGCAATGGATCAAAAAAACCTGTACCAATGTAGCTTCTTGTACAACTTATTTATAGTTTTTTGGGGTTTGTTGCCTTGAGGTGCGAACAAACGAAGGCGTGAGACGAAATACCGAACGCACAGATTGTCAGGCACTCGAACATGGGCACCCAACCTGACTTCATTAAAGGAACCGCCTGATGCGTCCCCAGACTTCATTCATCTTTGATCTTGATGGCACACTTACCGACAGCGTCTACCAAAACGTTGCAGCGTGGAAAGAAGCGCTGGACTCAGAAAATATTCTTCTCGCCATGTGGCGCATCCACAGGAAAATCGGCATGAGTGGCGGGCTTATGCTCAAGTCGCTGTCGCGAGAAACCGGACTGAAGATCACGGACGAACAAGCGCAACGCCTCAGCGATAAACATGCGCAGGCTTACAAACGGCTACAGGGGCAGATCATTGCTTTGCCTGGTGCTATTGAACTGCTTCATGCGCTCAGCGAAGACAACCTCAAGTGGTGTATTGCGACAAGCGGCGGAATGGATACAGCAACCATCAATTTGAAAGCGCTGAAGCTGGACATCAATGACATCGACATCATCACCCGCGACGACGTGCAGTACGGCAAACCTGATCCGGATTTATTCCTCGCCGCTGCGCGCAAGATGGACGTGGCTATTGATGAGTGCCTGGTGGTCGGCGATGCGATCTGGGACATGCTTGCCGCCCGACGCTGCAAGGCAACCGGCATCGGGATGTTGTCGGGCGGTTATGACATCGGTGAGCTAGAGCGGGCGGGCGCGTTGAGGGTGTATGAAGACCCTCAAGACCTGCTTCAGCATCTGGACGAAATTGCCTCGCGACCATGACACAACGTTGTCGCGCAGCAAGTAAAAAACCTGTAGGAGCGCACGAGCACCGCGAGGCCGCGATGGTGTTTTGTCTGATACATCGCTATCGCGGCCTCGCGGTGCTCGTGCGCTCCTACACAGTCGTATGCTGCGCCCACGACGTGTATCAAGGAACTGGCGCTGTAACTTAGTGTTACAAGGGCAATAAAGTTTGTTCACTCTCAGTCGATAACGCGGCTAGAGAGGGCGTTGGTCCGTTTAGCTCTCGACTCTAACAATTCCAGACCCGAGTGCTTCCCATGTCCCAGTTCCTGAATCTGAAGCTCAAATCAAAACTGCTCTCTGCTTTTGGTCTTTGTGCCGTCATTACTGTCGGCGTTGCGGCGCTGGGTTACAGCGGGATCTCAACGATCTATGGCCAGTTGCAGGGCACCGTGAGCAACAACCTGGTGTCGATCCAGAAAACCGACTCAGTCAAGGCAAACGCAATTGCCACCAACCGGGACATGTTCAAAGCCATTAACCTGGCGTTCCGCAAGGCGACGCCTGAAGAGGTGAACACGGTGGTCTTGTCCTTCAGGGACAATCAGGCCCAGGCCGAGCAAGACTTTAAAATCTATCGGGCTACGCCGCTCGAAGCTGATGAGCGTGCTGCTGGCGACGAGTTCGAGCGCGATTGGGCTGCGTATGTCGCTGCTGCTGAAAATGTTTTTGCGCTGCTTAAAACGGGTGATCTGGATCAGGCAGCCAAGCTGGCCGATAGCACGGCGAACCCTGCGTATCGCAAGACCATTGGCGAAGTCAAAATCATGATCGAGTCCAATGCCCGCCAGGCAGCGGATGTTGCGACCTCAGGTGACGAAGCCAACCATCGGGTGACATGGGCGCTGATCATCGGGGCGCTTATTGCTGCCGGTGCCGCAGTGATTCTGGGCTTGTGGGTGACACGCATGATCACCAAACCGCTTTACCTGTCTGTAGAAAGCGCAACCCGAATTGCCCAGGGTGACCTGAGCAAAGAGATAGCAGCAGGTAGCCAGGATGAAACCGGGCAACTGCTCAAAGCGCTGTCCAACATGCAGAAAGACCTCAAAGGCACCGTGCAACAAATCGCCGATGCCTCTGATCAGTTGGCTTCGGCCGCTGAAGAACTGACGGCAGTTACTGAAGACAGCACCCAGGGTCTGGTTCGTCAAAATGATGAGATTCAGCAGGCCGCTACGGCAGTCAACCAGATGACCGCAGCGGTAGAGGAGGTTGCCCGTAACGCAGCCAGCACTTCTGAAGTATCAAGCCAGACCGCCGAAGATGCCATCAAGGGTCAACATCAAGTGCAGCAGGCAGTGACGGCCATGAACACCATGGCAGTGGACATCAATGACTCCACGCAGCGTGTTGAAACCCTGGCGGGTCAGATTCGAGACATCACCAAAGTGCTCGACGTGATCCGCGGTATTGCCGAGCAAACCAACCTGCTGGCTCTCAACGCCGCCATCGAAGCTGCCCGTGCTGGTGAGCAGGGTCGAGGCTTCGCCGTTGTAGCGGATGAAGTCCGGGCGTTGGCCCACCGTACTCAAGCCTCCACTGGCGAAATCGAAGCGATGATCAAGGTCGTACGCGCCGGTGCTGATGAAGCCGTGCAGTCGATGGGCAAAAGCCAGTCGATGGCTCAAAGCACGCAGTCGCTGGCAACCGAAGCTGGCCTGGCCCTGGAACGAATCAGCGCGGGTGTCAGCCAGATCAACGAACGCAATCTGGTCATCGCCAGCGCAGCAGAGGAGCAGGCGCAGGTTGCACGTGAGGTTGATCGCAACCTGGTGAACATTCAGGACTTGTCGACTCAAACATCAGCAGGTGCGAACCAGACCAATGCGTCGAGTCAGGAGTTGTCTCGTCTGGCGATCTCGTTCAATACGCTGGTGGGCAAGTTCAAGCTTTGAAAATGCGGCGACGTTGAGTTGTTGAACAGCGGAGATTTTTCGCAGAAGTAGCGGCTCAACCAAGGAGCCGCTACTGTCCGGTCCTTATTTGGGCTCGGCCTTGAACAGCTGTGAAATGTCTATCTTCTCAGCCATTGCCTGATAGCCCGCTCTGTTCGGATGTAGTTTATCGCCAGGTCCGCCCACGGTGCTGTCGGGCACAAACTCAACGCGCATGCCACCGGTTGCCGGGTCGAGCGTGGCGGCTTCAAAGTCGATCACATCGTCAAAGAGGCCGGATGTGCGGATGAAGGCGTTCAGCGCTTCACGTTTTGTATTCTGTTCAGCATGACCGTGCGCAGCACTGGTGCTGCCAAGGGCGGTAATCACTGTCCCGCCAATGACTCTGATCTCTGGTCGCTGCGATCTTATTTTGTTCAGCGTTTCGGTCATCACAGCCTTGACCGTCTCAACCGAGGCATTGCCGTTCTTGCTGAGGTCGTTGATGCCTTCCAGCCAGATAACAGTCGTTACACCAGAGACGCCCAGAACATCTCTTTCCACGCGCATTTTTGCTGACGGGCCGCCAGCAAAAGGTGCTTGCGGCGAATAGGCGGCAGGCCCGGCAATTTGATTGCCACCAATACCCGCGTTTACGACTGAGACCCTGTCTCCATAAACCGCATGCAACTTCCTGGCGAGTACATCTGGCCAGCGATCATCGCCGTTCAAAGTCGTACCGGTGCCATCAGTGATGGAGTCCCCAAAGGCAACCACGACCTTGGTATCTTTGGGCGCCATCATGTCGACTGCGTCCAGAAAGTAGGTGGAGGTGGTGCTGAAAGGGAAGGCGTTTTCTGCTTCGGAATGGCCTACAGAACCCGCGCCAGGGCGACTTACATAAGAAGTGTTCAGTGCCTTGGCATGCCATGTCATCGGGCCACTCTGGCCTTTTACATGAAAGCTGACGGCCAGCCTGCGACCTTGAAGGAGTGACAAGTCTTTTGCCTGGGCAAACGGCAGTATGACGGGATCACTCCAGGCCGATGTACCCGGTGGAATCTCAATGCTGGGCTTACCCGCAAAAGAGACGGCCTGGTTAGTGCCTCGCATGACTGCCGAGCTACCTTGCTGTAAGCCCACGTAAACACCGTCAAACGTAACGGGCCGGGTGCCCAGTTCGTTGGACAGGCGAATCCGTGTTTGTCCCGTCCAGATGTCTGGCCGAACCATCAGTCGAAAGGTTTGATCCTGCGCGCCTTGATTCGGCGTAGGAAAAGCGAGACTCAGATCCGGCTGTGCCGAGGGGTTACCGACCGGGTAGGGCCCCTGAATGGCACCCAGCCATGCTGATACCCATTTATTGTCAGTTTGAGCCTGAGCCGATAAGGCGAAAAGCGTGGAGATCAGGGCCAGCGACAACCAGGCCTGTTTCATTTTCATAAGGACTTCTCTCTCTTGTTTTTTATACGAGGACAAAAATGCATGGGCGCGCACTTGCGCTTCATGCATGACTCGTCGCCTTTATGCGCTCCTGAAGCTTACCTTTATTTGCCGAGGCTTCGGGCAGCCCCTGCTGCGGGGCGCGAATGCCCCGACGAGTCATCTATGGCTTATCCGAACCGCTTGCGCGTCGCAAAGTAATGCGCGTCAGCTCTGACGGTACGCCCAGTCGAAGGGCGAAGCCGGGCCACAGGGCCGTGCCGTTGTTGACGTACAACTGCATGTCGCCCACCTGATAAAAACCGGACACGAAGCCTTCATTCGCGAGGGCGATTACCCGCTCAAGCCCCAGGATCATTCCGCCGTGGGTATGGCCGGACAGCTGCAGGTCTACGCCTTGATCGGCTGAGAGCTGAGCATTCCTGGGCTGGTGATCCAGCAGAATGATCGGTGTGTCTTTTGGTGATCCTTTCAGCGCCTGTTGCAGGTCTGGCGCGGGGAAGCCGGTTTTGGGCGCAGTCACATCGGTGACGCCAGCCAATACAATCTGCGCGCCGTCACGCTTGAGCAGCGTGTGGCTGTTGGCAAGCGGAATCATGCCCAGCGAGACAAAGTGCTGCATCCAGGCCTCGTTATCAAAGAAATACTCGTGGTTGCCGGGGATGACGTACACCCCGTCCGGAGCATGCAGGTTGCGCAGGGCATCAATATCCAGCGTCCGGTCGCTGACTGAACCGTCGATCAAATCGCCGGTTACCACGATCAGGTTGACGCCCAGCTCGTTTGATTTGCTGACGACGTCGCGTGTCCACGGCTGGTCAAACAGCCGACTGATATGCAGGTCCGTGAGCTGCAATATCTGATAACCCTCAAATTGCGGGGGCAGGTTTCGAATTGCAACGTCGATATCTTTGAGCGGCGGCACGCGGACTGCCTGATTGACGCCGATTGCTGACAGCACTAGCGCAGCAGTACCAATGCCATAGCGCAGGCCAGTCGGGACGGTCAGCCACTGACGTCTAACCAGCATTGTCAGCAGCGTGCCCAGATCGACCAGTATCTGAAACACCGCGATCAACAGGATTGCGCCAAATCCCCAGTTAAAAAGCATCACGACGCTGCGCGGAAACTCCGGCGAGAAAACGCTTCCGGAAGATAGCCGACTGTAGAGATGGTATTGCGAGGCAAGTATCAACAGCAGTGCCACTGCAATTCTTGCGGAAAGAGCCCATGGCATTGGCCAGATAAAACGGATGATGGCGTACAGGCAAGGCAGACTGAACATGAGGTGAAACATTAAACGCAATTCCTTTGGCTGTGCTCGTTGCCGGGAGGCAGTCTCGACAGAGTGTGCAGGCCCGTGGGCTCCTTGTCTAAAGCAGTTTTCGAGCGTATTCAAGTGCTGCGTCGCCATTTACTCGATCCCGGCGAGTTGATTGTGTATCGCATCGACAAGCCTTGCCTGATTGGGTACTACCGCCGCACACCGAGTGAGGTGCGCGCGTCGGCCAAGGTGAAACAACGTGAGGACTACAATCCTCCACGGTTTCCCGGAGCGGCCAACTGAGCAAAGCGACTCTGTCGCACGAGGGAAGAAATGGTTTTGCCTCATGGGGGGAAATAAAAAATGCCGGTCAGCTTGACTGACCGGCATCAGGCCGATTGCGATTGCTGTACTCGCTACGCAATGATCCTGCTGTTGAGCTTGTTCGGCTCATAAGCCGACAGTCGCGATGGCCCGGAAGGGACCAGGCGACTCACCGCATCCAGCTTGCACACCTGGTCATATGAAAGGTCTACGGCCAATGCACCGAGGTTGTCGGCAAGTTGCTGCTCAGAGCGCGGTCCTATGATCGGGACTGCCCCGTGGGTACTTGCCCATGCGATAGCAACCTGGCCAGCACTGACGCCGAGTTCACTCGCAATCTCCAGCACTGTATCCAGAATAAGCGTGCGCTGTGCCGAGTTCTCCGCCTGGAATACTTTTCCACCAAAACCTTCGGCCCGACCTTTCTCACCCTGCCGATATTTACCAGTCAGCATGCCGCCGCCCAATGGAGACCACGTGACTATGCCGAGGCCCAGAGCCTTTGACGCCTGAAAAAGATCAGCTTCGGGATCACGATGTACCAGGCTGTGCTCAAATTGAGCCGCTGCGATAGGCAGTGCGTGGGTTAGTTCAGCAAGTGTGACCGCGCGGGAAAGTCGCCATGCAGAGAAGTTGGAGAGACCTGCGTAAAGGATTTTTCCCGCACGTGCCAGATCCTCGAAGCCTCTGACGATTTCTTCTACCGGGGTAACGCCGTCCGGGTGGTGTGCCCAGTAAATGTCGATGCGATCTGTTTTGAGGCGCTTCAAACTGGCTTCTACCGATGTCACTAAAGCCCGGCGACTGTTGCCTGTGGCAAGCCGATTGGGACTGGCAGCTGCGCTGTTGGTGAATTTAGTGGCGAGTACGAAATCATCGCGTCGTCCCTCAAGTAGCGTCCCGAGCAACTCCTCGGACTGGCCAAATTGATAAATGTCTGCGGTATCGATGAAGTTACCACCGGCTTCAGCGTAGGCATTGAATATCGCCTTGCTGGAGTCGGGATCCGCTCCGTAACCCCAGCCAGTGCCGAAATTCCCGGTGCCGAGGGCGAGCTCTGAAACACTGAGCCCGGTATTGCCGAACGTTTTGTAGTTCATTTCTGTCTCCACAGAGTGCGCTATCGTAGTCGGGTCCATGAATACGGCCGTTGATCGCGCTAAAGGTGTCTTGTTACGGATCGAGCATCAGACTGCGCCATACGATTTCAGCCGGATTTGCAGGGGAGATGGACCCGGATTTTGTTTGAGCTCCAGCCGGTCGTTTCACTTGTCCACTCAGCGCCCGAAGCCTTTCCTGCACTGTGCTTAACGCTCGCTGCGTCTTGGCAGGATCACCGGTGGACGACGGAGTAACGGGTGGAGATAAGTCGATGGGTGAGATATTTGCGAACGCACCTTCGGGGTTTTCGACACTCTTCACCGGTAAGGCTTCAAGGGGCCGCGCCACGACTGAGTTCTTTGCTTGTACTTCTTCATGTCCCATTTCGTGTTCTGCTCAAAAGCCTGATTACGCCGAGGAAGCCGGTGCCCCTGAAGTTTTGAAGTTCTGAGGTTCTGAAGTTCTGAAGTTCTGAATCAGGAATCCAGAAACGCCCGAGCCTTGGGGACGAAGTCAGCGTGGTACTGAAAGATCCCACCGTGCCCGGCGTGCTCATAAATAATCAGCTCAGAGCCGGGGATACGAAGGGACATATCAGTCGAGTTCGCAGTAGGCACCATGATGTCGTTGTCGCCGGTGGCAATCAGGGTCGGAACTCGTATGCGGCTGAGATCCTGAGGCGGCTGTCGACCCCATGCAGTGATTGCCTTCAGCTGCCTCAAGAACGCGTACGGACTTGCGGCTTTATCACGGTCTTTTTCGCGTTCTTTCAGCCGTTTTAAAAAAGCCTGCGCGGCTTGCTTGCCATTGGCCGAGGGAGTGAAGAAAAGGTAATACTTCGGATCTCGCAACGTCAGCAACGCTTTGATCATCAAAGGCCACGACACAGACCACACCTTGTCGATACCGATGCCGCCCGCTGGCCCGGTACCCGTAAGAATAAGTTTTCGCACTAGCTCAGGGGCTTTAAGCGCGATGTCCTGTGCGACGAATCCACCCAATGAAAAACCCAATAAGTCGACTTTCTGGAATCCCAGCGCGCGTATTACGGCAATCGCATCATTGGCCATCTCACTGATGGTCAGTGGGGCGGATCCACCAGAAGCGCCGATGCCTCGATAGTCCGTGACGATGATCCGTCGGGTGTGAGCCAGCCCATCGACGATGCGCGGGTCGAAGTTGTCGAGGGTAGCCCCCCAGTGATTCAACAGAATGAGCGGCAGCCCGTCTCTGGGCCCCAAGTCACGGTAGGCAAATGCTGTTCCTTCGACATTCACCGACCGATTCGCAGCGTGGATGAACTCCGCTGGCGATTCAGTGGGGTAATTCTTGGCTTCAACGATCATGTGCGCACCATTCGATCCCATACACGCTGAGCGCAGTCTTAGTGACTTGCGTTCATGCGATTATGATGTCGACCGTAATCAAAGCTGTCAACGCTTTTGATTGCGATCAACATCATAGCGTGCAGGCCTTGATCGCGCTTATTGCCTCATTTGTTGTGCCGCAGGATGGAGAAGTTAAGCGCAGCAGCCACAGATAGCCACGCCAGATAGGGAAACAGAATCAGCCCGGTGATGACATCCAGCTGCAATGCCATGACCACCATTGTGGCAACGACAATCCAGAGCAAGCCAAGGATGACCATTGCAGCGAGGATTTTATTTGCCCCAAAAAACACCGGTGTCCACAACGTATTCAGTGCAATTTGAGCCGCCCACAGTGCCAGGACAATCTCGCTGCCGGGGAGTAGCGTCAAGCGATAACCGGCCCATGCGAGCAGTAAATAGATCGTGGTCCACGCTACTGGAAACGCCCAGTTCGGCGGCGTGAAACCCGGTTTTTGCAGCGATTCGTACCAGGCGCCGGGCTTGAAGATGATGCCCGTCGCAGCGGCTGCACAACACGCGAGCAGAAAAATGTAGAAGGTCATAGATACCCCTTGGCCGAGAGAATGTGATCTGGAAGCACGGTGGCTATATCTGGGTTGGATGCCTGTACGCAAAAAAAGTCCGTCCCGGTTCAGGAATCAGAGACGTCCAGTGCTCGATACCATTGCTCATATGGCGTGTTAGTGACCTTGTACCGGTTGAAGTCTGACGCACCATCCTCCCACCAAACCGGCCCTCGCTCCCCAAGAGCCACCTTGGCTATCTGAACCTCTGATCTCGCTGCCTTCATCTGCTCGGGATCGCCCGAAGCTTTCGCTGCTTTTACCGCTCGCCGGGCCGCCATCAGGTCTGTTACCAGACGCTGTCGCTTTTCTTCATCCAGATTGGGGTTGGAGCAGCGCCACAGTTGCCCGTTGACCAAAAAGTAGCGACCGTCTGGTGTCACAGGATTCATTTCGATAACTCCGTGGAGCAATCCTTCATTGGCCTGTTGGGACAAACATCAGTGGCGGGTGTTCAGTAACATCGACCGTGGCCAAAGAAAAAAGGCGTCACAACAAACAGGTCATCTGGAGATGAATACATGAACAGGGTCTTGAACCCTGCCGGTCACCTTGATTCGACGCTTGCGTCGTTTTTTGCGGGTTAACATTCAGTTTATTGACGTCAAAACATAATTATGAGCAGCGTAATCCAGTTGCCGGATTGTCCGCCGATACCTGTTGAAGATATATACGTTGAGGCAGCACTGAGGGCAGGTCCATGTTCAATAAATCGCTTAAAGATGAACTGGCGGCCAGGACGGCCGAAGTCGTGGGTTATAAGGGATTGATTGAAGCACTGGGCCGCTCCATGGCGGTTGTCGAGTTTAGTCTGGACGGCAAAGTCCTTCGTGCCAACGACAATTTTCTTACCGCAATGGGCTATCGCGCAGAGCAGTTACCCGGTAAATCGCACCGGGACTTCTGTACCCCGACGTTGACCCGCAGCGCCGATTACAGCCAGTTCTGGTCGCAACTGCAGGCCGGTAAATTCGTCTCCGGTACGTTCCAGCGAGTCAATGCAGCGGGGCAGAATGTCTGGCTTGAAGCCAGTTACAACCCGGTGCTCGACGAACGTGGCCAAGTGCTGAGGATCGTCAAATACGCGCTGGACGTGACTGAAAAAGTTACCCAGGAAGCGCTGACGCGGGGTAAACTCGCCGCACTGGATCGGGCAATGGCCGTCATTGAGTTTGATCTCGCTGGCAACATTATTTCGGCCAACGACAACTTTCTGCGGACCATGGGTTACGGCCTGAACGACCTCAAGGGTAAGCACCACCGGCTGTTTTGCGAGCCAGACCTGGTCAATAGCACTGAATACAGCGACTTCTGGCGTCGGTTGAATGCGGGTGAGTTTTTCAGCGGTCAGTTCAAACGTCTCGGTAAGAACGGACGAATAGTCTGGCTGGAGGCGACTTATAACCCGGTGTATGACGCTGACGGTAAATTGTCCAAGGTCATCAAGTTTGCCAGTGATATCACCGAGCGTGTCGAGCGCTTTGAAGAGGACTCTCGCGGTGCCTCACGGGCATACCATATTTCTGCGGAGACCGAGAAAGTTGCCGAGCAGGGTGCCCAGGTCATTCAGGAAACCGCCCAGGAAATGCGCCAGATAGCCGACAATATTGGCGCGTCAGCCCGGCTTGTCGGTCAACTGGGCGAGCGCTCCGAACAGATCACAGCCATCGTCAATACCATTCGTGGTATCGCTGATCAGACCAACCTGCTGGCTCTCAATGCCGCCATTGAAGCGGCGCGCGCCGGCGATCAGGGGCGAGGTTTTGCGGTTGTGGCCGACGAAGTCCGGCAACTGGCGGGACGTACCAGCCGCTCGACAGCTGAGATTGCCGAAATGATCGGCAAGATCCTTTCTGAAACCCGTGATGCAGTCGCCAGCATGAACGCCACTCAGGAGGGCGCAAAACGCGGCGTTAGCCTGGCCGATCAAGCGGGCTCGGTGATTTTGCAGATTCGCAGCGGTACCAGCGACGCCGTCGAGGCAGTAAGCATGTTTGCCTCCAAGCTCGACGAGTCTGAAGTTATTCCCAAAACCGCCGTCAGTTGGGTCGGGTAGCCTGCACCAAGGCAACGGCGTGCAGCCATTGCGGATTGCTGCCCAGCGGCAATCCGCTTGATCGCCTGGCCATCACATGCGATGGCGCCTAACCTTTGAGCGCTACCCGGCAGCGCTCAAAGGCACCTTTATGCAGGCTCGGAAGCGGGTGACAGCGCCTTGATCGGACCCGTCTCGCTTTGCCCGGGCAATGAAGCGACATTGACGGTTCGCGAAGGGAAAGCGAATTGCGCATCCAGATCAGTGACTGCCGTCATGATCTGCAGGTTAATCTCCTGCTGAACATCCATATAGACGTTGTAACTCGCATCCAGGACGATATAAACCGTCTCGAATTCCAGTGCGCTTTCCCCGAAGCCTTTGAAATGACACCTGTCGAAGCGCGCCTTGTCTTCGTTCTTGATGATGTCTTCAACCTTTTGTGTGAGCTGCTTGATCTGTTCTGCTGAACAGTTATAAGTAAGGCGAAACTCAAAGACAATGCGCCGCTCCTGCAGCCGCTTGTAGTTCTGAATGGTGCTCGCAATCATGTTGGCGTTTGCCATCACGATCTGTTCTCCACCAAGGCTTCTGATACGCGTCGTCTTCAAGCCGACGTGCTCGACAGTACCGGAGAGCGAACCCACGACGATGAAGTCTCCCACTTCAAACGGCTTGTCGACGGCGATGGACAGCGATGCGAATACATCGCCGAGGATGTTCTGAACCGCCAGCGCAACAGCAATACCACCCACGCCGAGACTGGCAACAAAGGCCGTGATGTTGACACCTACGTTGGACAGCATGGCCAACAACACGACAGCCCAGAGCAATACTCGGGCGCCCCAGAGGCTGAGTGTTGCAAGCGCACCCGCTTGAAAAGTCTGGTTTGCGCTATGACGGGCAAAATAGCGGTGCAAACCCAGCGCCAATGCCCGGTTCAGCCAGAGCCCGACCTGCAAGGCTGCCACAACAAACCAGAGGCTGCTGACCCGGCCAAGCCAGCGCTCGGGCAAATCAAGAATCCCGACGCCAATCAGTATCGAGGCCAGGATCAGGAGGGTATTGCTTGTCCCTGACAGTACCTGGCCCGCGATGTGGTTAAAGTGGCCGTTACCCACGGCCGATCTTGCTTGAATTCTTTTTAAAACGAAGCTGATCGCAGTTCTGGCAAACACGTAACTCAGCGACGCTGCACACAGCGCGAAGATCCAGCTCGCCAGCGAAATACCCAGAATCGCGTGTTCAGTAAAAAGTTGTGTCAATTCCTCGGTCATTGAATCCCCCAATAAGTGCTGTGAACAACCGACGTCATGAAGACCGGTGTTGTTCCTAGCCAGTTAACACTGCCTGATATGGTTTGGGTCCGGCAGCTCTCAGGGGGTTAGTCGTTGTCGAGTCGTGAGCGTTCAATCAATCGGGCGTTACTGCACAGGCGTGCATCGTCAGCCTCTCGAACGGGGGCGGTGGACTGGTTTGCGTTCATGGCGGCTACACGGCAGCGATCTTTCTTGTAAGGTGCAGTCGGTGCCTTTTGGGAATGCCCAAGGCTCGACACATCTCCACGCTCTAAATTTTGCGAAACAAGGATTAACCGATGAAAGCTTTCCAGATAGGTGCTCAAAATGGCCTGGACTCACTGACCGCGACTACCCGTCCCGAATTGTCTGCCGGGGCAGGGGAAGTGGTTATCGCCCCCCGGCTTGTGAGTCTCATCAGTCGAGACGTCCAGATTCTTCGGGGTGTATATGGCCCTAAGCAGGCGCCTGAACGTATTCCGGTTTCCGAGGGCGTCGGAGAAGTCATTGCAGTCGGCGAAGGGGTTGAGCAGTTTGAGCAAGGTGACCGGGTCATCTGCGGTCATTTTCCTGACTGGCTGGACGGGGAGTTTCGCGCTGACGTTTTCAGCCATGACGTCGGTGTCAGCCACGATGGCTGGCTTGCTGAAAAAATTGTACTTCCGGCAGCGGCGTTGATCCGCGTCCCGGAAGCGTTGACGGATAAAGATGTCGCCGCACTCGCGTCCGCTGGACTTACCGCCTGGAATGCTTTGGTTGAGGTCTGCAAGGTCAAGCCGGGGGAACTTGTTCTTTGCCTGGGCACTGGGGGAGTGGCCTTGGCAGCGTTGAAAATCGCCAAGGTCCTGGGCGCGCGAGTGGCGATGACTTCCTCAAGCGATGAGAAACTGGAATATGTTCGCGAACTCGGCGCGGACATCACCGTGAATTACCGCACCCATACCGACTGGGCCGCACAGTTGATGCTGCTTACCGGCAACGCAGGTGCCGACATTATCATCGAGACAGGCGGTCAAGATACGTTGGGCCAATCCATCGCGGCAGCAGCTGTGAACGGGCGTATTGCCGTGATAGGTGTAAGCCCTGGGCAGAAGTCGCCAATACCTGACTATGTATCGCTCATCCTGAAAAACGTGACCATCCGGGGCATCGCCAACGGCAACCGCAAGATGTTCGTCGACCTGCTGCGCGCCATCGAAGCGAACGGCATTCAAACGGTAGTCGCGAAGACTTTCAGGTTCGACGACGCGCCTGATGCGTATGCCTATTTCGCCGCTGCGCAGCACGTTGGCAAGGTGTTGATCGAGTTCGAGCACGACTGAAACCTGGGCGAAGTCTTGAACATTCCTGGTCGTTAAGGATTGGAGCAAGAGTTTCGTGTTGGACGGTAATGATCAGCAAGCCTCGCCACGGCTATTGCAGGGTAGAGTGTCCGAGGCGCGCCATTCTTTAATCAATTGGCGGCGATTGCGGGAGTAACGTTCTGCAAGCACCTCAACGTGTGTCAGGTTATCCAGGTCGATCATTCGAAACTGATCGTCACCCTCGCACCAAGCTGCCAGAGAACGTTTGGCTTCAATGAAACCTAACATGATCGGCCAAATGATCTGGGCGTCCATTGGCGCATGAGGGAGCGAGAGCGTAATACGAAGCTTGTACTGATCTCGCAGCGCGCGGCGAATCTCGCTTAAGTCGATCGGTGTGGAATTGAGTGCGGGGCTGCTGACGTAGAAGGTCTCATCCTCGAACGCCGGGCGCATGTCCAAAGGCAAAACGGCGTTAATTTTAGCCAGTGCGTTTTTAACCGAGAAGGCAAATTTGTCGTCGGTATGACGGCTGACCCATAACGCACCGATAACAAGGGCCTGTATTTCTTCTTCTGTAAATGAGAGTGGAGGCAGAAGAAAACCGGGTTTGAGAACGTAGCCCAAACCCGGCTCACCATCAATGTCGGCCCCCATACCCTGCAATGTCAGGACATCGCGTCGTATGGTTCGCAGCGATACTCCCAGCTCTTGGGCGAGTGTGCGTCCAGATACCGTTCTGCGATGTCGGCGGAGAACTTGCATCAGCTCAAACAATCGGTCACTTCTGGCCATTTCTACTCCATCGATATGACACCCTTACCGCCGGGTTTTCGACCGTTTTCGAGCTCCCCGATCAATTTGATAGCATCGCGTAGAGAGACAGATATCGCCACCGGGATTCTGAAGCGTCGCTCGCTGGCAGCTTTAGCGAGCTTATCCAGAATTTCTGCGCGCGGCGACCCGATAATAGGTTTGAGTCTGCGATCAAAAAAAGCGCGGATAAACTTGCTGGGGCCGGGGTTCAAATCCAGGAACACACCGCCCGGGCGCAACATGGAAACACCTGTCGAAACATCCAGAGTCGCCGCTGTGTCGTAAACCACCTCGAATCGGGTAGCGATACTTGATGCCTGTGTATTCCTATAGTCGTAGACGGTTTGCACACCCAGTGTTTTTGCCCTCTGTATGTCCTTTGCGCTGCAACTGCCCGAGACAACAGCGCCATGCATCAGCGCTATTTGTACCGCTGCTTCGCCGACAGCGCCGGCACAACCGTTTACGAAGACATGCTGACCGGCTTGCAGCTTCGCCTTGTCGATGAGTCCATTCCATGCCGTTATGCCCGGTGTGCCCAGACAAGCTGCATCCTCGAAGGGAACATCATCAGGCTTGTGGGCGAGGAACGTTTCCTTTGTGATAACAGCCTGGCCAAACGCACCGCTTTCCTTGAAACGGGCCAGGCCGAAAACGGGATCACCCTGTTTAAAACGCGTGACGCCCGGGCCGACCGATATCACGGTGCCAGAAAAATCCATACCCATTGCACGCGGGAACTTCTTACCGGTGACGATCTTCATTTGCCCGGTGCGCAACTTCCAGTCAATCGGATTGATTGCAGCAAATTTGACCCTCACCGCCACCTCACCTTCGCCTGGAGAGGGCAGGGCAAAGTCGCTAACCCGCATGACCTCCGGGCCACCGTAAGAGTCGTACTGAATGCGTTTCATCATGCGTCTCCAAAGTCCGGCAAATGCCTGGAGATCACTTTATAGAACGATGTGGACAGTTTTTGGCACCATGTTCGCACTGAGCTGCAAAAAGCGGCAGGCGAGCGGAAGGCACTATGGAAGTGGCCCCATAGGTTCAAGTTCGCGAATCAGATCAATAAGTAGACGAAGGCCTACAGGAACCTGCCTGAAGCTTGAGTAGTAGATGTGAAACCCCGGGTCGTAGTGAGTCCAGTCTTCCAGTACTCGCTGCAGCGAGCCTTCCGCGATCTGTCGCTCGACTACCGAGGCTAGAACGTACATCAATCCAGCGCCGCGCATCGCCATCGTGACGCCAACACGTGCTTCATCGATCGTGATGGCGCCAGGGACGTCAATCTCCAGCTGTTGGCCTTCTCTAGAGAATTGCCAATGGTAGATGTGTGCATTACCCAGGCGCACACGTAAACAACGATGATGGTGTAGATCTTCCGGGTGTTTCGGGGTGCCGAATCGTTTGAGGTAATCAGGCGAGCCAACAACTGCCCACGCAACATCGGGAGACAGTCGTCGAGCGATCATGTCTGCGGGAACCGTCCCACCAAAACGAATGCCTGCATCATGCCCCTCGCCGATGACATCGACCATTCGATTGGTCACGGTCAGATCGATCTCAATGTCCGGATAGCGATCCACAAAAACCGGAAGCACGGGACCCAGCAGTAATTTGGCACCGTCGCTCAAGACGTTCAGGCGGATACGTCCGGCGGGTTCATCGCGGAGTCTGTTCAGGGCCTCCAGTGCTTGTCCGATATCATTGACCGGAGCGCTGATCAGGCTCTGCAGTTCCTCGCCAGCGGCGGTGAGCGTCACGCTCCGCGTCGTGCGATTGAGCAGTCGAACGCCAAGCCGGGTCTCAAGCCCTTTCATTGCATGGCTCAGCGCCGACGCACTGATTCCCGCCTCCAGACCAGCCTTTCTGAAGCTTTGATGCCGAGCGATGGCGAGGAAATAAACAATATCTGCCAAATTCGTGCGGCTTAGCTGCATTTGTTACTCCGAAGCCAAAACAGTTAGTAATGGGGAAAAGTCAGCCCTGAGCGGGCAACTGGTCAATGAGCTTATCGAGCGTGATGGGGTAATCGCGAACCCTGAGGCCGGTAGCGTTATAAACAGCATTGGCAATCGCCGCGGCGGCTCCAGAAATACCGAGCTCGCCGACACCCTTGGCCTTGAGAGGTGTTGCGTAAGGGTCCACTTCATCAAGGAAAATCACCTCCTGATGAGGGATGTCGGCATGCACCGGTACCTCGTAGCTGGCCAGATCGTGATTAACAAAAAATCCCAGGCGATGATCCACAATCATTTCTTCCATAAGGGCTGCGCCTGCGCCCATGGTCATACCCCCGATGATCTGACTGCGAGCTGTTTTGGGGTTAAGTATTCTGCCTGCGGCACACACCGCTAACTGACGGCGAATGCGAATTTCTCCTGTCGCGGCGTTTACACCCACCTCGACAAAGTGTGCGCCAAAGGTTTGCTGAGCATACTGCTTTGCCAGGTCGCCAAACTCCATGACGTCTTCGGCTGACAGGTCGCCATCCTTTGCTGCCACTGCCAATGGCAGGTTGTACGAACCTTCGCGAACATGGCCGCCAACAAATTCTGTTTTCGCTGGGTCGAGGCCCAGCTTCTCAGCAATGGCTTCCCTGAGTTTAACGCAGGCCGCATAGACGCCTGCCGTGGATGAGGCTGCTCCCCACTGGCCGCCAGAACCTGAAGACTCCGGGAATCTTGAATCCCCCAGGTAGACGTTCACCTTGTCCATTTCGACGCCCATCATTTCAGCAGCCGTCTGGGCAATGATTGTGTAAGAGCCGGTGCCAATATCTGTCATATCTGTTTCGACGGTGATCAGGCCTTTACGGTCAAGCCGGACACGTGCAGCCGATTTCGTAGTGGGCGCGCCACGAATGGCAGACGCCATGCCGATGCCGGTCCACCAGCCGTCATGCAGTTCCTTGCCGGGAAGGGGATTGCGTAGAGCCCAGCCAAAACGTTCAGCTCCCGTATTCAGGCACTCGACTAACTGGCGCTGAGAGAAACGACGATCTGGCTGCTCCGGGTCCACCTGGGTGTCGTTGATGACGCGAAATTCCACAGGGTCCATACCCAGTTTTTCAGCCATTTCGTCCATGGCAATTTCCAGCGCCATCATGCCAGGCGCTTCACCTGGCGCACGCATGGCGCTGCCTTCGGCAAGGTCGAGTTCGGCAAGGTATAAACGGGTCATACGGTTCGCACCCGCATACAACGTTCGGGTCGATGCAGTAGCAGCCTCGGTGCGACCACCTCGCAGGTTGCCCGACCAACTCTCGTGGCCTATTGCGGTAAGCGTGCCGTCCGGGTTGGCACCCAGGCGTATTCTCTGAATCGTCGCCGGTCTGTGCGTCAGGTTGTTAAACATGAGCGGGCGTGGAAGCGCCACTTTTACAGGGCGCCCGGCCGCTTTCGCCGCGAGAGACGCCAGCACGGCGTCACACAGAATGGTGCCTTTCCCGCCAAAGCCGCCGCCAATGTATGGCGAGATCAAGTGAACGTTGTCTTTGGGGATACCCAGTGTTTTGGCCAGGTCTCTGACACCCCAGTTCATTTGCTGGATAGACGTCCATAGCGTCAGCTTGTCTCCTTGCCACTGCGCGATGGTCGCGTGGGGCTCCATCATCGCGTGGGCGTGATCCGGAGTGGTGTAATGACCATCGAGTGTGAATGCAGCCTTTTTGAACTCGGCTTCGAAATCTCCGACTGCCGTGTGTGGAGGAGGGCCAAACGCACCCGGTGCGGGTGTTTTGGCTGACTCTCGTTGCGCAGCCAGGTCGTAGGCTCCAGGTTCGCTGACGTAATGGACCCTAACCAATGCTGAAGCGGCCCGGGCCTCTTCAAACGTGTGCGCAACGACGATTGCTACTGCCTGGTGATAATGATCCACCTGGGGGCCGGCCAGTGCGCGATCGACGTAAAACTCGCCCCTGTCCAGTTGACCTGCATTCTCATAGGTGACGATTGCAATGACGCCACTGGCATGGCGTGCTTCGCTCAAATCAATTGATGAGATCCGCCCCTTGCCGATTGATGAACCTAATACATAGCCGTAAGCAGGGGGGCTGACAGTGGCCTGTTGTTCATAGGCATAGGTCGCCGTGCCGGTAGTTTTCAGTTTGCCTTCAACGCGATCTTTGGGTTGTCCAATCACCTTCATTTGATCAATCGGGTTGCTGCTCGCAGGCGTATCAAACTTCATGGGGCTTGCTCCTTGTCAATCGACCGCCATCTAGCGTCTTGGGTGGCTGACGCCGGATGTTCCTCAATAATTCCATCCTGGTGCGAAGCCATAATCGCTGGTGCACTGGATGAAACAGGCAGGGTGGGCTTTTCATGGCTGGAGCCTATGGCACCGGGCTTGCGCTGATAACCGGGGTTTTCAACATGAAGCCATGAGCAGGGCTCAGTAGTGCTTCGTCAAGTTCACACAGAACCTGTGGGTCTCGCGGCAAACATAGGGCCTGCAGGGGCTGCCGAAGGCTGCGATCGCGGTGTGTCAGGAGAAATGCTTCGCAGCCTTCGGCAGCTCCTACAGAAAATGCATTTCAAATCCACGCTGAACAGATTTCTGGCACATGTTGCGTCTTTCGAGGTCAGAGTTTTGCTCGGTCGTCCGACATCTCGACGAGCGCCCTTATTCCACTTCGAGGTGGATCCCATGACGTTTAAAGGATTGGCAACATGGAAGAGCAACGCACGCATACCGTGATCACAGCGCCCGGGCAGGTTTCAGTAGATCCCTCAATCCTGGGTGATAAGGCCAACAGCGTCGCCATGCAGGCGGATGGCAAGATACTGGTTGCAGGCTTCAGTACCTATGTCCTTGGCCGTTTGGGCGATCCTTATGAAGAGCACGAAACACGCGACAATTACTCGGTGATCCGCCTCAATGCGGACGGCACGATGGACACAACGTTTGGTGACGACGGTGTATTAATGGTTCAGGCGACGGTAGACCAGGATCAGGGCATCTATATGACGGTGCAGCCGGATGGCCATATTCTGTCAGCCATCGCCGGGCCGATGGGCGTACGTGTTCAGCGATTCAGTGAGGACGGCACCGCGGATACCACCTTTGGTGGCACCGGGGTTGTTGACCTCGATATTCCGCCCGCCGACAACGGCGGACATATCACGGTAAACCCGGATGGGACCCTCTACATCACTGGCATGGAGGGTGACTACCCTGCTGTGGCCAAGCTCAACGCCGATGGTTCAATGGCCACTGAGTTTGGTGAGAATGGCAAGTTCACCTTCACCGGTGGAGGTGAGTTCATCGGGGTTTACAATTCGACGACAGTGCAACCGGACGGGAGCTTCCTGTTCGGTGGAAATTATTCGGCAATGAGTGATTACTCCTACAGCATTGTCAGAGTCACTGCTGACGGCGAACTGGACACCAGCTTTGCTGACAACGGCACCCTGGCGTTCGAAGCGTCGTTCGGGCTACAGGGGCAATCTGCGGTCACTGTGCAGCCCGATGGCAAAATCATCATTGCAGGCACCAGCACGACGTTCGACGCCGCTACCGTAGTGCGCCTCAACGCAGATGGCAGCTTTGATACCAGCTTCGGCGACAACGGCGTCGTTCACCCGGCATTAGGTGCTAATCAAGGCTACTCTGCGCGTGGCGTAACCGTGCAGGAAGACGGAAAAATCGTGGTCGTCGGCCAGGCTGGTTACGCCATTACCCGGCTTAATGCTGATGGCTCTCTGGACACTACGTTCGGCAGCCAGGACGGCAATCGCCACATTGATGGCTGGACCGGCGCGGACAATCTGATGGGCAACGATCAGGCTGAAATCATAAAAGGTCTGGGCGGCGATGACGTATTGCAGGGCAACGGCGGACGGGACGTCCTGATCGGCGGCACTGGCGCTGACATTTTAAGATTCGACGCGGTCAGCGACAGCTTCCGTACCAGCACCACCACTGGCAGCGACCGCATTATTGATTTCGACGCGACTCAGGATCGTATCGACCTGATTGGCCTTGGATTCACCGGCTTGGGCAATGGTCTGGACGGCACGCTTTCACTTCAGGTAAACGATGAAGGCACGCGTACGTACCTGAAAAGTTTTGAAGCCAACGCTCAGGGTCAACGCTTCGAACTGGTGCTTGAGGGTAACTACCTCGATCAGTTGAACACCGACAACCTGGTGTTCGAACCTGTGAACATCAAAGGCACCGCAGGAGCCGACGTGATCAACGGCTCGGCTATTGCTGAAATAATCCAAGGCCTGGGTGGTAACGACCATATCAATGGAGGCGGGGGAGATGACGTTATCCAGAGTGGTGCCGGCCGTGACATTTTGAATGGCGGAGAGGGCGCAGACACTTTCCTTTACACCTCCATTCTCGATAGCTACCGCACGGCCACGGACAGTTTTTCCGACGTCATCGAAAACTTCGACAAGCGGGTCGATCACATTGATGTCTCGGCGCTGGGCTTTACCGGGTTCGGGGATGGTCGCGGCGATACACTCAAACTGAGTTACAACGAAGAGCTGGGCCGTACCTACCTCAAGAACTACGAAACCAACGAGTTGGGGCAGCGTTTCGAGCTAACTCTGGACGAGCACTGGCCGTTGACGGAGCTGCAAGATACCGTGATCTTTGCGCCGCAAAACGTCGCCGCCGTTTCTACAGAGGTAGAACTGATAGGCGCGCAACCTGCGCCAGCGCAGGATTGGGCCTTTACCTGAGTTTCTATTTCTGAGCTGCTGTCAGCTCTTGAGGGACATAGATCCCCGGTAGCTTTGCAAGCTGCCGGGGGATTTTGGCGACGTGCGTGCGCACAGACGCAAGAAGAACAGATCACCCCAGCGATGGCATCGCGTGCGAAATCCTTCTTGGGTTCGGAGCTGCACCAATCGCGATTTAAGTGGAAAGCCCCAAAGCCCCGTATTTCCTAGGCCAAACCGAGCCCTTCGATAAATGAGTGGAATCATTTATGGTTTTTCCGCTGAAGAAACAAAATAAATCGTGATTTTCCACCAATTATTTTCACCAGATTCGTGATTTTCCGCTGATTGATTTAAGCGATTTTTGAACCAATATGTACGTAATTCGCGTGAAGTTTTCAGCTGGACGAGATGGGGTAGAGCGGGTCACTGCCACGCTTTTCCCGGAGCTGGCTTCCATCTCCCAGTGATGACATTATTTCGCCATCTATAAATATCGTTGGTGGAGAATGGACTTGCTGGATCTTAAGGATGACGAACAGCTGAGGACTGGGTGTATTAGCCTCCAAGAGCAGGTAATGTCCTTGGCGGGTAATCAAAGCTGGATCGCCGAATTCCAGAAATGGTTGGTGCGTGTCAGGGATGTGTCTCATGAGGAGTTCCTAAGCAAGGACTTCCAGCTGGCGCTCTGGGACACCGAGGCTGTTTCGGCAACAGGCATGGGGCGCATCAACATTTCTGCGGTCGCCGATAATCCGGCAATCGCAGAGAGCCTCTGGCATTTGAAGCAAAAGTACGCGCAGACAAACGATCCTTCTGAGAATGAGATGCTCATCGCTGACGCCTGGGCTCAAATTGCATCCGCGGTTGCTGGGCTGACCAAAAGAAACCCTCGACTCAAGATGTACCGTGTTTTCGCATTGCTTTGTCCTGGCGCTTTCACGTCGATAGCGCATCATCGAAAACTGCGCGAGCTGGCTCATGCCTTGGGGCTTCCACTGAGCGGTCAGAGGCGTCATCTGCACCGCCTCGTATTGAACCGGTTAGATGACGTGCTGGGTGAGGTGGCTGACGTCTATTCCAGGGAGGGCGTCTCACGTTTGACGCTGCCTTGGCTACTGTTTGTCAACTATGTTCAGAACCCAGAAGGCGAAGCCACCGAAATATCCGACCTGGAGACAGGTGACGAAGTACTCAAGCCCTTGCCTCCTGAGAGAAGGAGGCGCGGTCTGCTGGCGATTGGCGGAGGCACAGCCACCATTCAAAGCATGATCGACTTTGCAACAGATGGATGTACACGTGAAGACTTCATCCAACACTTGCAATCGATCAGCCCTCAATCAAAAACGTCGACTTGCAATACTCAGCTGAATGCTCTGATCGCCGAGTGGGGCGTGTTACGTGCCAACGCAAATAACCTGCAATTAACGCCTCGCGGCGAGGCATTCCTGGAGTCGGGTGATCCAGATGAGATCATTGACTGGATGATCACCCGCATCTTGGGGTTTGACTATTTGCTAGCGGCATTGCGTGACACACCCTTATCTAACCGTGACGCCATCCTCACACTCAGAAAGGCAAACCCAGGATGGACGACTGATTTCGCCCCATCAGCGATTATTGGTTGGTTCAGGTACCTTGATCTGGTCACGATCTCCGAGAAAGTGCTCAGCCTTACCGAAAGGGGTAAGCAGTGGGTTAATCGCATTCACTGGGAGCCTAAGGGGCTTGCGAGCATTCCAGGTCTCAGCCCGTCCTTGGCTCAAGTAGCCCTAGTCCAGCTCGATATCGAAATTGAGAGGCCAAAGCTGGGCGCCGTGATTGCCCGATTTGATCAAGAGTTTCGCTTTCCAGAAGAGCTGATCGGACAGCTTGATGCTGGATTGTGGGGGCATCCGAGGCGTCATTTCGCGGTGCTGACAGGTTTGAGCGGTGCGGGAAAGACGCAACTAGCCCGTAACTATGCGCTGAGTCTGTGGCAGGACGATCCCCAGCCAAGTGAAGGGCTGCTGATCGTGCCTGTCCAGCCAGGCTGGCATGACTACACGAGTCTGCTGGGTTACGTTAATCCTCTGGAGTCAGACGCGTATGTGCGTACTGGCGTCCTGGATTTTCTCCTGCAGGCAAGCGCCAACCCGACGAAGCCCTACACACTGGTTCTTGATGAAATGAACCTCTCTCATCCGGAACAATATCTGGCGCCTCTGCTTTCAGCGATGGAAACCGGCGAAACGATCGTCTTTCACGGTCAAGTCGACGAGATCGATGGTGTTCCTCCAGGCATTCCGTATCCGAGCAACCTAGTGATCATCGGCACCGTGAACATGGATGAGACCACTCATGGGTTGAGCGACAAGGTGCTTGATCGAGCGTCTGTGATCGAGTTTTGGGACATTGAGGTCAAAGCATTTTCTGGCTGGCAGAAGAGCTCGCTTGAGGATGAACAGATTTCAATCGTCAGAAATCTCATGTCCTCACTCATGGATGTGCTTCGTCCAGCTCGACTGCATTTCGGGTGGCGCACGCTCAACGACGTGATTGGCTATCTGCAGCAAACACAGGCGGGTGGTGTCATCGAGTTCTCACGTGCTCTCGACCATGCCATTTATTCGAAGATACTCCCCAAGTTGCGTGGCGAAGATAGCCCGCGACTTCAGCAGGTGTTCACATTGCTACATGCCACGCTGAAAGATGCGGGGTTGGGTATGTCGCTGCGCAAGGTTAAAGAGATGGCCGACGACCTGGCTCACTCCGGCTCGACCAGATTCTGGCGGTAGACCATGTCGATCATCTTGCAGGTAGAGCAGGGGGATGCTCGATTTGACGTGCACCCCAGTCAGTTGAACCCAGGTTTCATGGAGAAGAAGGCTTATCGTTTTACCGCGCTTGAAGGGTTTTCCTTCTACGTTGATGACCTCTTGGTCGAGACGGTCGACCAAAACGGCGCGTGTGCGTGGTTATGGTCGCCAGGCTTTTATGCAGGAGAGGTCGCGGCAGAGCTTCTGGATGACCAGGGGCGGACTGCCGCCATTTACCGGCTGGATGTTTCAGCAGCTGATAATAAGCTCGGAGGCCAGGCATTCGCTGCCATGGTTGAGGCGATTCTGGATTTCGACCCGGCTCTCGTTCTGGGCACAGAAGAGGCTCAGTTTGGAGTTGGCCATGATGGAGCACTAACCAACCCGCATTTGCAGTATGCGAGGCTGCGACGCTATGGGGATCGGCTTCACCGCGCGCTCAAACAGATATCTCAGCGGCCGTTAACAACCTTGAAGAGCGACCGCACCTCGGTGAGTGCCCACACGGTCAAGCGGTTGGACTCCGCATCACTGCATAAGGCACTCAGAGGGCCGACGGGGCAGGCACTGTTGCATCCTGCTAGTACTCAGCGTCCGGCCCTGAACACTGTACGCTTTGAGGTCAGCAGATCTTACGAGGAAGAGGACAACCCGGCGAATCAGGCCGTTGGGCTTGTTCTCTCCGATGTTCTTAGACGTTGCCGGCAGGTAGTGAGGGGACTTCAACATGCCGCTGCAACTGAGGTGGTCAGCGAAACCCGATCAGCGTTAACGCCAAGGCTCGTACGCCGAATCGCGTTCACCGAGTCGCTTGCTCGCAAGCTTGAACGGCTTCAACGCGCGAGACCTTTCTCTATCGTGACTGCCAGACGTCTATCGGCTGCAGGATTGAATGCGATCTCTGCTCACCCTGCATATGCGCGAGCTTATCGGTTTGGTTGGTACGCGTTGCGTTCAGGGTGGTTGGGAAAGGATCCTGATGAGACGCTGTGGATTAGTCCAACATGGGAGATCTACGAGCGGTGGTGCTTTGTGACGGTAGTCTCACAGCTGCAACGTCAGCTTCCTGAACTCGTCTGGAGTCGTGAATATCGATCGTTGGGCTTAAGAGAAATCGTATGGAGGGGAAAAGCGGCTGATGTGACCGTTGAGGTGTGTTACCAAGTCCGATGCCCAGCGATTGATCAGCCTGCGCATCGCGGTTTCCAAAGTTTATCGCGAGAGCGATATCCGGATATCGTCGTGACGTTGGACTCGCCTTCGGCGAAGCGCTTCGTAGTTTTCGACGCAAAGTATCGCAGCGCCCGCGCCAGCGTCTTGGATGCGATGGAGTCAGCACACATTTATCACGACAGTCTCCGGTGGAAGGGCATCAAGCCTGACGTTTCATTGCTGCTGATACCTCGGGCAGACAAAGTAATGTCGCTTGTCAGCCCGACCTATCATGCGGACTATGGGGTCGGAGCTTGGCAAATCGGGGCTGAATCAGAAGGGGAGGCGCTGGGGATCGAGCTCAAACGTATTTTGAGTGCAGTCTCAATCGCGGCCGCTCCGGCGGGTACAATTCCTACAGGAACGGCGAAGTAATCGAATGCGTCCCCAGCCTGAGTGAAAATTCCTTCCGGCTCTCGCCAGAGCTCAGAGCTCAGAGCTGGAAAGGGAGTATCTATTGAGTTTTCCGCCAATAACTACCGTTATTGGCGGGAAATGGCGCGTCTCCTGGGGCTGATGTACGGGCCGGTGGCTAAACGTCAATTGGATCAGCAGCCTCGCAGCTATGGGATGTCAAGCTGTCGTTCTGGCTCCGTGATCGGGCACCCGAAGCGTTGCGCAAGTGTCCGGCAGCTAACTTCTCAACGCGGCGAAAATGTCGCGCAGAACGTTTCCGCGCTATGTGATTCAGCTCCGCGGCGGACGATCCTGGGCATCGGATCAAAGAGGTAGGGGGGGCCGCGCGACTGGCCAAACACGGCTGATGAGTACCTACGGAGGCACCGTAGGCGGCAACGTTTCTAGGCCTCCAAACTCACCTGCATTTTGGCGCGAGGGGTGGAGCGATTGATCACTGATCGTTTCAATAGAGGCTAGCCAGTGACGATCAAAACTCCGAGCTCCCTGATAGCTGATTCAGTTAGTGGCCTGGTAGAACAAGCGGCTGTCGAATTGCTGCTCAAAAAAAGCAGGCAAAGACTCGAAGTCTCCATCCCAGCCGCCTTTCCGGTGCAACCCCAGTAACGAGTCGAAGCGCAAGACCCACTTTTTCTTCCCGAGCTTGCCGGCAAGTGCCAAGGCCTCAGGCAGGACATGCTTGAATACATCAGCCTCTCTCCCTACACCGTGGTTGTAGGCGGCTTGGTAGTATTTCATAGCCTCTTCGTTGCGCCCTGACAGCACCAAGAAACGACCGCGAAGCCAATCGATAATGTGATACGTCTGCGAGGCAATGGGCGCCCAGGTTTTTTCTAGGCGGCCCAACATGTCTTCGACGGCTGCCGCGTCTCTTGGGATGGATGGATCGTAGAGCGCTTTCCTCAGTGCAGAGATGGGTCGATCCGGGCCGATATTGAGGCCCTGCACTCGATCCATCTTTCGTTGTCGCTTAAGCCAAAAGAAAGCTTCTTCGCATGTTGGGGCGTCGTCAGGAAGGCTCAGGAAATTCGCGATTGCCTCGCGAGACTGCTTAGGCGTCCTTCCCAGCAGCCTTGCTGCCACAATCCACAGTTTTGGGCCGAACTCCGAGCCCAGACCGAGCGCCCGCAATATCTCGTCCGCCCTATCTAGATTCGGTACTCCTGGGCCGTTCAGCCACCCATCGAGAGTGTCTCTGCAATTGTCGGGATCGATATCGTTTGTGGCTGCACGGTA
The DNA here is from genome assembly GCF_055283875.1 of Pseudomonas sp. HP_14. NCBI lineage: Bacteria > Pseudomonadati > Pseudomonadota > Gammaproteobacteria > Pseudomonadales > Pseudomonadaceae > Pseudomonas > Pseudomonas sp. HP_14. Next base: position 75,386 of record NZ_JBTOQI010000001.1, on the reverse strand, counting down.
CTCGCAGATCTTTGCGTAGTCTTTTGCACCCCAAGTACACAACGCTTTCACGAGGCAACCGAACGGGGCTGCGTCCAACAAAATTTTTTCCAGTGCTACGATCGGGAGAGCACAGTGGATCATTCTCAAGGTAACGCTCGCACCGAACGCAAAAATGGTCGGCCAAAGCAGGCTCATCATGTCACGCCGGTCGAGAAGGCCTGCTTCATGTTTTGGAATTAGTGCAGCGTAGTATTCAAGCCAACGGCGAAAGCTCAAAAAAATGGTGTTGGCGAGTGCCTCATCACCGATGAATGTCGCCAGACGCTTTTCGAGCGCCAACAGGATGGTGCTGGGGATTTCGATTGGGTCAAGAGCAGGTCGCTTACGTTCATCCTTGTAAGCCTTCAAATCATCATACAGGCCAGTATTCTCCGTCGAGAGTACCAACCCGCTACGAGTGGCGAGTTCGTAGACGACTTCACCGATGGATGGGTAGGGTGAGACTGGGAGTTTCATTCAATCACCTAGCCCAAGGAGGCAGTCCTCCTTGGACACCTAGCCTTAGTTATTTTGTTGTTTTATCTGCAGCTCTTGCTGCCCGGGCAGCGAAGCTTTCCGCCGGGATAGTGCCTCCATTTTCCCTCGCCGTCGCTTCGTAGATTCGGGCTTTGGCTTCTTGCGTCATCGGTTTTGGTTTGCTTGCAGACGGTTTTTTGGACATAAGCTTGCTCCTTGGAAAGTCAGAATTGAACGCTTGTGCGTTGGAGCTGACTTTATGGATCTCCTTGAGTCTGGTCAGGGGGGACAATTCGGAAAAACTGAGAAAACACACCGCGTCACTCTCATCGTGCTGGTCTGCGTAGTGTCTCAACATAAAAGGGCAGCAGCTCACTCGGCTACCGAAAGCTTCAGCTCTACTGAAAGGTGAAGCCCTTTGAAGGGAGGTTCAGCAGCACGACGCCGTCTCCAGCCTACGCCCCGCCATTTTTACTAGCACGCAATTGACCCGTTTAGTGTGCTCTCGGTCGAGCCGCCTTCAGCGTCTTCAGTTCGGCTGTCAGAGCATCATTCATCGCTACCAAAGTGCGTGCGTCGCCTTTCAGCTTCCTGATGTCTGCCCAGGCTTCGTGGAGTTCATCGAGTAGCAGCAGGCACTGATGCTGGTAGCTCTCCAGCTCAGTAGGCACACCGAGATCAAAGAGGGAATTTTGTGGGATGGCGGTTGAGTCGGTCATAGGAAATACCAAAGGAGTACAAATGTGCTCCTGCTAGGTTAGCGTCTGATACTGGATGGATCAACAGCAATCCGATGATTGAATAGAGCAGAAGTGACGTGGGGCAAACCGCCTGCCAGTCGCAATACTTGGCTCAAATATCTTCATCAGCGCCCATCATCGTGACGCACTACGCACTACGCACTACGCTGCTCCCGCGCATAAGACTGACATCGCACCGTCGAGATGGCTCAGAGCTTGGTCACGCTTAGAATCGCATCTGGCTCGATTCGCTGAGCTTCAGCGTCGAAGCAGGTATTGGCGTAAGAGGAAAATTCCTCATTGTTGATCTCGCCCCAGCAATAGAGCAGAGCGACGCCCAGAAGATGATTATCTAGTACCTTGGCGGAGCGGAATTTCACAATGCACTTGTTCAGGCCCTCGCACACTACCGCCATTATCGATTCGCCGAAGCGACGTTCGTAGCCGTTACAGATGTCCTCGATGATCTCGGGCACGTGCAAGTAGTCGTGGTTTGACACCTTGGCAGAATGAAATGCCACCTCGCGGACAAGCATGGCGTAAGGGCCATGATGAAAAGGATCTCCACTTTTGAGGCCATACTGAAAGTCCCCGACCCCTTCGCACCGGAGCGTCGCCAGATTGTCCTTGCGTAAAGGCGTATCCATGAGTGCGCCTAGCGTCCCCCAGATGTCATCGAGGATTGCGCCAAGCGGCAGTATTCCGTTCGCAAAGTCAGTACCAGGGCTTACGCGGGTCAGGTGGAACCAGCACACCTCGCTCAAGCGTTTAGACTGAGCGTCCAACTTTTGCTTGCACGTTTCGAGTAGTTAGGTGTCTGGGGAGCAATGGATCAACCCGGTATCATATTCAGCCTCCAAATCTATGCTTCGAAGTAGGGCCTTGATGCGTCGTACCGGAACCGCGAAAATCTCAGAAAGGCTGCTAATGGTATGGACGGTGTACTGCAGGTGATTCGAGTTGCGCCATCGACAAAAACGCTTGGGATACCGGCATAGCTTAATTATCTCGAATTATGGCTCAGCCATAATTATTACTGAGCCATAATTTTTGCCTTCTCCATATCAGTTCAGTTGTCGCCAGTAGCGCCTGTAGCGATGATCGATTTGAAATATACTGTTAGGCAACTACCTAAAAGAGATCCGTCATGTCTAAGCTCGCTGAATTCCGCCAACTCGAAAAACACCTGGCTGAGCAGCTCCAAGCTCTCGAAGCCCTGAAGGGTGATGCTGGCCTCAAGAAAGAAATCGAATTTGAGACCAAGCTGCGGGCTCTGTTAGCCGAGTACGGCTACAGCCTGCCGAACGTGATCAACCTGCTTGATCCGAAGTCCGGCCGTCGCGCACCAGCAGCCGAGTCCAAGACAAGCACTCGCAAGCCACGTCAGCTGAAGGTGTATAAAAACCCTCACACTGGCGAAGTCGTCGAAACCAAAGGCGGCAATCACAAAACGCTGAAGGAATGGAAAGCTGAGCACGGCTCTGACACCGTTGAGTCCTGGCTGACCAAGTGATCTTGGTTTGAGTACAAAAGGGCCCTTCGAGGGCCCTTTTCATTTGCAGTATCGAGCTCAGTAGCCGAGTCCTCAACCGGAGTTTTGGCTATCTTCTACACCTCGCTCATATGCTTTTCGCAAACCTTCGACAGAGGGCAAAGATGATGAATTCAAGCTGGGCAGGTCAGGTGACGCATGTGAGTGGGACGTGTAGTGAGCTCGAAATCTTAGGCTATTGCCCGCCGTCTTGGCGTTCAAGAGGCCAGGCTGATCGTCACTGCAAGCGAACGCATACGGGTATTTCACCGTCGGCGGTTTCGACCACACCTTGCTGCCCGGAGTCGAGTATGAGGATTACGGCTGCCGGTCGATCATCCAACATGAGGGTGGCTTTCCTTCGCGCGATCCCGTTGCCCCAAAGTCGATCGAGCCTTCGTTGAACCCATCGATCCTCTGAATACGTGGCACCGTATTTGTCGCACTTTGGCTGGAAACAGTGACTCCAATGAGTACGAGGGTGAAGTACTCCTCGAGCGACCTCGCCTTTGCTTGGAACTTTTTCCGTGAAGCGGTATGTTACTGGCCATCTGATAGTGTGGGCGCTGGCTTTTTGCTGGCGGCGTGTCGGACAGGGAGGTTGAATGGGCATCCGCGTACGTGCTTTGCAGGCAAACCACGGGGATTGCATTCTCGTCACTCACGATGGCCCGGAAGGTGTGTTCAACCTTCTAATCGATGGTGGTAACGCGAGTACTTTCAAATACGGGCCGCAAGGACGTATGAAGGGAGAGCTCTGCAAGATACTTGATGAGCTAAAATCAAAAGGCCAGCAGCTAGACTTGGTAATCTTGACGCATATTGATGATGATCACATCGGTGGCCTACTCAGAGCTTTTAAAGCACCGGGGTATCTTGACCAAATGGTAAAATCCATTTGGTTCAACTCATCGAGGTTGATTACAAAACACTTTGATGTACCCGAAATACCTGAAAACGACATATATGTTAACGATGCTTCCCCGAACACTAGTGTCAGGCAAGGTAAGGAACTTGAAAAGCTTCTGGATGAAATAGGCTGCGAGCGTGCGCCCATAATCATGGCAGGGCAAACAATCGTTAAAGGCCCATTCACGTTCAATATTTTGTCACCAAATCAAAAGCAGCTTCGCAAACTTCTCTGCGTATGGCCGGAAGAAAAAGCTTCTCCCGACACATCAGCGGAAGACACAGACTATTCATTGGCTTTGGAGGAGTTTTGGGCGGACGATATTTTTGAATCTGACAACTCAATCGCTAACGGAAGTTCCATCGCTTTCCTGCTTCAGGCTGATAATCACGCTATGCTTTTCCTTGGTGACGCCCATGACGGGACAGTAGTGGATAGTCTGAGTCGCCTTGGTTATGCCGAGCAGAAAAAATTAAAGCTTGACCTGCTGAAGGTCTCGCATCACGGGAGTGAATACAACACTAGTTCAAAGTTTCTCGGAATGGTGTGCTCTGATCGATACATTATTTCCACTAATGGATCGAAGCACGGACTCCCCAACAAAAGAACTGTCGCAAGAATACTCGCCGCGAGCGAAGGCAGAATTTGTTTTAACTATCAGAAAGTCGCGGGTTGGGTGTTATTGCCGGACGAGAAAGTTAAATACTCCAAACGTTTGGAAGTAGTAAGCAAAATAGAGCTTTAACATGACAACTGATGAGTTGATAGTTTCGTATGCTGTGAAGGTGAATGAGGGGAGCGGTGTGCTTGTCAGCGCCCTATCCCAAGAGTATTCATACGTTTTTACAGCGAAGCACGTTCTGGGTGATGTTAATGTTATTACCCGGAGTGGTCATTCCTTGAGCGTGATGAATAAGCCATATTTACATCCGGATCTGGACTGCGCGGTGATTCAAGTAGAGTTCCAGACGGATGTGAGGCAGCGTAACTGGATGGGAGAGATTTCGGCAGGCGCAGCATTTTCATTTGTAGGGTATCCAAAAACTAATTTTGGTACTGAATCACCTTACAAGGTCTATACGGGTCAACGTAACAGTGTTGTGAATAATGTCGTGGTTTGTAATTTAGATAACAGCCCAACCCAAGATGCGATTACTGGGATGTCGGGCGGAGGTCTTTATCACGTCGTCAACGGCTATCCATATTTAGTTGGCGTCGAGTGCCGGATGGATGATGAAGATGAGGAGTTACGTTGGGGCCGTATCCGTTGTTATTCCCTAGCTATATTCGAAGAGATTATTGCTACTCACCACCTATCCTTGATTGCGCCCAGCTTTATGGAGTGTTTCTCACGATTGAGGGAGGAGATTTTTTATTTTAATGTCTCTAAGCCCGAAAACGTGCTGAAGCTCAATAAAAAGTTGAGTGAGTTTGCTGATTATCTAATAGAGCAAAGGTTGCCTCCGCCACATAGTCTCATGATGAGGTATCAGAGGAAGCTACTGGTAGGATTGGAGACTCCTGCTGCTGTATTAGATAAAAATCTCTGGGTTGCTTATTTTGAATTCTTAATTGTTTGTGCCCTAATAGACGAACCCCCCGTTATCGATGATGCCTATTTTAAGAGTTTGGACACTAGGCGTCGCTTCGTTTATTCGAGTAGCAGCTCGCACTGGATTAAACACTTGTCGGAAATGCTCAAGGCAGCACGTTCCTCGCTGGATGAGTGTGGAACCATGGTCATCAACTCACCTCAAGAGGAAGCTCCTCATCTCCCGGATGAGGACGACCTGAGTGAAATCATTGATGATATCGCGTCATCACCGAAACTCGGTAAGCTGTCGAGGATCGATGACGTACACGGAGAGGTTTATAGAACTTACACTGTTACGCATATGAAAGGCTTGCGGAACGAATATGTTGTGAAGAAACACCGAGAGTATGGGAAGGCGATGTCGAGCGCGCAGTTGGAGATATTCAGAGATTATTACAATGAAATTATCAAATAAAGCTCAAGACTTTGGCTTTCTTACATCCGAATTTGATGGGGTAAGGTTTGAGCTATTCACTTCAGATGAGTCTTTTCTGAGTTGTGTTGTTTGCTGGTTTCAGTCCTCAATTCAAGTGGTCGCATACTGGCAGGAATTGCAGAGTATAGTGTCAGTTAAGTTCAAGCCTGAAGGGCGGTATTCGAAATGGAACACCTACTTGGTGCTGCTTTGTTCAGATAGGTTGGATATTCGCGATAAGTATGTAATTCAAAACGATCGGTATGCCGCAAGGAAGATCGTGCTTGACGGGCTAGGTGAATTGCCCGACATAAACCTCGTTGAAAAAATGGTGAATGTTGAGCTGCTCGGCTCGGATCTTGAGCTTAAAGTCATGACAGATAATGTAAAAGAAGGTGTCGAAGTCCCCCTTGCATCATTGGTGAAAGGTGCGCCCTTGGGTGCGACGAGTACCGCGAAAGAGGAACGAAGCGCGATGATCGATAAACTAATTGAGTTTTTAGAAAAAAATGAAAATCAAAAAAGTTGAGATCGAAGGGTTTCGTGCCTATAAATTCAAGAAAGATGGCACGTTCGACTTCACTACTGACGGTGAACAACCCTCGAATTTTGTTGTTATTTATGCGCCAAATGGTTTCGGGAAAAGCTCTTTCTATGACGCCGTTGAATGGGCCCTCACGGATAACCTTGAGCGGTATACTGGCGACCATAATAAAAAGAATAATGCAATTGCAGCGCGGGGCACAAAGCAACTGCGAGTCGCCCAGAAGATTATTCGCAATAAGGAAGTACCCGATGAGATCGCCACTCAGGTCGCTGTCTCCACCACCATTAATACATTTACAAGAGTGCTGAAAAAAACCAGATCTGATTCAACTGATCTTATCTTGGGTGGGGCCAAGGGTAAAAAGGGTGAAGATGTCGAAATTTATAAAAGGATTATTCTTTCGCAAGATGCCATCGATCGTTTCCTGCGTGAGGCTAAGCCACAAGAGCGGTATGAATTATTCATGAGATTTTTTGGTGGAGAAGCCGAAGATCTCCGTCAAGAAATGACTGCTCTGCTGTCTGAGAACAAGCTACAACTCGATAGCTTGAAGTCCGAGCGTGAAAGTATCGAGCTTCAGCTCCAGGCACCGGTCGATAGTACTATTTTTGAGCAGTTCAACACGCTGGCGACTGAGTTGAATCTACAGGGTGAATACATCTCCCTCGTCGGTGAGGATTTCAGTGCTCAGATCGAACATCAAATATTGTCATCCATCGTGACTCGAAAGCATTCATTGAATGCTATGCATGCTGCGATGCAGCAACGACACGCCGCTTTATTTGAGCAGCTGTCGTATTTGCCAGAGTTGAAAAGTAATCTTGACATCATGGCAGGCCATAGCTCCTACTCAGCGCGGCTTTCAAAGGGGGTGCACGATTCCGTCAGATACCAAGCGCTGTCTGCTGCTCACAGTCAATATCTATCTGAATGGCAAGCAGCTAACGGCGAGTTGGGGCGGCTGGACGCGATTATCGACCAAATTCCGGTGTTTCTAACTGATGAAGTCGTTAGAAAAAACACAGCCGCTGAGCTAGCGGAGGTAGCTACGCAAAAAGCTCGCTTGGCCGCAGAGCTTAAAACAACAGAAAGCTCGGCCAGTCTTTTCAGTAAGTCGCTTGCTGAGGCCGATAAGAGGGCTTTAGGGCTCCATTCGATGATCTCCGGCAGCCCAGCGGTGTACTCGGAGATCGCTTCTCATGAAGCCGGCCTGGTTGGATTGAGATCAGATCTGAGCAGCAAGCTCACCTCCATCCAGCTAGATACGGCGAAACGGGCCAACATCGGTTCCGAGTTGAACAGGATTTCCGATCTGTCAATCGCCGTGGAAACCTTGGTACATGGGGACACAAGTGACCTAGGTCTAACCGAAGACTTTATCGATAAAGTTTACGCAGCTCACCAAGAGTTGGAAGCGTTGCGGTTGCATGATCAGTCGATCAAGAGTACGCAAGCTGCGCTTAGTCAACAGATGGAGGCGGTCGAGCGCCTCGTAGCTTTTGGGGTTTCATACCTTTCAAAATGGCCTACCAATACTTGTCCTTTGTGCCGAGTTCCTCATGAATCCCCAGATAGGTTGATCTCGGCAGTTAAGAACAACGATCTGCTTTCGCTGGTGGCAAGGCAAAACGCTCAGGAGTTAGAAAATGTCGCACTCCGCATAGAAGCTCTGTCGACCGAAATTGATCTCGGCGTTTCAGCAGCAAAGAATCGGCAGTCAGAACGGGTCGGATCGCTACGAAATCAGTTTAATGAGGTTAGCTCTCGAATTACTGCCGGTGAAAAAGCAAAAGCCGCGCTGGTGGCTAATATCGGCGCAACTGAGCAGGCTATTCAGGCGCTTCAGTTGAGGGTCTGGGGGGTTGACGCGCAAGAGTTGCGAAGCCGGGTAGATACGGAGCTTAAGGCGCTGTCAGAGGATATGCCTAAATTGGCCCAGCAGTTAGCTGTAGCTGAGGCACAGGTTGCCAACCTGGGATCTAAAATTCAGGAGCTCGATATTCGAGCGCTAGGGTTACGTAATCTGATTGAAGCGATCGTCTCGAAAGAGACATACAACAATGTGACATCCTTTGCTTCACAGGAAGCCTTGACTGAGTTCAATCAACTGATCTCACATTCTGCCCGAAGAAAAAATGAGCTCGCTGACAAGCTTGGTCAGGCCACTGAGCAGATGGCCAAGGTTTTGACCGAATGTAACGAACTCCAGAGCGTGATGCTTACTGAAGGTAACTGGATTGATTTCCAACTCTTGGTTTCAAAGGAGGATACTGCATCTAAACAACTCAATGCCGTCCAATCCTCCGTCAACAGTTTTATGCAAAGCGTCAACGCCCTTACTGATAAGACGTTAGAGCTGGATTTAGAATTTATTCAACGTGAGATTGAACTTGCCGAGCAGGCTCTATTAGATCAATCGAGCGCTCTGACCGCTAAAATCCAAAAGCTGGATCTGCTAACTGAGCAATTAAAGGCATTCAAACCATACTTTGAGAGTCTTCTTTTGCGAGATAGGCTCAACGAAGTCGAGCGTAAGCTCGCCCAGCACGGCATGGTCGATGAGCGCCTCAGCGCTGAGCGTGAAATTGTGGTCTCAAAGCTTCGTGAGAGAATTGAAGCGTTCTTTTTCACAGATTTGATAAATTCTATCTACAGTAAAATTGATCCGCACCCATCTTTCAAAACGGTTCAGTTCGTAGCGGACTTTCAAGCTGCGGATAAACCAGGTTTGAATATTGTTTTGCAGGATGAAACGGGTGATATAATTTCCCCAATGCTTTATTTTAGTGCCGCTCAGCTTAATATTTTAAGTCTTAGCGTTTTTCTGGCCAATGCTCTGCACGCTAAGGACAAAAGTGGAGTGCCACTCGATGTAATACTCATCGATGATCCTATTCAATCCATGGATTCCATCAACGTGCTCGCTACGATCGATCTACTCCGTAATGTCTCAGCGCGCTTCGATAAGCAAATTATCATCTCGACACATGATGAAAATTTCTTCGGCTTGCTCAAGAGGAAGATACCGACTGACGTTTTTGGCTCGAAGTTTCTGCAGCTAGAAAGTTTTGGTGTGGTGAGCCAGGCCCAGTAGTGGTAATGACATGTTTTGACGCGGATGGCGGGGCATTTTGTCGATGATGAAGCGCGTCGTCCGCGTCAGTCGGAAAGGCGTAAGCGGAAAATGGGAGTAGGCCTGTGGTTAAGGCCGAAACTGACCGATTGCTCCGTTCGGCGGAAGACCGTTGTCGACCCATATCGGTCGGTCATTTATGTTTAATACATTAGGAGTACTGAAGGGGGCTAATTTTGTTTATTTAATTGGAGTTCAATTAGCTCAAGCGCTAAGTCTGCTAGGTCTTGATCATCCTCAGCGTTGAATGCCGCATCTATTTCATCCTCAAAAGAATTGTCTGACGCGCTGCCACTCGCCCCAATGAAGTCCACAGTAAATCGTAGTAGATCACACAAGTAGATAGTGTACTTGCCTTTTTTGGTAACTGGCACGTACACAAATCTTCTGTGCTTTATGTGATCGGTATACTTGTCATAGTGAGGGTGGACAATCTTGAAGTCCTCTGATTTAGTTGGATATGTCCTCCTCCTAGTATTAACCAGCACCTCTTTGTCACCCTTGTGAGTATTGCAATCTGGACATGCTGCAGCAAGGTTTTTAGGTTCGAACATGAAATGGGCATATTTTGCCCTTGGCGCGATATGCTCGAGATCCCAGATTCGATGGTTTTTTGAGTTTTGATGCATGTTGCAATAGCAACAGTGGGTTTTCTGCTCTTCGATATAGTGTTCTTTTGCCCTTTTTTTTAGTTTTTCAAGTTCGGCGTGAGACCAGTAGTTTGGATCTTTTAGCTTGTCCTGGATAGCTTTGTAAGCGGAAACAAGAAGTTGGTCGGCTTTGCAGTAATCTACAGCTTTCGAAATCATTGTGAGTCCTCGACTTCATTTGCGACCTCTTGAAGGTTTAAAATGACCTGCGAGACAGAACTCTGTTCTTCTAGTTTAGGTAGTAGCGTCACAAGCCAATCTACTGTTTCTTGAAACTCCTCTGATTGCACTTTACCGTTTGCAGCTAGGCGAAGTGCTTTAATTATTTCCTGCTTTAGGTATAGGTTATTCTTTCCTGGGGTTTCGAAGGCGGTAGCAAGAATATGATCAGAGGATTTTCCAGATATATCCACTGACTCAATGTAGGAACTAGTGTTCTTTTCCATTGCTACGATGTTTGAAGTGTTGGCGTCAATGTCTGACAATATAAGTGGGGAGTGGGTAGCAATTACGTAGTGGCAGTTTTTATAGTCTGAAAATGTTTTGAGCAGTAAGTCAATATAGCCTGTCTGCCACTCGGGGTGCAGGCTTATTTCTGGCTCGTCAATTAATATGAGGCTGCCATCTTCAATGACGCCTGCTAATCCCAAGAATGCCGTCACAAGGCTGACTTCGCCAGAGCTAGCACTTTGAAGGTCAACCTTTACACCATCCTGCCGGGTTACTGTAACGTTCTCAATATGTAAAAAACGCAATCTCCTCAAGGGGGCTAAGAGAAAATATAGATCGCTTTCGCTTTCAGATAGATCAAAGTTGGCGTATAGCGAAATGTGGTTGTTCTCTGCTGTGTGCGTCAGTAGAGTTTCAGCTGCAGCGCTAACAAGCTCAATGTCCGTATTTTTATCATATCGACGAGAGTATTGTTCTAGTGTTTTTTTAATCAGCTCGCGATTGCCGCTTGCAAGTGCAGTAATTATGGGCGGGCGGAACCTATAACCGATTTCGATTTCTGGCTTAAAACCTAGGAAACTAAATATGCCAGCGATTCTTTTTAGGCTGTTTGTGTCTCTGGCGGAAGCGCTGAATAGTCCCTCTACTGCTTTCGAAATTGGCGCCAATGAGGAGGCTCGCCCCGTCCTATCTCGTAGACCAAGATATTCATAGCAGGTTGAATCTGCCCCGAAAAATTCGTCGCCACTCCAGTTGGATATTCTAAATTTGTCAAATGGCGTCGTCGTTAATGCGATGACTTTTTTCGGCGAGGGTACGCTGTATAGCTTTTCGGTTTTAATGCCATTTACAGTGGTCTGTAATTTACCGTTACGCGCAATAACTTCAACCAAGTTTTCGTCTGAAAGGTATTTTAGAATGGTCTCGGTTTTTGATCTTGAGGGGTATTTTTTTTCAGTGGTTAATTGGAAAAATGTCTCTGCAATAGAGGCTAAAAACCTGCTTTTACCAATGCCATTTTTGCCAATTAATACAGTTACCCAGGTTGAGTCATTCGTCGCCAAGTGATTCAGCGAGAACCGAATTGAATCAGAAGATTGGCTATCTGACTGCTGTGTGGGTTTTTGGGTGAAATGGACAGCGGCTTCGATTAGGCGGAAGCTCTTTGCTCTGCGTCCCAGCATGATGGATCTCAGTAAGTGCCAGACTGCTGGCTTGAGGCTATCATTACAATCGATTTCGGCAATTTAAGCTAGGTGGAAATCTCGTCTCCGACACCTTGGTGCACATCAAGCCAAGCTCTGGGAACGATGCCTATAGGTATCCTCATGGCTAGTGCCACTGTGAATTCTAAAGGCCAAATCACCATCCCTGTCCAGGTACGGGCTGCTCTAGGCCTGCAACCAGGGGATGAAATCGAATTCATCGACCTAAGGAATGGTCAGTTCGCCATCGTGGCTGCGACTTGCTCCGTTAAGCGACTGAAAGGCTTGATTCGTAAGCCGAAGGTCATCGTGAGCATCGATGACATGAACGCGGTTTTTGCGCTGAAAGAGTAAATGCTCGTCGATTGCGTTTCACAAGAAGGAGGGCTTGCTAAGGTTTGTCTCGCGCTTCCTTCCAAGGCAGCTTCTGAGACGGGTTGTTGCTATCGCGTATTCGGGCCTTAGGCCCGGCTCGTCGAGTGACTGTTTTATCTCACCTCGGCGTTACCAGGCTGTCCGCTATCCCAAACTTCAACAAGCTCGTCTATTCGATCCGCAATCTGAGGCATTTTCGATAGGACAAGGCAGCGTGTATTGCCGACAAACTCCTCGATCAGATAAAGCGAGTCGCCAACATCGAGCTCCAGTTCCTGTAGCGCCTCATCGGGAATGCGAATCGCACCGTCACCATCCCATTCTTCGATCATGATTTTCATAGGTGGCTTTCTCACGTGTGGTCTCCAGTGGTTGTGAATCGCCAAGCCGCTCAATGCCCGTAGAATCTCGGCGACACTTACAGACCTGGATAATCATCAAGCCTTAGGCTAGGGGCATCTCCGTCTTCCGGCTCGCGCTTGGGCGTATGTATCACTCCAGCTTCGGCGTCTGCACGCATCTGCTTGAGCTCTTTGTGAAATGCCTTGTCCTGAACCGTAGGTTTGCTGGTGTACGGTTTTCGGTCAGGTACAGGCTGGGCTGCATAAGTCGTTACCGCGTCTGGGTCGTGCTGCAGCTTTTCTTGAACTTGCGATTCCAGCATTGCACGTAGCGCGTCTTTGTCCGGACGGTTCAGCAATTTGTTACTCCTATTCGTAAGCCAGGTGAAAGTACCAAGCCTACTCGGCCGCAACATCTCATGCGATAGGGTTAGCCGAAGGTACGTCAAAGTCGTGCCCGGTCAGCTCCGAATGAAGCCGGTGATTCAACAAAACTTGAATGATTGCGCGCACCGACTCGGCGGATGGAACAATCTTGCCATTGTCGTCGAATATTATATTCCACTGCCGCTCGCGGTTGACTAGACGCAGTTTTTCCATGAAGCCTACGTCGTTGTAGTACGCACGTTCCTGTACCACCGCCATCCTGCGCAAGTGCATGGTATTGCTGCCTACATGGTCAACCAAGACGGCCATGTCAGAGAAGATGGCCTGAAAGCCTGCGTCAGCCCGTAGCTCGGTGAACGAAGTGACGTAGGTTTGTTTGTACTCCAGGATCGATTCGAAGTTGCCTTTGTTTGTGACCAAAATGTCAGTATTGAGAGCGAAGAAATCAAACCGTTTTGGAATGATGAACGCTTCATCACCTGCCAGGTCGAGCTGGTTGCGGTTGAGCACAAGGTTAAGAACATGTGCCCGTTTTTTCACCTTCCAGTCGTTCCCAAGTCGGCATACGCAATGGAGCGTGTCCGTGCCGATGGTCAGGCGAACGAGATAGCCTAGGCTTCCTTCCAGATCAGAGATGGCCTCAATGAGATGCTCCTCGGGTGGGTTGCTGACGAGATCCTCCAACTGCGGGAAAATCGTCTCATCGGATTCAAGATAGAGACAGGAGCTCTCGTTAATCGTCGCGATGAGGCTGTAATCATCGACCTCAGTGCACCGATCGATCCATTGTCGGGCAATTCGCTTGAGCTCAATCTCCAGTTCGGGCGTTGCAACCACCGAGGATGCTCGGAATTTGGCGGTTTTGCTGGTGCTCTTTCTGAACGCCCAAATGCTCACTGTAGCGTTTAACAGATCTAGACCCCGTAACTTATTCAACGCTTCAACTGCAGCCATCGCTTACTCCTTTTTTGTGAGAACGTATATTCCATGGATGACACAGGAGCTTAATTTGTCTCCCGGGTAAACCTTTGTCTTCGCAAGCGCAATCACGCTGCGCTCCTTGCCGGACGTAATCACCTCCAGCTCATGTAGTTGCCAGCCAATCGCCAAGAGCAGCGGATTCATGAGAATTTGTCCTGATCGATAAGTGATGAGAAACATCCAGATCAAGAACACAAGGAAGCCGTAGAACTTGCCATCGCTGCCTAGATCAAGGCCCATGAACGAGACAACGTAGGGAAAGACGTAATTGATAAGGTCATTGGGAACAGTCTTCGCTTCCTTGACCGTTAGCTCATGGTCGGCCGGCAAGGTTTTGAGCACCCAAGTGAAGAAAGCGAGGCTGATCAGGCAAATGGTGAATAGTGTCAGCGAGCGACCTGGGTTCATCAGGGCGGGCAGGGTGCAATCTTGAAGCGACCAGCAGATTGATTTCTTCCAAGTAGAGTCAGAGACGTCTTGGAGTAGCAGGATCACGCTCAGCGGGAAGTAGGAGCCTAGGAACAGGAAAATAGCCGGAAGGATCTTTACCTTCATTTCGCCCGCTCCTTGGTGTGCTGATCAGTGATGCTCGATCACTTACTATGGCTCTGTGCCACTGAAAAGGAAAACGAAGAATCACATGTTCCCATGTCGGGCCAGCTGTCATCGATCAAGGAGTACGACTTAGCCACCAAATCCTGGAATCATTTGGGTCACCTTGCAGGTTAAAAATTCTGGCAGTATTGGATGCAGATTTCGAGGTGGGTGAAGTGGCCAAACATTCACCTGCCGTTTTGCATGCATGCTCAGAGCCCAGCGAGCAGTCGCTCAAGCTGTTCTCGCTCCCAGGCGCTCAATAGCTCGACAGGATCAGCTCCGTCTCTCTGCCAGAGTTCAAGTGTACCGACTCGGCCATCAGGCGACCTGCAGTACTCGCAGTAGTCCAGGGTGTCACAGTCATTGAAGAGTGTGAGCTGCCAGCCATCTATCTCCACGGGCATGAGGCCGTGATAAATCTCGCTCCAGGACTGCGTGGAGCTTCGCGTCAAGATGCGTTTACCGAGTGCGACGTCCGTCAGCATCTGGCAGACCTCGCGGGCGGAGAGAGGAGAGGTTGTGTTCAAATCATTCTAGGCTCGAGTCATCGTTTGCCCGGCTAAGCGGTGGTGTGGAGTGAATGGAGAGATCGCTCATTCGGGCCAATGGGCCCGGCTCACCTCAGCCGAGCATTTCCTTAATGATGGATGCAACGTTCCTGGCATCGTCGATTCCTCGGTGATAGGTACCCCGCCAAACCAGTGCCAACGACTCTACCGTTTGCTTAAGTGATTTAGGTCGATCGTCATATAAGCCGGCATGCCAATTCCTGGCATTGAAATGTGGCAAGCCTTCGAGTAGGGAAGGGCACCCAGCAAAGCCAGCATCACGCTGAAGTTGTCTTGCGTCATAGTCACCCCACGATGCCCAGGCCGCGTTTGGATACCGCGCAACAAACGTCTGTAGATCTTCTCCAACCTCTCGATAGGTTCGGGCACCGTCCACGTCTGCTTGTTGAATGGACGTAAGCTTTCTGCAGTAGTCGGTCAGTGTAGGGTTGATCTGAGGCCGTACGAAACGCTGGAATTCATCGACGATCTCAAGCGATTCCAAGTCGATTACTACCAGGCCAATTTCGATTGTTTCCATCTGATCGGGAACGACTGCGAGGGGCCTTGGTGATTCCGACTCATCCATCTCGTCACAGGTTGCCTCAAGGTCTACGCAATACAGATAGCGGTATGGCGCGAGGAGGTTTTGGATGGCTTGAAGGTGAAGATCCTTTGCTTCAATGCTCATGGCATGGGTGCCCTATCTTTGATCTGTCCAAGATAAATCGAGACGTGTATACAGCTTCGTTCTGACGGAGTTGTTAGAGGGCGTGCTGCTTCTGTTCCGGCGGAGGCTAGGTGATTTGTTGGGCTTCGGAGCTAAAGCTTCTTTGGCTATCGCTCCTTCGGGCTTAAGCCCGGCTCGCCCTCACGTCTTCACGTTATAGCCTACCGCACCGCTCGGCTATCATTTAAGTGCCCAATCGCGTAGGTATCCTCATGGCTACTGTCACTGTGAACTCTAAAGGCCAAATCACCATCCCTGTCCAGGTACGGGCTGCCCTAGGCCTGCAACCAGGAGATGAGGTCGAATTCGTCAATCTGGAAAATGGCCAGTTCGCCATGGCGGCAGCAACGTATTCCGTTAAGCGACTGAAGGGCATGATTCGCAAGCCGAAGGTCATCGTAAGCATTGATGACATGAACGCAGTTTTTGCGCTGAAGGAATAAGTGCTCGTCGATAGCGCTTCCCAAGCAGAAAGGCTTGCTAAGGTTTTTCTCGCGCTACTTCCAAGGCGGCTTCTGAGATGAGTTGTTGCTATCGTGTTTTCGGGCCTAAGGCCCGGCTCGTCGAATGACTGCTTTATTTCGCCTCGGCGTTACCAAGCTGTCCGCTATCCCAGGCTTCAGCAAGCTCTTCTATGCGATCCACGCTTTGAGGCTTTTTTGATAGGACAAGACAGCGTGTGTTGCCAACAAACATGCATCCCTAGGAAATGCTAGGCCATGAATTATCACGCCGCGGGCCCTAGCTCGTCGTAGAGTGAATTACTGAACGTCGAGATATCGTTGACGTTTTCGACTTGGGCTGTAGTTTTCATTTGAACCATCGTATTTCAGCGCGAGGCATCAATCCCGCACGCGCTAGGCTCCGAGCAGTGGCGGGTACAGTGGAGCGAATTCCTCATCATTCATTTTTGAATGTATCCAGGCGCAAGCAACGCATTGCTGACGCCATCCAGGACATCTACATTTCGTAGCCACAGCCTGAACTCATGCCCCCTGAGACTATGATCGGGTGAACAATCAACACTCCACTGCCTGAGCGTATATCCCGCGATCAGCGTTGGAACCGTAATTTTGATCAGATCATCAACCATTCCATAATCAAGCCTGGTCACCTCGGGCCTAGGTTGGTCGGGATGTGGAACTAGTTCCAAAACCACGGCATCAACACATGCAATGTCATTGCTGCCCAACTCATGAGCCATAGCAGCCCCATTCAGATCAATCACAGGATTTACGATACGGGTAATTACAAAGTCCCGGAACTCCCCAGATTTCCGGTCAAATCCTCTTACATGCCAACGCAATCCGTTGTCGACCAACGTGTGTGGCACGATTATGCGCTCACTCGACCCGCTCAAAGATTCGTAACCTATCTTCAGTGGGAGGCGCTGGAATATTGCACGAGTTACCACTCCAAGCGTGACCAGGTTCGGTTGGCCAATTCGAGCAGACTGAATAGCTGGCACATCACATCCTGAGACTATGCTCGGCACCCCATCCGCAAACCCTTGGCTCAACCAGGTCAGCACGCGATCCGGACTGAACTTGTAAAGCGGGGAAAATCCTTCCGATATGAAGTAGCTCTTAGCCCTTGAGTCATAAGCCATGTTGCAGGGCGCTAGCATTGCATAAAGGGCAAGATCTCTGGTGGCCGAGGCGGTCTTGATCTGGAATCGCTTGACGAGGCTTTGTCGCCTTACCTCTCCGAAGAACCATAAGTTTAGTTCTATGAAAGCAAGTCGTTCCTGCTGAGCTTGCGAGTGGTCTGTAAAAACTTGAGGCATCGACGATTTCGCTTCTCGCGGCTGGGTTGCGGTAGTTCAACGCTTGAGGCTATGATGCCTGACATCGAATCAAAATGATTCGACCTCACGCCAAATATACCATCGCCATATCGCCTGGTATGACCTCGGAATCCATAATGGATGATTATCTCGCTTCCGGCCACGGTTCCCTGCTCGACCTTACGTCACATCAACGCAATTTGTTGTTGATAAGGCCAGTGCTCAAGCTCGATTTCAACAAGCTCATGTACACCCGAGAGGATGGCTCGTACCTGCTGGAAGGCATTGATACCAATTATCTGTGCCTGGCGGCCTTGTACTTCATGATGGAGGGCTCGGCCATCCAGCAAGGCTACACGTTCGAAGAGGTGCGCGATCATCTGAAGATGCTTGCGGGGTCTATGTTGCGAACCCTGGATGACGATAGCCGTGGCCGAATAGCCGATATCGTGCTCGAGGCACTGGGCAACAAATCAAAAAGGTACAGTGATCACCGGGAAAGCTATTTCCATGCCCCTTCCGGTGAAACGAGGTTTCTGAGTTTCAAGCTGATCCGCTTTGAGGCTGATTACGATCAAAACTACCGCTACAGCCCGACCAGAGAAGGCTACCTGGTGCTGATGGGCATGCTGGATCTTGAGGTCGAAGATTATCAGGTGCTTATCGAGAAAATGCTCGTGTACCTTGTTGATAACGGGCGTTTTGAACAGGCTTATGACCTTGCGAGTCGTGCACTTTCGCTGTCAGTGGAGCACCGCCAGATGATCCGCGACCTCATTCAGCAAGCGGCCAAATCGCCGGGTTCAGTGAGGTGGGACAAGAACATTCAGCCGACGCTCAACACTGCCCGAAAACATATTGAGGATCGCCAGACGGTTGATTTCTCAATGAAGGAGTCCCTGACGCAGAAAATGCGAGGCCTGGATAATCCTGAAACGCGCAAGCCGCTCTCCAATCTCCATGCTCAGCTAGAAGGAGCCAACCTTCAGCGCATGAAGCTGCTGAACGAAATTGGTGGGGCAGGGCAGAAATTTCTCGATGGCCAAGTCAGTGGCTTCAGGGCTCGGCGGGCTTCAGGCCTGCCAGATCTCGAATACAGCATCCTGCCTGATTTGATGGCTCGATCCGTCTGTGACATTTCGGCTTTTGCAGACGATGTATTGCTGAGCCTATATCCGCCTATGCGGGTGATGATCCCGGATCTCTCCAATCTGTTCCACCTGCTCCTTGAACGGCGCAATGACGCTCTCCCCGATCCTGATGAACGAGGTGGCGAAATTGAGCGATTCCCGGAAATCCCCATGCCTTTCCCAAAGGAATTGGTGGCGAAAGTCCATCGTTGGCTTGATCCGAAAATGCATGGCGCAGAGATTTTGCACTTAGGGCAGATCCTTGATCAGGCTGAAGCGGATGGGTTGACTTTCATGGAGCGTAAGGCCGTCGCTTTTGAGCTTTATCGGGCATTTGCTGACAGCGAATCCCGGTACAAGAAACGCCACGCCGTCATCGATGGGGAATTTGATAGCTCGGTGGTCTTTGGTGACAACCTACGGTTCGAACACTCCGCTGCAAATCAGGAAGTGAGCCATGACTAACTATTATCAGGACGCAGCCACGCTCATTTATCGAGCCATGGGCGCGCATAGCAGCCCGCACAACGACACCGTGTACCGGCAACTTCTAGCCCGATGCCGGGCCGAACGTGACTTCGCAGATGCCGTACAGGGCATTGCTGAAGGCATGTCGCTGCTTGTGCTTGATATCAGTGACCGTGGCCTGGTCGTCGTGCCCTCCGGCAAAGACAGTCGCTTCTCAATCAAAATGGCTGAGTTCCGCACTAAAATGAGCGAAGAGCAAAAGGTCGCGGTGCTGCTCGCCCACATGGCCATTGGGGCGGTGTTCTACCCGACCTCTGACTTCCTGGACGATGATGGACGCACGCCATTTCCTGCGACACTGGGGGTTATTCGGGACAAGCTTGTGAGCGTCATCAATGGCCTGGCAAAAGAGTCTGAAGGGGATAGCTACTCAGCGGAAGAAACCCGCCCTGGGTGGGAGTACATGCGCGGCTTGCCGACGAAAATCCCCAACTCGACAAGGGCCTCACTCAGTTCTATCGAAGGCATCATCACGGTCTGTCTGAGCCGAATGCTCGAATACGGATTGGTTCGCAAAGAAGGCCGGGAAGACATCGACGAGCAAACGTCGTTTACACCCACTCACCAGCTGCGAATCCAACTTCGTGAGCTGACACTTCCTACCTTGTTCAATGCCGTTGTCGAGGCTGCCGCCTCCAAAGTCGAGGGTTGAATCCATGCGCATTTCTCGAATTTATGTCGATCACTTTGGCGCCCCGACTGGCTGGTATGAACAAACCACATTCGACCTTTGCGATACGGTCACAAACGAACCCGGTGATGCCTGCATCAATCTCGAAAACGGGGGCGGGAAGACCTCCATTCTTTCCTATATTTTCAGTTGCTTCGATCCAAGGCTGGATCATTGGCTGCAGTTTCTTCAGAAGAAAACGCATGCCTTTAAGGATTACTTCGCCCGTGATGGCCGTCCATCCTTCATGATTGTTGAGGCCATCATGCCGCCCAAGACGACTGGCGGCGCCGAATATCCGCTCATCATTGGCCAGTCGGTCGTTGTCAAAGAAAGCGCGGATCGGGCATCCGAGGTTGAGCGCCGCTTTTTCACGTTTGAAGCCACTGTCGGATTACGGTGGGAGGATCTTCCTGTTCCGGATGTTTCCATGGCACCGGTCAAAACCATGCAGGAATTTCTGGGTTGGGTGCAGCAGGCTTATCGCCTTAGTGGCGGGGACTTTTATATCACTCAAAATCAGGGCGAATGGATGGCACATCTTGAAGAGCGCCGGATGATCGACCTTGAGCTTTTGAAGATGCAGGTCGAATTCAACAGGCGTGAAGGCGGCAGTGCAGACGGTTTTCTTTCATTCAACACTGAACGCGACCTTGTCTCGAAACTCTTGAATCTATCCATGAACAAGGATCAGACCGCAGAGCTTCGAAACATGGTCGGGCAAGCGGTTGATAACCTCAAGTCAAAGCCGCGCCTGGAGGAAAAACTTCGTCAGTTTGGCAACTTGCAGCAAGTCATGGTGCCATTCAGCGAAACCGCCGTTCAGATGGTGGGGGCTACCGCGGCCCTCAAAAACATCGACCAACAAGCGGTGAACGTGACATCGGCTATGCAGCGCAAGCTGATCGAGACGGAAACCGAGGTCAAAAAGAACCAGGAGTCCATTGCAGATGCTGAAAAATTTGCGGACAAACTGCTCGAAGCTGGCGCCGCCGCGTATTCAGACCATGTCGCGATCACGGGTCTTGTGCTGAAGCGCGAGGAGGAGGTGGCGTCTAAAGACCTGAGCGACGTCGCCAAGGGAATAGCGCACGACGAACTTCACCTGAAAAACCTGATGGCCGCCCTGGCGCGACGGGAGATTGTTGCCATTACTGCCAGCATTCATGACCTGGAAGTGAAGAAGGAAGCCGCCACGCAGGAGCTCAAGCCCCTAGAGGAAGAATGCGCCAGGAATGGCTCCATGCTCCGTCACAAGCTGGAGCAAGAAATTGCAAAGCTGAACGAAAGCATCAGGCAATTGGTGCTTAAACGTGATGCTGCGTGGGAGCACGTCACGCAGATCGACCAAGCCATCAAAGAGTTGAATAAGACGTCAACCGCTCTGAGTCAGGAGCAGGGGACTCTCGAAGGAACCATCTTTGCTGCCCAGAAAATCTTCGACGGACTGATCTCCAGCCAATTGGTGCTGCCAACCGACATCGATGGTGCGCATTCAGCCCTTGATCGTTTCGTCGTTGAGATTGAGGAGCAGGAAGCTCTGCTCAAAGAGCTTAAGGCCGACCATTCCGAAAAGACCTTAGCACTGAATGAACTACGCCAAGCCTCAATACAGGCCAATCAAACGCTTAGCGGCGCCAAAAATGGTCAAGAGCCGCTTAAGAAATACCTGGGCGATCACGAGCTTGCGCTTGAAAAATTGCAGACGAACCAACTTCTGATCGAAATGGTTCAGGGTGTTTGCGACCCAAGGTCACTGGTTCTTGTCGGCGATGTTGAGAAGCTCATCGAACAAACTCGTGCTGAAATATCGAAAAAAGCGATTCGCCTGGATCAGCTGGAAGGTGAGCGTGAGTCCATTGTTCAAACAGGTCTCTCGGGGCGTAATACGGATGTCGAGTTGGTTATTGATGCTCTATCCAAGGCCGGTGTTCGCTCCGCCAGGGCTGCAAATACATACGTAGCCGATCTGCGCCACGATGCTAATGAAGCCAGGGACTTGGTGCTTTCTGACCCAAGCCGATACCTTGGTGTTAATGTGGCGTCAGAGGAATGGGGCAAGGCTTTGAGCTTGGTGCCTGCGCTTCAACTTGAGCTTGCTGCGCCAGTGACGTTGGCCGTGGCTTCCTTGGCGCCCGCTAACGCTGATGCAGAGCGAATGGTATTTGGCCCGGTCAATGATGCCGCTTTTAACCGAGAGGCTGCACAGGTGGCTTTAGCTACATTTGAGGCCACCATTGCACAGGTGAACGCAGAGCGTGACGAGTTTGTAAAAAGAGATGCGCTCGCCCAGGCGGTATTGAACCAGCTGAAACTCTTCCAGGCCAATTATTCGCACCAGCAAGTGGTCAGTGCCGAAGTCGAGCTGGAAGGCCTAAAGGAGCTGACCGATCAAGCTGCAGAATTAATCGAGAACCTCTCGAATCAGATCACTGATGTTGACCAATCCATTGCGGCCATCACGCCTCGAATCGAGCAGTTGCCGATCAAGATATCCACACTTAAAAATGGCAAGGCGCAGCTTCTCAACTACCTGGACAATTGGCTCGGGTCTGCTCTGCAAGCAGAATCGTCTCTGAAAGAAATCCTGGCCAAGCTTTCAAGCATTGCTGATCAGCTCCATGAGCTGGAGACGACTAAAGCCGAAAAAGCCGTTGAGGCCAGCAAGTATTCGACTCAAGAAAATAGTCTGCGGCCCAGTGTGGTTCTGCTTCGTACTGAACACGACCAGGTTGTTCGACACAGCCCTGATTTCGAGATCACAGACGCCTCCCAGATGCATAGCCTTGAATCGCTGCGTTCACGGTATTCGCAAGTAATGGCCTTGCTCTCCACGGAGGAAAAAGACCGTCTTGGCCTGATTGGGCATTTGCTCGATGCGAAGCGCCAAGAGCTGGAAAAAGCAGAAAGGAATTATCGCCAGGAATTCCAGGATGTAGACGATGAAGTCGTCAAAAGCCTTATGCCACTGGAAGTGGACAGTGAAATTGCTGGCGTTCGAAACCGTCTCGCGGAGCTTGTCAAAGCCCGGCAAGAAAAGCAGGAATTGCATTCCGATGCCAAGTCGGCGATCAAGGAATACTGGCGATCCCGTGAGAAAATCGAACCGTCTGACGAGATGCTGGGGTTAGCAGATGACGATCTGCGTATTGCTGCCAGCAACCGACTGAGCTTCCATGAAGATCAAAAGGCTCAGCGCGAGACGGCACTTGAGCAAATCAGTACCCAGAAGGCCAATAACGCCAAGCTGCGCCAAGCATTGGCAGACTTGCGTTCGAACCTGAAGAACCTCGACGCGGCCTTCGACCGAAAAACTTTAGTGGCGCAAGAGGTGGTGCTCTCGGACGATGTGGGCGAAATGGTAACGGAGATCATTCGCAAACTGCGCGTGCGTGAAGAAGAAGTCGCCAAGGTTCGTGCGGCGGCCAACAAGGCCTACCAGGCCGTGATCCGGATTGTGGGAACATCCGAATTTCGTGCTGCCGAAGGTCAGATCGCTGAGATGTTCGCAGCCGAAGACTTGGATCGTGCCTGCGCCGATAATGAACACATCTCGGCAATGATTGCTGACCGGGTTTCTGCCCTGCAGGGCACGCTCGATGGCATGGTTCCCGATTTCGAGCGTTGCGTAACCGAGATCTACAATCAGGTGGCCTCAGCGACGTCCATGCTCAAGCACGCCATGTCGATCACGATGCCTATTGGCACGCCTTATGTGAGTGGCCGATCGATCTTGAAGATGTCGAGCAATCTTCAGGGCATGTCGACGGATCAGCGCAAGGGCGAGATTGCCCAGTACCTTAATCGCCTGATTGAAACGACCCTGATCCCAGAAACCGGGTCTGAGATCACCACGCAATGCCTGCTGCTGTTCACGCCGCGTGAAACCTTCGGCCTGCAAATTCTAAAAATGGAAGAAAACACGGAGTTTCAGTATCAGCCGGTTAACAACATGAAGAGCTCTGGCGGACAAGGAACGGTAATGGCCATGTTCCTCTATATGCTTGTGAGCCATTTGCGAGTTGATACAGCGGCAAAAGCCATGAGGGGAGGAGGCGGCCCATTGCTGCTGGACAACCCATTTGCAAACGTGCAGACGCGTGCACTGATCGATGCTCAGCGGATGTTGGCTGAAAGCATGAAGATCCAGCTCATCTGCCTGACGGCCAATGCCGACCCGAACATCATTGAAGGCTTCCATCGGGTGCTCAGGCTGCGCAAGGCCGGCGTACAGAAAAACTCTCATCGCACCCTCATTGAAATGGTGAAGGCGACGTTTAAGGACGAGGTCGCCGCATGAGCCAGAAATTCTTTGCCATGTTAGTGAACAGCCGACCGAAGAAACTTGATCTGAAGGTTTTGCGTTCAGTGTGGCTTGACTGCTTTCCAGAGCAGCTTCAGACACATGATCGTGACCGATTGCTACTTAATGCTCTTCTTCAAGGTGAACAGGAAGGTCTTCTCAAGCTGCCAGCAAAGCAAAGTTATGAGCGTCTTGGTAATCCGCCAATGCCTACGTTCATCACCCTGATTCGAGAGCCCAAAAAGGTAAATGACTTTGATTTTGCAAAGGTGGCCTGGGCTCCGGAAATGGGATTCTGGACTAGCCTTTCTGCGTCGGAGCTCGTAAACGCTCTGAAAATCAACGAGTGGATAATTCGACGCAGGGGCAGATACATGGTTGTTCCGCTGCGCGAACGGTCATTGGAGATCTTTGGCGACGAGAAATATCTGGATTCCAGGGTGCGGGATGGCGCTTTGTTTAGCGGACGGCTGCCGTTAAGCGTGATTGGTGCTAGGCGCGTAGAGCACCCTTTGGCCTATAGACCTGCTGATGTAGAAGGGTTGCCAGTCCTCCTGGTGGAAAATCACCATACATTCTGGAGCCTAGGTGAGTGGAATGAATCAGCGAAGATGTATAGCGCTGTAGTTTATGGCAACGGAAAAACCATTTGCGCATCTGGGCTAGCGTTGGCCGAGGTAATGAGGGAAAGAGGGGCGGTTACTGCTGAGTATTTTGGGGATCTTGATCCAGAAGGTGTTGATATCCCCCTGCTGTTCAACCAGAGAAATGGCCAGCAGGTCACCCCGTGCATCTTCCTTTACGAACGCCTTTTAGCCATCGGGCGCCGCAGGGAAGGGGTCTCAGCAACAGACTTTCACTACGACAGGGCTAAGAGGTGGGTTCCAACACTGAGTGGTGAGATAGCAGCACTATGGGGTATTGGAAATTGGATTCCGCAAGAAGGGCTTGGTCTTGAGCACCTTTTCAATCATGAGTTCTGATTAGCGAAGATGACCTGCAGATCATCGGGGATGTTTTTGGGACGGGGCGCGAACTGACCAAGCTCAAAGTGCGTTTCGAAAAGGTGCCTCGTGAATAGTTGGAAGCGTTGTAGCTCTGGAGGGTTTGATGCAAATGTCTGCAGGAACACTGGCTGAATACCTGGCAGCAACGGACGAGGTTGCCCAAAGTCATGCTGCTTCACCGCCTCAACTGAAGTACATGGTCGATGAGATGGACGCGTTCTTCCATCGCGAATTTTTCGCCCAGCCTTTGGAAATGGCTCCCATCGCAGCAGTACTGGTGATGAATGCATATACCGCGCTGCTTGGTGCCGTACGCGAGGCTCTATCTGGTCATGTGGTGCTGGTCTTTCCGGTTGCCCGCGCAGCTCTTGAGTCAGCTTGCTACGCATTGTTGGTGAGCCAGAAGGAGGTAACCGCGGATATATGGCTCAGTCGTAATCGCAGCACCGCCGACCTCAAAGCTTGCAGGAAACTCTTCACTGTTGAAAACGCAATTAAGATTTTGCAACCCGTTCAGCCTGAGATGGCGGAGTACGTCCGGGGCATGTATGACGCCTCGATTGATTACGGAGCCCATCCGAACCCATTATCGATAATGAGCCACTTCGAGTCGACTGGGCCGCTAGGGGAGGATGAGTTCGGTTTCTCGCTTACCGGCGTGCAAGGGCACAACAGCTGGCACGTCAACCGTGAGCTTTTAGTCTGCGTGGAGACGGGCAGGCTGTTGCGTTTTTGATTGCGGCTTCCATCCCTAGTCATCCGCTGCTCAACTAACGCTCCCAAGATTTCGATGACTGGATGGCGACCAAAAACCAGATGGCAGAATCGCTTAATGGCGCACCTATTGAACATGCCGGCCTTATGTATTCTTCTATCCGCCCGCCGCCCCCTTAATGCGATCAGTCGGACAGCCCGGTTTTCTCCACCATGGCGGTGGTTGCCCGCGAAGCCAAGCCACCAAACGACATGCCCGCATCGACATAACGCAGCGCCGACTTCATATCCTTCCAACCTACATAGCTCATCAGCCCTTTGATGTCCCACCCATTAGCCGACGCCCAAGTCGCAAAGCCTCGCCGCATCGAGTGGCTGCTGTACAGCTCCGCTGGCAATCCTGCCTCTTTGAAGATGCGGCGTAGCACGGGAATCAGGCTATGCGGCTGCATAGCTTTGCCTGACAGATTACCCCAGCGATCAATCTGCTGGAACACCGGGCCTTTCGCGATCCCGGCAACTGTTATCCAATTAATATAGGCCTCCACGGGGCAAAGCATGGTGAGGGCCGGCGTTTGGAACGTAGTTCCTTCATGCTGGCGGTCACCCTTGGTGTAAGGCAGGAAAAAGGTAATGCCTTCACCACTTATGGCTTGGGTGTCCTCCACCGTTAGCCTGGCCAGCTCATCGCCCCGAAAGCCACGCCAGAACCCGATCAGGATAATCGCCACCGAGCGACGGTGACGCACCAGCGATTTGTAATCTCCGCTTTCAAGAGCGACTGCAGCTTCCCCTTCAAGCCATGTGACCGCTTGCTCTAGGTGCTTCAGCAGCAGCGGGGCGGCCTGCTTAACCTTTGCAGGGTGCACGACCCTGATGCCTTTGATCATCTGGCGAACGTCAGGCGTCTTGGTCGGATCAGGAAAACCCTGCGTGATGTGCCATTGCGCAAGTGCCGCCAGACGTTGCTTCAGCGTGTTGATGGAGAGCTTGTCGGCGTACTCCGCCAAGTAGCGAACAACGCCCACGCCGGTTGTGGGCAAATACCCGCCCCAAATCACCTCGAAGTGCTCGATCGCCGCCCGGTAGCTTTTTCGGGTGTTCTCTCGGGTGCCGGCACTGAGGTACCGATCTGCCTTTTCCATCGTACTTTGCCTTGAAAATCGGAGCGTTTCTGCCTTTCCGCGCCACAAGGAGGTTTTCTGGGCGCTTGAAAGTATAAAGAAACTATAAAGCACTATTATGGCTTTCTAGGATAAGGCTTTCAAATTAAGATTTTCACGCTATCATTGAATGTAATTTCATTGGATGTAATACGATACGAAATCGTCGGGGTGATCATGGCGCGAAGCGGCATAAACAAAGCGGTGGTGCAAAAAGCAAGACACGCTTTGCTTGCGCGGGGGCTTAACCCCACGATCGATCGAATTCGGGCGGAGATGGGCAACACCGGCTCGAATACAACGATTTCACGGTACTTGCGAGAGTTGGAAACGTCCGAGCCCAGCGCTGTACCTGCTCGTAAGCGTCTCGGAGATCAGCTCTCATCGATGCTGGAGAGCCTCTTGGATCAGCTCTTGGAGGAGGGGGCCCAAGTGGCAGCGGATGTGAAAGCCGAATTCGAAATCGAGCGAGCTGCATCTCAATCCCTTAGTTCCGACTTGCAATCACAGCTCCTGTCCTCTCAGAGGGAAGTGGCTACACAGCAGTCAGCCTTGGAGATTCAGGCAGCAGAACTCCAGACTTCGCAGTCCTCTCTTCAGGCAGAGTTGACCCGAAACGCCGAGTTAGGCCAGCGCTGCGGCGACTTGGAGGTGCTGATCGTCGAAAAAGACAGACAGATCCAATCCCTTGAGGAAAAGCATGTTCATGCACGCGGTTCGTTGGAGCACTACCGTGAGTCAGTCAAGGAGCAGCGCGATCAGGATCAGCGCCGGCATGAAGCTCAGTTGCAGGAGTCTCAGGTCGAGCAACGAAAGCTTCGGGAGTCATTGGCGGTCAAGCAGGATGAGTCCACTAGACTCAACCGAGATAACGAGCGTCTGCTTGCGGAGTCGCGCCAACAAACCAAAGCGCTGCACACTCAGAGTGACCTGATACAGACCCTCACTGCCCAGACGCAGGCTCTCGCATTGGCGGAGGCCAGGGCGGGGGCGGTCATCGAGCATCATCAGTCCCAGGTGACTGAGTTAAGCGGCGAGATCAAATCCCTCAATTTGTCAGCCGCTCAAGCCACGGTGCGCGAGGCGGAATTGGCCAAGCTCGTAGCAGAGTTGAAGGCTCGACTGGAACAGAGTGTGACTACCCAGCCGAAGATGGCAGGACAGCCATCGCCTCAGATCGAGCAGCCAGCCCCAGAGACCCAGGGCACGCCGGCAGCTACAGGCTCCCATTCGAAGCGAAAAAGGAAATAGCCATGACATGTGTACCGGGCACAGCCTCACGTCCATTCGCAGATAACCATCAGCTGCAGCGAGCACACGAAAAGATTACACAACTGGTCGTTGAGGGTCGTTTAACGATGGTGCTTTCCCGTAGCCCCAGCAGTGACACGAGAAGTACTGCATTACCGAACTAACCGCTAACACAGTGTTGGCCAATCACCGCGTGAGGGGAGCAGTGGCCCTAGCTGGCGAAGCAGAGTTCAGTCTGATGAGACGAAGCCTTCGAACCCTTGACCTTGCCCTGCGCAAAGCTCTGTTGTTCGGCCCGCACCGCATCAAACGAAGCGTGACTG
The DNA here is from genome assembly GCF_055283875.1 of Pseudomonas sp. HP_14. Lineage (NCBI taxonomy): Bacteria > Pseudomonadati > Pseudomonadota > Gammaproteobacteria > Pseudomonadales > Pseudomonadaceae > Pseudomonas > Pseudomonas sp. HP_14. The sequence goes on along the minus strand of NZ_JBTOQI010000001.1, from coordinate 46,879 downwards.
CCACTGACGCTTCCGACCTCTGCAAGCTCTAGCTGCAAACGGCTCACCAGCGAATCAGTACACTCACCGCTCTGCGCCCCCAGCGTCAACGCGACGAGAGTGAGCGGACTCAAAGCCAGGGGTTCGCTCAGGGCGGTGATCATCTCCAATGTGGGACTGCACTGGGCGCGTTCCAACTTGTAGATGTATGTCCGGCTGCTGACTTCAGCGAGCTGCTTCTGAGATATACCGCGAGTAGCACGCATTGCCTTGAGCACTGAGGCAAATGCTATTTTGAGCGACATAAAAGCATTCCTGGTGGTTCATTTATTTCGTCAGTCCGGAAGTGCGATTTATAGAAAGCCGCGATCCAGAGGGGGGAGGCTACCACATGGAGTCATCAATCTTGCCGCGACCCAAGGTCACGGACTTTTAAGATGTGGGCGAGCTACCTTCAATACGGTTTCACTGCTCACCACTCATAGGAGGTACTGCATGGATCCGGTCGACGCGAACCGTGTGCAAGTGTGGCAAGCGCTTTCAGAGTTGTTCCTGGACACAGAAGTGAGCGACACAACATACGAATGGGTAGCGCAGCGCATTTCACAGAGCGGATATACGCTCGATCAGCTGCAGAGCATTCTGTGGAACGAGGTTTACCCGGCACTCGAATGCAATCTGAAGTCCATAGTGGGCGAGTGGGCAGGATGGACTGACGAGTTTTTGATCGATCACATTGTCGTCCGGGAGTATGCAAAGACGGCCCCACACAACAGCCGAATAGGTGACGAAATCAACGAATGCTGGGAGCAGGTTGTGGCCAGGCTGTCGCCTCGTTGAGCGGACACCTGATATATGCGTCTGCTTACTCCACGAGTCTGCTACGCGGACGTTTCCATGGGGGGGGCGGGCAGCGGGTTTCTGCTCCGCCCCACGGCGAAATGCCTAGGCCCGGATGGCCGCCGCGGTGTCCGTACGCGATGCGAAGCTTCGCCCGAGGGACGAAGCGGCACGCAATCGATCCATGACGATGATCGACAGCGATCTGGGTCTTGGCTCGGGCCTTGTATGGATGGGGCGCGGTCTTCAGTGCAGCTAAGGCAGATCCCATCCACGGTCGCTATGGTGTCTTTGGATGAAGTCCGCACTTGGTGCCAATTCCAGATTTTTCGGCAAGCGCATTTTCTTGCCGTGCAGTTCGACGGATATCTGTTTGTCGAAAGCAGTGTATGGCTCTGCGGTCATCTCTGGATCGGAAAAGTGGATGCGGTGTTCTAAATCGATGGTGATCCAGTCTTTGTCGAAGAGTGAATGGTGGAGGCTATTGAGCAGAATCCCGTTTCGCACATCCAAACGGTCTTCTGGCTCACAAATCGCCCAGGGAACGATGTGGCATGCTTCCAAGGCCTCCACAAAGGTGGTTCCGGTGAATGCACAGCTAAACTCGTAACACCGCAGCAACGCATCTCTGAACATGACTTGAGCCATGCCCCGCGATTTCACCAACCGCATGACATCGCCGGAAGTGCTCGGATCATTCGAAAGATCCACTATAAGGCTGTCATATCGGTTGCCATCGGCGGCGAAAGTAAACGGATTATCAATCGTCTGCCATGGAAATTCGAACACTGCCTCTTGGCCTTCCTGGCGCCGGCTGAGGTCATATGCTGAAAAACCCGCACCAATGACCCCTTTCCTGTCAGTGACTAGAATCGTCAACGGCTGGAGCTTCTCAACCAAGCAATGCTCCTGGATCAATCCAAGCACAAACCGGATGGGGCGATGGTGTATTCCAATGGCGCTTGCCAACTCTCCGTAGGAGATCGTGCGACGATTTCTAGCGCAATCGACCAACACGTTCCAGGCATCAAAAGCACGCTGGGCTTGGTTTACCAATTTTAGCAATCCTATGTCTAATGGGGAGTTGACCTGTGTCCAGACCTCTCACGCAGGACTGAGCCCGCAAATAACCGCCGACACCTACATGGGTGGGCTCTCCTCACGCCGCCGCAAGCAATCGCTCAAGCGCTTGATGCTCCCAAACGCTCAGCAGTTCGACGGGATTGGTGCTGTATGGCTGACTCGATGTGAACGCGTAGGCACGACCGTCCGGACTGTAACAGCTCTCGCAGGTGCGCAAACTGCCAGCCTCGTTGTAGAAAGTGATCGTCCACCCATCCGCTTCGACGGTCATGTCACCGCACTCAATGTCTGACCACGTTTTGTCGCCCGACCGATTCATTGTTCTAACACCTAGCGCGATCTCGCGCATGATCTGGTAGCTTTCGCGAGAGCAGAGGAGGGCTTGCGGCAAGAGGATTCACGCTCAAAGGTTTAGTTTCGCAAGCGTATCTCACCACTCCTGTTCTCGGATAGCCAAGGTGATGGTCAAAAGCCTGAAGATACCATCCCATGATGGGGCGCTCGGAGAGGAAAATCACGCTAGCCGCGCCACTCGTCGGCATAGTTGTATCGCTAACTAACCGAGAATATTATCAATATATACCTAAATAGATTAGAACCTGAAGCCATGAGCCAAGCGCGGCTGTATGCGCAACGGACTAATTAGACTAATAAAACTCATTGATCTAGTGCAATTTTTTATCTTCAGGCAGTCGTTTTTTTTAATAAATCCAAATACTCGCATGAGCATTTATTTTTTTCTGCGCCCGCCTTAATCGACGAATAAGGCCATATATTGATTAGCTGCCCAGAAAACTTCCTACCTTGACAGATGGCCGTTCGGGGATATGCTGGGCACCATTGCCCCCTAACTTCTTACCACTGTACCTGCCAGACCTAACACGATGCTGCCTCAAAGAATAAAACATCCGTCATCGAGACTTCCATGTTTACTGATTTTGCGTATGGAAAAATTGCTCTAGCAAGGTCGGTCGTCCTTTCATAGTGCTAATCATCAATTTGATATGCGGATATGTACTTAGCGAAGCGATCATGATGTCTCGAAACCCGGCCGATGCCTTCACAGAGGGCCTGATATCATGACGAATTTCCAGGTCGGTTTTGGGTCAGCCACTTGCAATCTAGGTAATTTCTTGCGCAGCTTTCGGCTCCAAGTCTTCTGCCAGACTGGCTAGAGAGTCAGGCTTTGAGATTCGATCCAGCTCTCATCATAGAACGCTTCGGAGGGTGCTATGTCAGGCGTTACTAGACGTATCAAGCGACGCACAAGGTCATTAAGGATGCCGACCACGCGACGTTTGCAGAGCTGCCGCGTGACTTCTCGGGTGGTGTCGGTTTCCACAACAGCCGACGCTGGTTGAGTTCAGGACGTGATCACCCTGAGCGTGCCATTAAGTCGGCTGGCGCAGGTAGATCTCTTGCACTGCGCAGGGCCTATTACACAGTGCAGCACGCGTCACTCGATTACGGATTCGACACCGAACAGATAATGTTCATCTGGCAGACCGCGAGCCGAGCGTATTCCTTAGAAGAGCTCAAGTCGATATTTACAGTAACCTTTGAAACGCTGCAGCCGAGAAAAACCTATCGCGATTATCACCATGTGGATGTGACTTCGATCCACTCAGTCTGTAAGCAACCCATGGATATTTTTGAGGGGCAGGGAGCAGTGGCCATTAGGACTTTGGCTTGCTTGGACGCTAAACGTACTCTGCCGTTTCTACCCGCGGTTTTTATCATTGATCGGGATCATCCACCATTCAGATTGGCTCCCCCAAAAGCATCATGGGGCGACTTCACATACGCGCTGCTGGAGAAGCTTGTTAGAGATGGTCTAGCCACCGAAGGCCTTCGTTGCAAGCTCTTCGCGCGAGATCTAGGCTTGTAAGCCGAAATGACTAGGGCGCAATGAAAAGGCAGTTTTCTCGTTGGGCTTACTACCTTTCGCCGCCATGAACGGGAACCGGTCTTAGCTCAGCTATCTAACTCAGCCTTGCTGATCCTTGTGCTGCTTAACGGCATGACGTGCAGCATTGGGCACGGGCAAATGATGCAGAAGATGTTTGCGCCCGGCGTGCAGCCCCAATCTGGGCAAGCAATGGCCGAGCATACCATGGGGATAGATCACTCCCATCACCACATGGACAAGGCATCCGCGAATAAGGATCTGCCACCAATGCCAGGCATGGACTCGCCCTTCTCTGAAACCTATCGGTTCTGATCGTCATGCGGAGCTGCCCAATCCCGGATGGCATGTGGCAGCGGTTGCAAAGGCGGTGAGCCCATAGACCAACAGGTTGCTCTTATGACGTCTGAGTGCCGTGCGGAGCAGCTTTACTGATATCGCCACGTCGCTCGGATGATCACCCCGTGAGCATCAGGTGCCAGGAGTCGCTAACATTCTTCCGGCCGTGAAATCCATGACCACCACGTCAATGTGAGGTCTGGATGCTTCTGGTAGGGATTGAGTCAGCGCCATGCCCATATCGCAGGGTGTACTTGGGGTAGTGATGCTCGGAGGTGGAGCTTGCAGTCTTCTACCCGAACTGGATGCCAGCGACCCAAACCACAACACGCAGTAAATCCCACAGCCTTGGGAGCGCCAGTCGATCAGGTATTTCTCCTGCAGCTGGGTCTGGGCTCCTTCCCAAACTTCGTCATGCCACTGCCCCTTAACCTCCATGGGCAACTGCAGGTCACCACAGATGAATGCGAAGTCAGCACGTTTCGACATCGGCATGTCTACTTCAGTCAACATCTGAATTCCGTAATGACGCATTTCGGCACTCAGTATCATTCCTAGCCGATCACGACATGTGTTCTCGATGTAGGGCAACCCTGAGTCATTCCAGAACATGCTGACCAGATCGAGATCATCGCCCGACAGCCTTTGCTGGATCACCGAAAGTTCGTGTAGGACGAGCGCTCGTAGGTCACCGATACTGCTTGGAGGGTCGTCCGCGAGCAGCGCCATCAAAGCTTCTGGCTGCAGGGGTTCGGATTGTTCTTCGATTCGTTTCTGACCCTGCTCTGCAGCCATGTGCAACAGATCCAGGCTGTAGCTGTCCGCGGGCTGCGCGATCAGCTCTCGCAGGGCTTCAATCGCCGGCGCGCGGGTGTCGTGGGCGAGCGCACCGATCATCGACAGCATGAATGCCGAGGCTTCATAGGGGGCTTGGCTGCCATCGCTCGATGTTGGTGTAGTGCGGCGTGGCCAGGCGCATCGAAAATGCTCGATGATCCACTTCGCGCGTTCAGTGTCGAGTACCGGGGTTAGCCCCGGGCGCTTGGTAGGCAAGCAGTTAATGATTGCCCATAGAAATTGCGGATGCGAAACGCTGAGGCCGACCAGCTCATGCTCCACCTCTTGGAAACGGATCAGAAAATCAATCGCTCTCCATCTGAGCATCCGGGTCTCGCTTCCAAATTCGCCCACAGCACGCGCCCTGGCAATAGCGGCCAGTTCGCCCGCCTGGTCTGAATCAATGAGGTGGGAGAGAAGGGCAGCCTCCACGCTTTCCGCCATGCTCGTATGCTTTGACACCCACTTGGCAGCCAACTCTATTGCACTTGCACGCCAGGGGAGCTCTGAGAACAGAATGTGCAAGGCAGCAATGTGGGCGTTGCCTGCGGTGACACTGGGCTCAAGGCAGCCGCTAATAAACGCGCTCCGACGCGAATCGCCTGATGACTCGCTGCCCTCATCCTCAGCACCAAACAGGCGCAGCTCAAGTTGACTGCGCAGCGAGCCAAGATCGTCGACAGCCAGGTTAAGCTGGTTGTGCAAGCAGACAGCTAGCCCCACCTGGATGACAGGCTCAGGGATGGCGGTGAAGTCACGTCCGCCTCTCAACCTGACCAGCAAGCCAGCCAAGATGGGGTAGCAATAATTCCAGATAGAACTTTTTGCAACGCTTTGCGCTACGTCGGCGAGTGACGGTAGGTTATCGCGATGGAGAACCGCCTCGAACCCATGCAGTGCGACCTCGGCAAGGTCTTGGCCCAGCCATTGAACAAGCGCCGTTTCGCCGGCGACAGCCTTGCCGTAGACGTAGCGGTGTCCAAGGTAGAATCTTGCAGCAGGCAATATTTCCCTAAGTTCTCCGCTCAAAAGGGAGGAAAGATTCTGGAGGTACTCCTCACGTTCACGCGCGTACTGCGCTTGGAATTCGGCGGCCAACCGCGCATCTCTTTCCTCCCGTCTGACCTGATAGTCCGGCTTTGGCGGGTGCTCCAAGTTGTAGATGTAGGCTTCCAGCTCTGCGTCATTACGCTGAAAGAGGCGGCTGGCAGCCCTCACTTTTTCGCTGAACGCAGAGCTGCTTGCTGGAACAAGCATCAAGTCGCGCCATGCTTCTCGGGCTTTCGGGTCGGCAATGTCCTTGGTGGCATGCTGCTCAAGAAACCAAATCAGATCGTCCTTATGCTCTCGAAGGCCGAGTAAACATTCTTCAAGATCACAATGCCGTTCCCAGACCGATCTCTGCACGTCCATAGCGAACAGCACGTGCTGCTGAACAGCTCGACGCAGCGTGTGATGCTCATTGAGCACTTCGCTGAGCATTCTTTGCTCCTCGGTGCCGTACTGATCTCGCAGTCCTCGCGTAGAAAGCCACCTCCACACCAGTGCCGCGTCTTGAGGCTGGACGATTTTCTCAGTGATAGCGCAGGCTATGAGTAACCCGATGAAATCGATGACAGGCCCGGGGTTCACACCGTCACCAATCTGCACATCTACAACATGTTCGGTCATTAGATTGAGCACCGCGACAAGCTTGGTTGCATCCAGCCGCAGAAGGATCTGAGGGCCATCAAGAGCAATGCTGAGCTGCTGGTGGTCTTGGTTAGCTGGGCAAACCAAAAGTCCCGAACATGCAAGGATATTGCTGACCAGGATGACGTCAGGAACATCGCAGTCGATTTCCTCGATAATGAACTGCGCCAACGTAAACGATGCTTCCGTACATGCGGCCTGCAGCGACACAATGGTGTTGCGCCACCACTCTTGGTCACGACTTCTCGTCATCGCTCGGGCAGCGTTTTCTCGATCCCGATAGTGGTATCTGGGTGAGAAAATGACCTGTTCCAGAACGGGGTGCAGCTCTACTGCTAGCGGGGTGTCGACAAGCCCCTCGATCAAGAGCGAGCGCAGCTGCGCGTTGCCATTCTCAGCTGCAATGATCTGTTCGATCCTGGTTTTCAGATCCACATGCATCAATCCGGCCGCTCGATGGCTGCCACCGTCTCGTGATCTGAAAAAGGGGTCGCGGGCTGAAAGCTCATCCAGGGCGTTGAGAAGCCGGTGTGCTTGCTCGGCGGTAAATTGGGACGTTTCACCATAGCGCAGGACGCCGTAAGGATCCGCATCGATGATGGTTCCTGCCATCGGTGCGCTGTGGAAGGCTAGCCAGGCATGAAGGCCTCGCAGGTTCGCGGGTACGCTGTCACCCAGCTGAAATTGGGCAAGCAGCCGTTTTTGAACACGCGTTGTCCTGACGCGATCCGCCAACCATCGTGCTCCGAGATACTCAGCCAGTACCCGGTGGACGGGCTTTGCGCGACCAGGCCCCACGGTCAGAAACAACTTGGACGAGAATATGGCTCGTGCTGCCCCGGCCTCTGGCAGATCAGTCAATTCGGCAAGCCGGATATCGCCATTCAGCACTTGGCCAGGGTTGGCAAGGCTGATCGCATCTGCCCCGGCCAGGATCAATCCGGCACTGACCGCACCGGCAGCCGATAGAGCCTGTGCCATCGACAGCTGTCCGAGCGCCTCATGGGCTCGATCAGTGTCATGTTCCGGCCAGAGGAGGGTGCAAACGCGCTCGAACAATCCTGCCCGGGTAGACGGAAGAGCCGCATCAGCGCTTGCTACCTGTCCCATGAGATCGAGCGTGAGGGGATTCTGATAGAGCTCGGTAATCCCCTGATCAGCGAGGTGTTCCAGGACATGATCCACATCAAGCTGCGGATATCGCTGACGAAGAAACTGGTCGGCTTCCCAGCGCGAGAATGGATCAAGTATGAGGATGCTTGGCTCAGCGCCGTAGATCTTTTTAAGGGCCGCTTCACTGCGTGATTGCCATTCCCTAGATCGGCAGCAAATGATGAAATCCGGACACCCTGCGTCGTCCAGCTTGCCAAACACGAGATCAACGGCATGGCCATCACGAACCGCTGCAGCCTCGTCCAAGCCATCGATCATCAGAGGCTTTCCTGGGGTGACGAAGCGGCTTGGGTTGTCGCTGGCCATGAACCTGCGCGCTGAAATCACCTTGACGTCCAAACGCCGGCCCAACTCTTCAATCAGCTGACTCTTACCCATTCCAGGCTCACCGAGAATGACTTTCGCACCCTGAACCGCAAGCAGGTCGTCTTCGTCTACAGTCCGCAGCCTATCGTCACCACCGCTCAGTTGAAGGTGCAGTTTGCGAGGAAAGTAGTGGGCGGATGGCATGATCGAACAGCTCCCTGCTGGTGCGACGTTTGGACTCGGCGATCTCGAATTCAGAGGTGATCATAACGGGTTTTCTAACACGCAGAGTGGACAGACATGAGCGACGCATAGCAGGCTGATCACCTAGAGTTGTGCCCAGCGAATGTTCAACAAGGGATTCAGTAGATGGAACGCACGACCTTCCTTTCAGATACCAATGAAATTTTGGACACGATCAAGCGCTTGATCCACGACGCTGAAGACGATTACGGCATTGCAGTCGCATTTTGGGGAAAAGGCGCCGAAACCCTCATTCCCAGCCATGGTAGCGGCAAGATCATCTGCAACCTGGGCCACCCAGGCACGAACCCCCATGTGATCGAGAAAATACGGTCGAATGCCAATGTCAGCGTCCGCTATCTTGATTCCTTGCACGCCAAGGTAGTGGTGTCTGATCAAGGTTCGTTCGTGGGGTCATCCAATTTGTCAGAAGCAGCCCTAGGGATTACGACTTCCATAGGCGAATGGCGCGAAGCCGGTGTCTTCCTCGAACCCAGCAATATGGCAGCCAAAAACGCCTGGTCTTGGTTTGAGGCTCTCTGGAAAATGGCGAGTCCTGTCGAAGATGCCGACATCGCCGAGGCGGCAGCCCGCTGGGAAAATGAAGCGCTCTCAGAAAGACCGTATCGCAGATCGGACACACTGGCAGACCTTAAGATAACGGGCGAAATGGGCGATGCGACAACGCATCGGTTACATGAGCTTCGGCTGTTTGCCCAGCGCTTGGAGTTCTCGTTTGAACGCGACAGGATGACGATGGCATCTCACTCGTTCCAAGCGCTATACGACGACTTGATGGGTATTCCTGCTCGCCAGCATGGTGACCCTCAATCCAAGGGGGCAAACCGGAAAGCCGCGGGCCAGGCGGCGAATGTTCTTTGGGCACAAAGTGGTGCAGAGCCCTTGGCGCGACTGAAAACCCCAAAGGGAACCATTCAGGTGGATGATCCGAGAGTGTTCCTTGATCGCTCCGGTGACTTAGGCCTCAGCGATCGGGTGTGGGAGTTCCTGAACAAGCTTGCTGCACAGAGCAGGGGAGATGGCAACGATGCGTATCACTATTGGGCCGGCGAGGTGGTCAGCAAGCACAACATCAAGTAGCTTGCTGGATCTGAAGCCCTAAGCATTGCTCTCTAGGCAGTGGCGCAATCGACAGGCTATTTGGCGCATACGACAGCAGCTCGTGATGGATCTACGAGACCACTCGAATTTCACGTTCGATCCTAAAAGGAATTTCTCCATGGCTGTTCCCGCCGAGTTCAACGCCGCACAGTGGTTCTCCGATAACACCACGGGCGGCTCGCGGCTTACCCCGGAGACTCAGCATTCCATCGCAGACTTCACTACGATGTGGAATTTTTTCGAGGGCAATCTGTGCCGCACTGAGGGGAGTATTCCTGCCTTCGAACGCGTCGCGGAACGTTATCGACCGAGTGCCGAGCAGCATCAGAGGGTTTGCGGTTGCTTGGCCTTCTGGCGATATCGGTATACAGATGAAGAGGTCATACTGCCCAGATTCGACAGGCTGGAGTTTCGCGCCAGAGATCGCAAGGCTCTGGTAGAAAGTGTTCTGCTGGGGCAGAACGATGAACCACATGATGTGCTCCTCGCTGCGCTCATCATTATCTACAGACTGCGAAACAACCTCTTCCATGGTCTCAAGTCGCTCGAAACACTCAACGACCAGGTCGAGAACCTCAGGACGGCCACGTACTGCTTGTCCGTCGTTCTAAACGCAACACCTTCACCTCTCGTTAGACCTCAATACGCTTAGTCAGGGCTTGGCGCGGTAGTACGGCGGTGTCAGTGTGCCGCCTACGCCAAGAACAAATGATCAGCCACACATACAAAGCGAAGGAACGTTATGCAGCTGCAGGATTTGCTTGCCAAAGGATATTTCCCGATCCAGCTACCGGTTGGATTCGGCACCAAGCCACTCGCCGACAAGATTGAGCAGATCAAGGCTGTATGGGACGCAGCGACGGCAAAACAGGCTGGCGCATCTCAGGCTGAGAAATTCTCGGTCGCAAGATCTTCCTACAGCAGGCGAACAACCTCGATTCCCAATCCCGTCAGTTTCTATGCATTGGCTAAGGAAATCTGTGAGTATTGGCCTCAGATCCAGGCGCATTACGATAAAAGTAAAATCTCTCGCAGCATCCCTGGCACCGACGGGAGCCTCAGAGCAATCGAGCTGACAAAGTTCAGCGACTTGTATGAGGCGCGGGTGTGCCAATCGGCAGGGGCGCGCTACGCGTTGGTCACCGACATATCGAGCTATTTCCCCACGGTGTACACCCACACCATTCCGTGGGCGTTGCACACCAAGTCGGTTGCGAAAGCGAACAAGACCAAAAAGACGCCCGAATTTTTTGGCAATATCCTCGATGGCCGTTGCATGGGGACACAGGATGGCCAAACCATTGGCTTGCCAATTGGCCCCGACACCTCCCACATCATTGCGGAGATCATCGGAGTGTCGATTGATGAGGCAATCCACGCCGAGTTGGGTGAATGGCCGAATGGGTTTCGCTATGTCGACGACTTCACTTTCTTCTTCAACAAGCGGGAGGACGCCGAGAAGGCGCTGGCCATCATCATCAAATGCGTCAGTGCCTACGAGCTCCAGATCAACGCCTCGAAAACGAAGATCGTCGAGGTGCGAGAGCTCGTCCAAGAATCCTGGAAATACAGTCTGAAGAAGCTGACCGTCTCAGCGAGAAAGCGTCAACAGAAAGACGACATCCACCACTATTTCGAGATGTTGTTTTCGCTTGAATCAAGGTTCAAGGACGAGAGCCTGGTCAAATACGGCCTCAAGCAGCTGTCCTCAACCATCGTTAAGAAATCCAACTGGGCCATCGCAGAAGCTTACATCCTCAAATGCGGGTATGGATTCCCAAACACCCTGCAGGTCATTACCCAAATTCTTGCGACCTACCATCGATACGATTACCCGATGAACATGCCCGCACTGCGCGCCTTCAGCCGGAACCTTTTGGGGTCAGCCGCCGCCGCGAATCACCACAGTGAGACTGCTTGGCTCCTGTGGCTGTGCAAGGAACTCAGCATCCATCTCGACGCCCCATTGATCCTTCAGGTGCTTCAGATGGAGAGCTCCATTTGCTCGCTTATCGCTCTGGATCTCATCCACTCAGGGTTGGTTGACGGTGAGGTCGATCTTGCGACTGTTCCGGGCCTACCTGTCACCGAGCACGCGCTCAAAGGGAACAACTGGCTGCTGGCTTATGAGGGGGGCTATCGGCAGTGGCTCGGAAACTCAGATGTCGCGTTCATAAAAGCTGATCCCTGCTTCAAGGCACTGCTGGATGCGGACATCAGCTTTTACGACGACGAAGCCCGACTACCTCCGATATTCCAGCTTAGGGTTGACGCGGCGCAGGCCGTTGATTTCGATTCGGATGATGAGATCGACAGTGAATTCGAGTTCGACAATATGGACGAAGAGTACTTCGACTCGACCGCACCCGATGCAGAGGAAGAAGATGAAGAGCACGACGCCCCGGTCGCGAATGCGGCCAATCTTCCTGTAGATATTGATGCGCCGGATGGCTGGTGAGGAGAACATCGAAACGCGTCCTTCACGGGCGCCAGTCATGTCGTCATCCGACCTGAAATGATCAGCTCACTCCTGAACTTCACATTCCCTGAGGATATGCAGTGCCTGAACAATGCTATCGCTATCCGCACGCCACCCCTCTGACGATTGAAGCATTCAGGTCATTGGAGTTGAGCACGCTGCTGCGTGACAGCCGACCCAACTACCACGATATCTCGCGCGTGCTGGCGGACGGTGCCCGCTTACAGATGCAGGCAAGTGACCACGAAAAGGCCCGCGTGCTCTGGCTCCTGTCCGACCTCTGCTCCATGATGCTCAATCCCTCGAATCATCAGGAGCCCTTGAGGCCGTTCGCAGTGTTTTCTGACAGGCGCTCGTTCGATATTTCTGACCTGACAGCCGACGAGTATGAGTTCTCAAAACTGCTGATCAATGATCTCGAAACGGGTCTGATAAAAGCCCGCCTGGCGGAAATCCTCTGGCTAAATCCCGATAGGAACAGGGTGAACTATGCGCTGGCCGCGATTGAGGGTTACCAGACGGCTTCGCTGACCGACGATCTCTGGTGCAGTGGCGGTCAAGAATGTTGGGAGCGAGCGCTCATGCTTGCCAAAAGTTTAGGTAACGGCGGGAGAGCTGCTGTCGAGCAGCTTACTGACGTCCTTTTCAACGCGCTGGAGCATGAATTCCAAACGCCATCTTCGCTTCTTGCGCGCCTCGCTCAGACCGTCCTTGAGCACCGCCTTGCCCATGCTCTGGCTGCGGATCTTCCTGAGAAACTTGAGCGTGCGGGTCAAGCATTCGAGCGCAATGGTGAGCTGTTCAGGGCTCGGCACTGCTTCGAACTCGCGGCGGACGCCTACCGCCTAGCCAAGAATCAGATAATGGCAGCTCGCATGGTGATAGCCGTCGCGCAGACGTGGGTGAATGAGGCACAAGTCAGGGATGATGGCAGTAATGCGCAGCCCCTCATCGCGATGAACCATCTCGCGAAGGCCCTTCAGATCTATCGACAAGTGCCGCAAAAGTTTCGCAACGAGCTAGGTATCGCGGGCGTCTATGAACATCTTCGCATTCAGATTGCCGAGGCAGGCAGCCTTACTGTCGAGAAGATGGTTATGGTGTCGAGTCCAACCGTGGACATCACGAAAATGGTGAACATGGCCTTGGAACAAATCTCCGGAAAGAATGGCATCGACGCGTTACGTACCTTCACGACACTGCATCCTTTCGCGAGCGCCACGGAAGCGCGCAATGGGGCCAAGCAAACGCTCGGCGCCGGATTTCTACGTGCACTGCATTGTTTAACCCACGTCGACAGTACTGGGCGGGTTATAGCGAAGGCTCCTGGTATGTCCATGAACGCTGTGGCTACAGCTTCAGATGAAGAACGAATATGGGCCGAAATGGTAAAGGGACACGAGTCCACCAGAGATCTGGCGGTGCATGGCTTGATCCTTCCCGGACTTCGACTACTGCAGCGTGAGCACTGTTTCAAGGAACACGATCTTATTGACCTGGCCAAGGCTTCCGCACTTGTGCCGCCCGAGCGAGTGGCAATGGTCGGCAAGGGTCTGTATTGGGGGTCAGTCGGTGAGTTCGGAATGGCGGCGCATTTCCTGATACCTCAAGTGGAAAACATCGTTCGGTACCACATGAAGGGTGTTGGGCTGAACACTTCCAACACCGATCGCAATGACGTCGTGAACGAGAACGGCCTCAGCACCTTGTTGGATGTTGCGGGTGTCGAGAAGGTGTTTGGCCAAGACGTCGTGTTTGAGCTCAAAGCGCTGTTTTGCAGTTCTTTCGGGCCGAATCTGAGAAATGACTTCGCCCACGGTTTGATCGACGACAGCGATTTCTACTCGGTGAGCGTCGTGTACGCATGGTGGTTCACGCTTAAGTGGGTAGCGATGCCTTATTGGGGACAGCTGGCGCAGAACGAGGCGTTACAGCAGAGTGCCAATCCCGACGCCGACGCATCGGGCGAACGTGAGGCTGAGGGTGAGGGTGAGGCTGATAAAACATGACGCTGTGGCCCTAGTGCTCGCGTGGGTCATGTCTTGAGGTCATCTGGATAGTCATCCACTGGCAACTCGACAATCAACGACTCGCCATCTTTCTCAGCTTGGCTCTCCTGGTAATGCATGGCGAGACACAGATAGATGAGGGCCGAACGGGAAAGCTTCAGGAGCAGGAGGGTATTCGCTACAAGATCCTCCCGATCGATCACAAACGCCAAATGGTCGGTCGTGTGCTCAGATGGCGTTCCAATCCAATGGAATTCATCGACGATCTTGGCGTACTTGTGTTCGAGGTGATTTCTCAGTTGATCTAACGCTTGCGCGTCGGGTCGAGCGACGTCTTTGAGCACCTTGGAGTGAATGTCCTGCGATACCCAGTATAGGGCTCGCAAAGGCGTGTTTTTGGTGGTCTTGAATTCATCCCGGATAACCCGCGGCGTTCCCGCAGGCGTTCGGGGTGGGACAGGCTTGAACCACAGTGTCCTGAAGCTCACATCACGTTCAGGTATGCCGAGCTTCCAATACGCATTGACGAAATAGGCAACCTTATCCAGGAGCGAATAGGCACTTCGAAAGGCGGTCTTGATTTGCTCCAGTCCCATTCCGTACAAGGCGTAGTCGTAATTGAGAGCGAGCGCCATACCCTTGTCCGCTAAGTGCAGCGACTGGGAGTGTTCTCCTTGGTAAAGACAGTGCCGGGCGTAGCCGTATTCCTGCTTGAGCTGGTTGTAAAAACCCAAGTAGGTGATCCCTACCTGGGCGTTATGGTTGGGTAGCCTCAACACGTCGTAACTCGCGACCGGAAGAGCGCCCAGGTCATTCATGGGATTCAGAAAAAGCTGGGCATCCAGGCACCACTGGCGATACCGACGTTCTTCTTTGGAACGTCCAAGACTATGCTCCAGCAACTCAGCATCGCTTTCATCGTCAACTCGGTCGGCCACCCAAGCTTGATACCGTTTGAAGCACTCAATGGCCTCGGGGTAGGTTGCCCCGTCACGTTCAACCCCACCTGCGATGGCCGACTCCAAGCTGCGCCGCCCATGAACGAAAAACCAAAAGGTGTGGTCTCGGTCGTAGAGGGCAAGCCCGTAGTTCAGCAGTCCAATACCGAGATTTCCAAGTGCCATGCCATGGATAGGGATCTCATCCAGAGCATTGCGCCATTCGGCGAAAGCCTCGATCAGTCGACCGCACGCACTGAGCGCGTTGCCAAGGTTGCAGTAGACGCGAGCACGAAGCCCCGGGGTCAGCAATTTGAAGCCCGGGTGCTGGATCGCCGCATGCAGAAAATAAAGCTGTTTGAGTAGAGCAGGGTGGTCGAGGGGTTCAGCACCCTCTGGCTCTGCCTCGGCACGTCTGAGCTCCGCCCAAGCGTTCGAAGTCGAATAGAGAACAAGACACGCGTCGTCTTCCGAGCATGCCCTTAGGATCGCATCGACGAACCCGATGGCTTCCCGCAGTAGAACCTCATCTTTGGCGTCACCGGCTGCGTCGATCAGCGATTCGAAAATGCGCCGAAATCGGGAGGAGGGCCCACCACTCCCAACCAACGCTTTGAGCGCCCGCAGCAAATGATGTCGATCGTCCGCCTTAGGCACATATCCCTGCTGCGTAAATCGTTGGTGAAAATCTTGCGTCATGGCGTCACCGCTGTCTAATTGCGATCGAGCTTAGGGGGTTCTCATTGATTCGGCTGATCGCAATTGAGTCCTTTGAATCAGTCCTACACCTAAGTTAGGGCAGTTGCGATCGTAGCTACACGTCCTGATGACGCGGTGCTGTTTGTTGCCCATCTGAAGCCAGTGCAGGCACCGCGCGCTGGGGAAGTGCGTGGATAGCATCCAGTGTTGAGGGGGCGACGGCCGACCAAAACGGTGCTACGTAGCCATAGATAATTTCCGCGTCCAGCTTCACATGTTTGCATGGGCGCTCGGCTCGCTGTTCAGCCTCCTGCATACTTCGCTCAATAGCTCGACGCGCCCTGGGGCTGATTCTGAACTTGTGGAATTTGAGGAAGATCTGCTTAAGCGCTGACTGGCAGAAATTTCCCTGGCAGTGTGGATGCCTGAATAATGGCTCAAAGCTGTACTCAATCAACTGGAGCATCACGCCAAGGCTGCAGCGGTGCTGCATGAACATTCCACACACGAAGTCCACGATGACTGGTACCGCTGTGCGAAACGCCAACTGCGACTCAGCAAGATAGTTGCGCAGGCGGTTGATGCCGAGGTTGGCGAATGCCTCTCCCTGACTCATCATGAAAATGAGATCTACAGCTCGAACCGAAACAAAGCTGCGCCTCGTCATGACCAGCCGCATGACGGCACGTGAGTACTCGTCTGGCGCCAAGCTGTCCTGCCGTAACGCTTCATGCAGCACCATCTGAACTGATGCGCCATCAACACCTATCAAGCTCGCAATGTCGCGCAGCCTGGCATCCAATGACAGAAGTCCTGCGCCATGCTCCTGGCACGCGAGCAGGACTGCGTAGTCTTCATGGCCCAAGATATCCTTGAGCATCTGCAGTTGCTCAGATTGCTCAGGTGGCCCGTACGCTGGTACTACTTGGCAGAAGGCTTCGATAGCGTTTCCGATTGAGTCGAAGAACAGACGCTCCTCCCGCCAGGCCGCCTCAGTTTGCTCTTGAAGGCCGAGTTGCCCTTCGCGGGAATAGAGTGTGCCGCTCTTGCGGTAGCGGGCCAAAGTATCCAATTTCGCATCCAGCAATTGCTTGGTGGACGTCGTCACGTATAGCCGAGAAAATAACTCCAGAACATCGAGTAATCCGAGAGTCGCAAGCTCGACCAGCATCGCCAAGTCAATGACCCATGACTGACCCTGGGTTGTATCCACCGGCAAGATCTCGGGAGAGCCAGCCCCCGATGCAACGTGGAGAAGTGATCCCTCATCGGGCCATCCCCTCACGAGCTCAATGACGTCTACACCAAGCAAGCGAGCCAAGAGACTCAAGGTGGCTTGGTGTTGGCCATACAAGCTGATGGTGCTAAGGCTCTGTGCCTTCTTTTGCTCAATCTGATCAACGAAGAAAGACACGTCCAGCTCGCCGTCATCTCGCTTGGGAATCGTCATGGCAACGAGCGTCTTGCTTGGAACAACCGAATTTGAAACCCGCTCGTATGAGAGGTCAAACAGGCGCCGGTGAATACTAATGATGCGTTTGACCGTGAGCGTTTGTTCACCCACCACGCTGCTGACTGATGTTGTATCGCCGACTTTCAGACCAAGAAACCGAGAAGCCTGCTGCGAGTCCGCAGTGATGAACTCACTCGAAGATGCCGGTGGGAGGTCAGAGCCGAGTTCGATTGAGACATAACCATTTTTGCCAGTGCTGTCTTCGAGCTCCACAGATGTGCCGATTGCGACCACAGAGGGGAGGGCTTGAATAGCCTCAACTGTATTCGTCGCCATGACCATGAGAGAGATGTGGCCGGCTGCAGCTTCAGTATCATCGCCATACAGCCGCATTGTTCTGTAAATCCGGTCAAGGCCGGACTCCGGCAAGTCCCGACTGAGCTCCACGTTGGCAAGCTTCAATAGTTCTGAAGCGCTGCCGTTGAGCACTGCTGGTAGCTTGGAAACGCAATCATCCATTAGGTCTGGATTCTCGTTTGCCAGAATCTGGATGAGCAGGAGCCAGCCGGCTGCATCGCTCGGGCTTTCGTTGACGAGCAACTCAGCGATCTCGCGCATCTTTGACCAGTCACCGGCTTCGCCATAAACACTCAATGCCACATGGCGGGCATCTGCGGAGTTTCGCCATTCGCCCGGTAAAGACTCCAAAAGGTCTCGAACCTTTGCTCGTTGATCTCTGAACGCATAGCAGTGGAGCAAATCCACATGCATCGGGCTAAAGGAGTCGAGCGGGAGAATGCGCTCAAGCATGGCGATCGCGTCATCGTAACGCCGTGCGTACAGCATCCACTGCGATGCGATGGACAGATCCAGAAGGTCGTTGTTTTGAGGCGCAAGTTGGGCAACGCGATTTTCATATGCCAGACGCATTGCCTCATCGTTGGCGTAGGCGCGTGCTGCAAATACCCCGTCAGAAATAGTGCACGTCTGGGGGGTGATGCCCAGCTGTGTCATCTCACCACGAATCACCCCATGCTGGTCGTTGCGTAGCAGTAGCTCCCAGTGCATATGCCGGAGGATGCGAATCGCTCTGCGGGAGTCGTCCGTCTCAGGCTGACTGAGCTGGGCGTTGTAAGCTGCGGTGAGCATGCCCCCATTGTTCGCGATCAAGCATGCCTGCGCGAAAATCACTCTTGCGTCGTCTGGAAGCTGGTCGATCCGATCTGCAACTCTAGCTACCGCCTCAGCGTGGCGTTGAAGATCGCAGAGCGCCTCCAGCTCCACTCGCACCGTAAGCTCATCCTCAGCCACACCACGCTGTCTGCCAGCTTCGATCATGCTCAGCGCTTCAGCTGGCTGTCCTAGCAACAGGTACGCATACGCAAGGTGAAAGACGACTTCAGTCTTTGTCCTGGGACTCTGCTCAGCCCAGAGCACTCCCTCGCGATCGTCGAACCTCGATATAGCGTCGAGGATGAGCTCACGCCGATCTGAGGGTTGCGATCGGGTGTTCACATGGAAAGGGTTGTCTGTCGCCAATCTAAGGACGAACCGTAGATAGTTTTCGAGTATGAAGATCGAGCTGTCAGATTGCTCCATCGCCTTCAGAATGGTGGCGATAGCACTTTCATCATCGCCAGCTCCAGCCATGGAACTGGCCAGCATCTGCCAAGCCCCAGACT
Source organism: Pseudomonas sp. HP_14 (assembly GCF_055283875.1). Taxonomy (NCBI): domain Bacteria; kingdom Pseudomonadati; phylum Pseudomonadota; class Gammaproteobacteria; order Pseudomonadales; family Pseudomonadaceae; genus Pseudomonas; species Pseudomonas sp. HP_14. The sequence goes on along the minus strand of NZ_JBTOQI010000001.1, from coordinate 28,099 downwards.
TGTCACGAAATGCCTCAGGCAGATCTTCGATTGCCAGTTGCTCCTTGTTCAGAAGCCTTGCATTGGTCAGCGCAACCCAGACGGAGTAAGACTCCGGAAAGCGCACGATTGCCGCCTGTCCAACCTCAATCGCGGTCTGCACATCGTTCTTGAGCATGTAGGCACGTACGTGCCCAGCAACGATGCGCTCATCTTCCTGGTAGAGACTGGCGGCCATTTCAAGATCTGCCGAGGCTTTATCGTCATCAGCTAGATGCCAGAAACACATTCCCCTCAGGAAGTACCACCGGGCCTTTTGGTGGTCATCAAATGTAGTGAGATCCTCTTCGATGAGCTCCAACTGCGCCAGCGCATCAAGGTAACGATGATCGTTGTGCAATTTGCTGACACGGTCGAGCTGGCGGGAGGCGAGGGTGCTCTCCGACGTCTGACTGACCGTCGGGAGCTCATCAGCGAGCAGCGTTCGGCTGGTAGGGGCGCTGCCAGAGAAAAGGGGGGCCAAGTAGTCCGCAAGCGGTGCAAGCTGATTCTTACGTTCTTGACTGATGTTTACGCCGCCCAGATTCAAGTCTCGGACAGCTTCACGCATGAGCCGCGCGGTGCTGAATTCCTGGGCCAGCCCATCAAGATGCAGGGGCAGGGAGCTCAGGTCGATTTCCGCGCCGGTGCCATTGAGCTCAGAACAAACAGCAACCAACTTCGCCCACACAGCGCCGCTGTCCTTATGGGGCAACGCGTGCTCAATAAATTGCTTCTGGTATCCAACCTCTTGGCTACGATCCGAATCGAGATCTTGAGGAATGAACTTAAGATGCAACGCAAACTGTCGCAGGTCTTCGCCAGCAACCGGTGCTTCGTTGTAGGACTCGGCCGCCGCCTTGATGGCAGCATATGCCGCTTTGTTGCGCTCATTGCTGGCGCCTTCAGCGTGCACTCGGGTATACCAAGTGTCGTGTGAAAGCGAACCGAACGCGAGTCTCACGACTTCGACAGCGCTATCCATGTGCGAAGAGCTGGCTACGTGATAAACGATAAGACTATCGTCGATGCCCCGCTGGAATGCGGGCGCTTTGAAATCGAGCCAAGCAAGACCGATAGCTTCTCTGAACGCCTCGTTGCTGATGATCGCTCTAGGCGAGCGCTTCATCTGCATCCTGATCGTTGCTTTCTGGCCTGTGCCTGGTGAAATTGCGTGGATCACCAGGTCGTCAGTATTGTGACCAAACAACCTGGCTTGGAACAGCAAGCCGCCAATGACGAAACCCTCACGCAGCCCTGCGCAGTTGTCGCCAAGGCACATCGCAAGCAGCCGCACTGCTTGAACACGATGTTCAAAGGTAATGCCCCGCCCGCCGGTGGAAATAGGGCTCGCGACCTGTTTCTGCCGGACTTCAGATTTCGAAGCGGGAGCTTTTGCTGCCTTAGTCCTTGGAGGCCGTGCCATACCTGGTTCGCGCAAATGAGATGCTGCTCATCTTATCGATCATTTGAGGACATGCGTAGCGGAGAGTGGTTTTACACAACCCAGCGCTCAAAAAACTTGAGGTCGTGATAAGAAACTGCCGCCCGGTTTGGGCTCATGGAGTCAAGGGCGGCGCATGACCGAGATTGCAGGGGATTTAGGTTCTTCTTCCCGCTTCATCAAAGGTTGTTACAAGCTGCTGCGCAAGATTCGTGAAGCCAACGACATCTTCCGGTGACGCTTCAAACTCTTCTTCGTGAGCGGCTTTCGCTCGCATCATGCGCAATGTTTTATAGGTCTGATTGAGTGACGATGGTAAGACACCAATCTTCACCAGCTCACTGAGCATGATGAGATCGCTCGGGCGCAACCCTTTGTGAGCCCACTTTGTCTCAGGCATTAGAGGGCCGAAGAGCCTGTAAAGCCTGAACAGAGCGTTTTCGACCTTGATCCAGGCACTTATTACACTCCCTCGCGGGTGAATAGCGGCCTCCTCAGCATCGGCAGGTTTGACCGGTTCCTCTGGCGCATCGGGATTGATGGCAGGATCGGCGGTGGCTACAGCCTCACGCAGCAACTCCCCGAACTCTGCCTCGGAATTGCCCGCCTTCAAGCGCTTTAGTCGACCTAGCAGCGAGGCGATCTCTTTTTTGAAATAATAGGCGACTACAACTGCTGCGATCGGCCATGCGACGCTAGCCAAAATTTTTGCCAATGAATCGAGCAGAATGGCAACTGCACGAACGACACCTGTATAGCCATCCGATTCTGGCTGCGCTTCTGGCTTTAAAGCTGGGCCTGCCGCCTTCGCCCCATCTTGCTGCTGCGTGCAGAAAACTACCGCACTAGCCACATGTTGCTCGACGAATTGGCCGGCATCTTCCGCACTGGAGGATGCCGTTGGCGCGACCAGTTGATGCGCGATCGGGTGACGGGACGGGCACACTTCGGCGCCACTGGCAAACGCGCTAGACAGCGTGAAGGACAGCGCAGCGTTGAGAAGCAAGACGGGACGATAGGTCAAAAGCAATTTAACCGCTGGGTCGGATGATGAACTGAGGCCGGAAGGTATCATCTCGCCACCATCGTGGGTAGGGGCGGTGGCGGCTGGTTACGCAAGCGCGATCCCTACATGCTCAATTGACGACACACGCTAAGAACCTCAGGTATCGACTGCGGGATGAGTACATCATTGAACAGCAGGGCTTGCTGATGGACTAGCTAACCACGGAATTAGAACTAGCAAGGCGACCCGCCTAGTTCTTTACCTCTTCATTGAAACGCACAGAAGTGAAGTCAGCGGTTGGCCAGAAGTTCTCAAAAGCCTCGTAATCAAGTGCCACGGCGGCCGCGCGCTCTTCGTCGCCTATCAGAAGCCAAGTGGTGTTCATGCGACTCTTCCAATCAGGCTGCACTAAGAATTGGTTCGCCAACTTGGCAGTCCAGCCATCCTCAATCAACGAATTCACAAAGAAGGCATGAGCAAGCGGCGTGGTGTTCGAGTTGAAATCGATCAGCGCATCCAACATCAAATACCTCAACCCAATCCTTTGGAAGAGTGATAAATCACTACCGTCTTGCTTTTCGAAAAATGTGCGCGCAGCAACCTCTGTGCATCCATCAATTCTTGACGCTACGTACTTTACTAGCGGTTTGTTCACGGCTGGGTGCTCTATTGTTGTTTTTATTTCTCAGTGTGCAACTGGAGAAAACAATAGTGCAAGCACAAAAACCTCAAGGCGTGCCGGTAGGTCAGAGTAAGTCTACCGACGTACTGGGAGTCCTGCGTTCATGACGCCCAATGTGGTGAGTTAGAGTCGCTGCCTCTGCATGCTGGCGGTCAAACTCGATGAACGACGGAAAAACTCATCATATGAAATGCGCAGATCAAGAAATTCATCCTCGTTTTTCGCAAGGCCGGCTGGCTTGGCGGCTGCGAAAACGGCACGGTGTAGCCGTAAACCTCACAGGCTATCGGCGTACCGAAAGGCAAATTTTTCGTCAATACTCTGATTAACACACCGAATCAGATCCGTTATCGACATACGAAAATCAAGCGGTAACCGCTTGACCTTCATGAATTCACCCACAGATATTAGATAGTGCACCAAGTATACTAAGTTCGTTAAACCAATGTCCGGGGTGGACCCCTTAGGCGAAAATCAATATTACTTTAAATAATGGATGGGCGTTCAGCTCGGCTACCACTCGGAATTGGACGGCCAATTTAGATCCTTGACAAGAAAGGACTCGGGCCTATGCTCAAGGTCTGTTTTCACAGTGCAGCATTGCCCTTAAATTTCCTGTTACAACACCATCAGGACGCCGCTCATGAAACGTTCTCCCAAGCAAGGCCAAGTGTATCATTCGCCCATGGACATCTTCGTTCAAAGTAACAAGGGAGACGCTACCCCTCAGAAATCGGTCAGGTTCTCGGTTACTATTGATCCCATCTCAGGTTGTATCTTGCAATCTGAGATTCGGGCTCTGAAATCGCTAGACACTACTGATAACGTCGACAGCGACAAAACGACATAGTCCACGGCAAGGAGAACAAAAAATGAAAGACGGTAATTTCGAGCCACCTAACGTACATGTGACCTATTCCAATGACGCCGCCCAACTTCGGCCAATCGCAACACTTGCCGTCGATAGGTTTTCAAGACGTATAGTTGGGTGCATGGTCAGTTTGCCAACGCAGGGTCATCCCCCAAGCCAACCGAAAGAGCATCAGCCTAAGTAAAAGATACTTGGTACGAACCACCGACATGGCACTGATATATAGACGGAGGTAGTCATGATCAGTCTTATCGCTAACGCAACCGATCGCGCTGCAACAGTTCTGGCACTGCAAACCGTGGAAATGGCGAACACAGCACTGCACGAAGTGATGGCTGGCTGTCTGGGGTACGAGTCCTATGCCTTGCTCGCCGAAGACGAGGAAAACTATTCAGATGATGAGCCCCGCCTTCCGAGCCCCGAAGCATTCGTGTTGAACCTGAGGCTCGGCGCCGAACGTGCCGTGCAAACCTGCGGTGATATGGAGCCCTACCTAGACGCTTGCCTGCAGGGCATTGAGTACGCGTGCCAAGTGCTGACCGAACGAACCCCGGTTCATGGGAATTCTGAGCGCCGTCGAGTGAACGTTTACCTTGGGTTTGAAGACTTCTACTACCGTCATGCACAAGCCGCTGTTCGGCGCCGCTTGATCGAAGACCGCCCGAAAGGAAGTTCATTCAGCATTCTGAAGCCTACCAACGACGGGGCAGCTCAGGCACTGTGGTCAGATTCCAAGCGCTGGGCTCTAACCTGCGAAGGCACATGCACGCTTGAATCCCCTGCACCGCAGACCCTCATCTGTGTATTGACCTACGCGAAATCGGGACGGGCGGGCCTGGCTTTCCAGGGCTACAAATCCATCCTTGAGATTGTCGAGAGCCCGCGTCTTACGCTCGCGATATACCGGCCGGACGGGATACTCATCGATAGATGACGGATCGCTACGCTCGCCAAAAACAGCTGTCCTTTATGATTGCCAGAGCAAGATGGTGTTGGGAGCAAAGATTGGCGCAAGCGAGGACGCTATCCACTTGGCAATGAGAGTCTTGACAAACGAATTCGGCGAACGGGGTGAAGGGGGCGGTGCCACCCATCTCCGATTTGGCCGGCCTGAGGGGCTCATCGTTGAGGTGGATAGTGGAGACATGAACGATTCACTGAAGAAGATGGGTAAGCGGTTGAATGTGAGTGTGCAGCCTTCCATTCGGCGCCAGAAAGGAGGTCAAGTAGAGCGTATCTTTGGGTCACTCAACGGGCGTTTACCATTGAGTTGGTCTGACCATCATAGTGGGTACCACTATCACATGGCGCTCGAAATTCAGCAGGTTCGAACGCTGCTAAAGGCCGCTCTGGTGCGTCACAATAGTACCGTGAGCGATAGCGGCCGCACACCTAGCGACCTTTGGGCTCGACAGTACCACCAGCGCGGTTAAGAGTGGTCGCGCCATTCTCATACGCAGCCGGCAGGTTAACCCCTGACCGGCTGAGACTTCTCTGTGGTCAATCCAGCAGCACTGGCGGGATGACGATCACACGGCGTTCAAGGCTTCCCAGTGTCTTCTCCAACATCGCTGGTCGCACCTGATCCTGCTGGATCGTGCTTGTGTTGCGCGCAGGCGCTCCGCAGCGATTAGAGGGCAGGGGAGTGGTGGCAAGTCCTTCCCCTAAGACCGCATCATGCGATTTCCACGAGCTACACGCTCAATCATTGATGCCTCGCCCCGTGAAGAGCTCAGCCCATTCTGAGACATCAAAGCAAGCGGAGCGCGCAGGCGTGAGGATCGAAGCCCGCCAGGGTCAAGACGCACGCTTCGCGGGCGGCTTGATTCACGAGAGCCGCGCTCGACGAGCCACGCCCAGGTTCAGCCACCCTGGATAGCGACTGCCCATTAGAAATCACGCTCGCGAGACTTGGCATCGCCCCAACATCAGGTAACCGGTGCCGAAAATTGTCGAGTCTCCAATTATGCACTAAAGTGCATGTAAAGAGACTTCGGCTTAACGCTTCCCAACCGCCAAATTTGCGCGCGCCGACCGCCGTACCAGGCTGAACGTTAGCTGATCGAGTTTAGCCGCCGTTTCAGCAGCATCAAGAAGCTGCTCATCATCCCTTGCAGCGTTGGCGATGACGCTGCGTTGCGTCCTAATCACGTACTGCGCGGTGCTTGTAGACATGCTCCGGTAGGCTCCCGTCTCTGGGAGCGTGCGGATGTCGGGCAGGACTCCGCTGATATCTAACCCTCGTGACTGAACGTAATCCTTGAGGATGAGCACGAATTTAAGGGAGAGCGGGTGCTCTGTCTCAAGGGGGGCGCCTGGGTTATCGATGAAGACCCAAGGGCTGCATCGGGGCGGATCACCAGAGCGTGGCGGTCGCGCATAAGTCATGAATTGGCTCAGCAGTCCTGAGCCGCGGCCATCATCCGCTAAGTCCACCATCGGAATATCGGTGTATCTCGCCGCAGCCAACAGGAACCGGCACACCTCATGGTGAAGGTTCGAGCTTCGCCTTTTTTCGAGGTGTGCGAATAGCCAATCCATCTCGTGAGGGGACAAATTTGCCGTTTGCAGGCCTTTATCTGGCGGGGTTTCAGGCATGTTGCTAATGACAGGCGCAGGTTGGTTTCGGATGCCGATGCGCGCTAAATAGACCAGGAAACGGTAGGTAATGCGATGAACCTGGCGCATCACGGTGCTGACAATTGTGGCTTCGCGATCGGCCCGTACGCACGGGCGCCATTTGGGGTTTATGGGCTGCTCGATGAGCACTGGCTGACCCTGGGACTGGAATCGGTCGCCGGCGGCATGTGAAGTGATCCAGTTAGCGTCCGGCAGCTTAATAAAGTGCAAAAAGCGCGTGAAGGTGTCCTGATCCCAGTCGCTAATGGGCTGCCGGTCTACGAGGAAGCTCCAGTTGAGCGCAGTCTGGAGCACGGCCGTGTAATCGAGGTATCGGCCAGCCCAAGGGGTTTGTCTGGTTTGCATAGACTCCAGGATGAAGTCCGCCGCGTGACGGCACATTTCGTTTGGGCGACTGGATTGATCTACTTGGGATAGGCGACGCAGGACATGGATGTTGGCCGGGAAATCCAAGCCTTCGTTTATGCAGCGCACGAACACTGACATGGTCGGGAAAATGGGGAACGGATTCAACGTTTGGGTCATGAGCGATTCGGGAGGTTCCGCAGGTTCAGGATTTATGGCTCGGATGGGTCTCGGGTTCAGTGTAGTTCAGAGGGAGGATTTGGCCGGCTTAACGGGATTGCCGCGGTGAGCTGCGGTGTTGGATTTCGCATTTGGTAGCGCTGAGCCGGTTGTGTGTTTTTCGTTCGCAGCTGGTTGGTCAAAGCTGGCTGGTCATGTTGATTTTGGTTTTGGAATCGGCCGCGGAGATCCGTCTGGATTTTCTAGTCGACGAGATTGGGTTTGGATTGGGTTTGGGGAGCTAATGTGTTGCCGATGAGAGGACGCTTGACAGATCTTAAAAAGGAGTATGGTGTCTGATAAGGATCGACTGGCATCGCAGGCTTCATCAAACGAAGCGTCCGGAATCAGAAAAACGATCCAGAGACGCACAGATTGGACTGACGAGGGTAAGCCCTTGAAATTTCTTTCGAATGAAGCGTCCAGGGTTAAAAAATTTCAGTCCAGGAATTACGAAACGCTGACACAAGGTATAAGGGAACCCATAATACGATTTAACATAATATACATTATGCGTACTAACATATTCTGTAACCAGCAGCGATGCCAGCCAGATTTCAGCTGGCAAAACCTCTCTTCAAATTCAAACCTGTGCAAAACCACCATCTACAAACATTTCGCTGCCGGTCATGAAGCTGCTCTCATCCGACGCCAGGAACAATGCAGCTGCCGCAACGTCTTCGGGTTGACCGATACGGCCTGCCGGTAACAACGCGACCATGCCTTCAACAATGGCATCTGCCTGGCCTGTGGGCGCCAGTGCCAGGTCCAGGCCCGGTGTCGAGATTGGTCCTGGGGAAAGTACGTTGACCCGAATGCCTGTGCCTTTCAGATCCAGTGCCCAGCTTCTTGCGAAATTACGGAGCGCCGCCTTGGTGGCGCTGTACACGCTGAACGCTGGCGTGCCCATGGTCCCTGTCGTCGAGCCAGTCAGGATGATCGATCCGCCGGCGCCCATTAGTGGCAACGCTTTTTGCACGGTGAACAGCGAGCCTTTGACGTTGATGCCAAAGGTGCGATCAAAGGACTCCTCGGTAATCGATCCGAGTGGCTCGAAATCTCCCAGCCCGGCATTGGCGAACAGCACGTCAACCCGTCCTGTGTTGGCTTTGATTTCGGCGTAAGCCCTGTCAAGGTCGTCGAGGTTGGAGATATCAGCCTGAATGGCTAAAGCGTCATGACCAATCAATTGTAGTGCGGTATCCAGCTGCTCTTGCCGTCGACCGATGATAACGACCTGTGCGCCCTCGGCTGCAAAACGTATGGCACTGGCCAAGCCGATTCCACTGTTGCCGCCGGTGATAACCGCGACTTTTCCGTTAAGCCTGCTCATGGTGATGCCCTCAGAATGTGAGGCGCAACTGTAGATCCACGCTGTTATTTTGAATAGTATGCACCTTTTGGTAAGTACCCTGGGAGCGGCCCGAACAATGGCAAATGAAACCTTCAAATGCGGGCTAGAAGCCGCCCTGGCTGTGCTTGGCGGCAAATGGAAACCTCTGGTTCTTTATAATCTGACCAGGAATGTTCACCGCTATGGCGAATTGAAACGCGCCATCGGCGGCGTGACCGATAAGGTGCTGATCCAGCAGCTCAAGGAATTGGAGCGCGATGAAATCATTGCGCGTGTGGACTTTCAGGAAATACCGCCAAAGGTCGAATATTCGCTGACGCCTTTCGGGCAGTCCTTGGCAACGGCGCTGGGAGCGCTCTGTGCCTGGGGTACAGAGCATATGGAGACCGTGGAGCGCATCAGCGAACGTCGTGCGTCCGCCCTCGCCCAGCCCTGAGCACCCTCCCCGCTATCCTTTTATAACGCGAAACGCGCTGAGCAGATTATCTGCCCAGCGCGCTCAAGGTTTTAACCGGCCAATACTTTGGTTCCAACGCTAGCAAATCAAATTACAAAGCGAGCCACCATACCGTTCAGGTCCACAGCCAGTCTCGACAGCTCATGGCTGGCGGCACTGGTCTGATTGGCGCCGGCCGCGGACTGAGTGGCCAGGTCCCGGATATTCACGAGGTTACGGTCCACCTCACGAGAAACCTGTGCCTGCTCTTCGGACGCGCTGGCAATCACCAGGTTGCGCTCGTTGATCTGAGAAATGGCCTCAGTGATCTGCTCCAGCGCCTCGCCTGCCGCCCGGGCGAGTTCCAGTGTGGTTTGGGTACGGCTCGTGTTCAACGCCATTGACTGCACTGCATTGCCGGTGCCGTTCTGAATACCGGCAACCATCTGTTCAATCTCTCGTGTTGACTCCGCGGTGCGATGTGCCAGCGCCCTGACCTCATCGGCAACCACAGCGAAACCGCGACCTGCCTCGCCAGCCCTTGCAGCCTCGATTGCTGCGTTCAATGCCAGCAAGTTGGTTTGCTCTGCGATTGAGCGAATGACGTCCAGTACTTTGCCAATATCCCGGCCCTGTTCGGCAAGGCCTTCGACCAGGTTGGACGTGGTCTGGACGTCCTGAGTCATGGTCTGAATGGCTTTTACGGTTTGCACGACTTTGTCTCGGCCCTGACGTGCTGTATCCGTGGACTGCTCTGACGCCTGGGACGTGGACACAGCATTGCGGGCAACTTCCTCGACAGCGGCGGTCATTTCATTCACGGCAGTCGCGGCTTGTTCTATTTCGTCATTCTGCTGTTGCAAGCCACGCGACGACTCTTCAGTCACAGCGCTCAACTCTTCTGCAGCTGATGCCAGTTGCGTCGCGGAGCCTGAGATCATTTCAATCGTTTTGCGCAGGTTTTGCTGCATGATCACCAGCGCTTCAAGCAAGCGTGCCGGTTCGTCCTTGCCATCAACTTCGATGTGTTTGGTCAGGTTGCCCGCAGCAATTTCCTGAGCAGCATTCACGGCCCGGGACAACGGCGCCACGATACTACGCGTCAACAACCAGGCCAGTAAGACCGTCATAAAAGACGCAATAACAGCAACGGCAATAATAGCGACCGTTGCGCCGTCGTATTGTTGACCTGCTACTTTAGAACCAGCGATAGCGCTGGCCTTGTTAATGTCAACAAGGTCCTTGAGTTGCTTGTTCATCAAGTCTGAAGTCTGCCTCATGCCGGTGTTGATCATGTCACGAGTTTCTTCAACTTTGTTATCGCGAGAGAGCTGCATCGCTTGGTTAAACAAACTCAGGTATTGCCCCAGCGTCCCCTCAAACTGTTGATAAATAGCCCTCTCATCAGCTTCTGCGGGCAAGGCACTGTAAGCGGACTTGGCGGTTTGCAACTGGCTGATGATTTCTGCAATGCGCTGATCGCTCTCTTGGAGCATTTCCGGTTCGCGGTTGACCAGCAGACGCAGTGAAAAAACCCTCAAGCGCAGGACGGATTCGTTAACGTTGCCTATCAGCGTGATGCTGGGCAAGGTGTTGGTCTCCATATCGACTGTGGCCTGACGAATCAAGCTCATGCGGTTCAGAGCGAAAAACCCTAACGCGACGACCAAAAGAGCAATAAAAGCGAAGCCAAGAAACGCTCGAGGAGCGATGTTCATATTTCTTATCGTCATGGATGTCATCTCATTGAAGTCAATAGTATCGATAGCGCTCCATGCTCTAACCGTTACAAGGCAAGCTGCACTGTTTCATAACGGAGGGGTGACCAGAAACACCTTGTTACGACTATCGGCAGTGCATTCGTATTAGTTGAGGGGAAATTAAAATTTATTTTCTGACGCCAGTAGACCGTCTCGGCATGTTATTACGACAGCCAAAATACGCATTAACGAAGGGTGATTTGTGGGTTATCACCAACTGATTAATACCTGTAAAACCAGTGCATGATTAGTGCATAGTTCATGGCTATCTAGTGCATAAAGGGCATTGCAAGATCGGAGTGCATGTCGTTGTGAAGGAAAACTGAAGTGTCGCACACTGGCGCCGATACACAGCACTCAACCATCCATTCCAGGATTTTCAACGATGCACAAAAAACTCATGGCGGGCGTTTTCATGCTGCTCGGCGGATGCTCGCTGCATCCGTACACCAAGGACGAATTGCTGAGCAAAGGCGTGGCGAGCCCGGAATACTGTTTGGCGCAGGAGCGGAGTCTGGTTGAGGAGCGGGTGCAGCGCTATCTGAATCATTGCTATCACCCGAGAGTGATCGAAGTCTCAACAGGTGGAACGATCGTTAATGCCATGGACCTCAAGATCGACAAGCGTGCAGAACAAAGCGAGATGTTGCTCTGGGCACCGACCCTCTACGGTAATCAGTACTACATGAACGTCATCATTTCGGATAAGAACTCCGCTTGCAAAACAACCATGACCGCGGTTGCCTCTGGCTGGAATTTCGGGCGCAGTGTCCCGAAGATGCTGGAAAGCGCCAATGGCGGGGATCCGTGGTGTCCTTTTTGAAACCTGTTCACTGATCAGGTTTCACTGCCGGACAAACGCCAATATTAGCGTCGGCGTCTAATGACGCCCATCGAGTTCTTCGAGCAGGCGACGCGAGAAAACCCGGGATTCGAAACACCTACTGCCTTGTCAAGCACGAGAACCAGCAGTTGCACCCCATTGCGTGGGGGCAACTGCTGGTAAGCACTCAAAGCTGAAATTGCTGCAGTGATACCCGCAACTCACTGGCGAGCCGAGCGAGGGTTACACTCGCGCTCATGGTTTGATCGGAGCGCACTGCTGACTGCGCGGACAAATCCCTGATCCTGACCAGGTTATGGTCGACTTCCCGGGCAACCTGGGCCTGCTCCTCGGAGGCGCTGGCAATTACCAGATTGCGCTCATCAATACCCGCTACAGCAGAAGCGATCAAGGCCAGCGCCCGGCTGGCGGATTCAGCTTGTTGACGGGTATGGGATGCCTGCTCGGTGCTCGAAGAAAGCGCGCTCACCGTGTCGGCCGTACCCTGTTGAATTTTCCCGATCATGATTTCGATTTCGCGGGTCGATTCGCCGGTACGGTGTGCCAACGCTCGCACCTCATCAGCAACGACCGCGAAGCCGCGTCCAGCTTCCCCTGCCCTTGCCGCTTCAATCGCAGCGTTAAGCGCCAGCAGGTTCGTCTGCTCCGACACTGCGCGAATGACTTCCAGCACCCGGCTTATATCTTTGGTGTATGAGGACAGTAGTTGAGCCTCAGTTGACGCACTGGCAACGTGCTCAGCCAGCTCGGAGACCGATCTGACGGTGCTATCAAGCTCCTCTTGCCCCTCGCGGGCAGCACGCGTCGACGATCGCGACTCTTCCGAGGTTGCCACAGCATTTCGCGCGACCTCCTCGACAGCGTGACTCATTTCTGTGACCGCAGTGGCCGCCATCTCTATTTCGCCGTTCTGGACGTTGAGATCGGCATTACTGTCGCGCATCAATGCGTCCATTTCCTCAGCCGCAGAACCCAACTGGTCAGAAGCCCCGCCCACTTGAGAAAGAGTTGATTGCAAGCTTGCCCTCATGCGCTCCATTGACTGCAACAACATCGCCGCTTCGTCGGTCCCGCTAATGTCTTGCGCCAGGCTGCGCAAGTCGCCAGAAGAGACTTTTTCGGACGCATTCAGAGCCTGGCTGATAGGCCCGGCAATACTGCTGGTCAGGCGCCAGGCTAAAAGAATGGTGGCCAGAACCGCCAGTGCAATTACCCAGTAGATAATGATTTCAGCGTCATCGTAAGCGTCACTCGCACGGTCACTGGCAATCGACTTTTCGTTATCGTTGAAAGCTTCCAGTTCTTTCAGGAGCCTGGTGACCTCCTGGGCGGTAATGGTCATCTCATCCGAGACCAGCCCACGTGCGGCGTCTCGTTGATGCGCTTTCAACAGCTCATACGCGCGGACCGCGCCTGCGCTGTATTGGCGGTAAGACGAGGCGATGCCATCGATCAGGTCGGCTTCGTTTTTCGAGCCTATCAGTGGCCGGTAAGCAGCTATCGCGGCATTGAATACTTCGAGTTGAGATTGCAGGTTTGCGTACGCAGCCTGCAGATGCTGATCATCAGCAGAAACCAGTTTGACCGCATCAATCCGGGTATTGGAGAACGCCAGCGCAATGTCATCTCCCAGCGCAATACCTGGAAGGGAGCTGTTTTCAATCACCAGGCCTTCATTACGCACGGTAGACATTTGATGAAGGCTAAACAGCCCTAGCGCACCGACGATCAATACAATCAATGCAAAACACGCCATGACACGATTGGCTATTTTCAGCGTTCTCAACAACATGTGGGGAGACCTCGTTAATTCATATAAAAACGTGCTGCTTGCTCGCACACCCCATCGGCGTGCAACACAAAACTGAGTAAATGAGTTAAATTTCACTCATTCGAAAAACTTTCATCGTCAAATAAGAAGGGAATTCAATTGACACAGGATAAAAATGCTCAGCCTCTCCCCCACCTTTGCACAAGCGTGTATCGACGCAATTACGCCCTTCGCAAACAGCCGTCGTGATTTACCAAATAAAGCGCCGTCGGGTGGCAATAAAAACATCCCGCTAAACACAATCATGCAACTTCTGGTGCTCGCGCAGCAGCGCGCGGGCAATGAAGACATCGGCTTGCTGGCCTACAACAAAGCACACCCAGGTAATCTGGGGCTTTTAGGTTATGCAATCATGTCCAGCGCAACAGTGCTCGATGCACTCCGTCATATTGTTGAGTACCACGAAACCATCGGTATCGGCTTCTGTATGTTCCTCGATGAGTCGCCTGCCACGATTCGTATTGCGGGTGTTCCTGCTGACGCACAAGCCGCTTGCCTGCCGAGGGCATTCATCGATGCAGTGACGTCAATTACCCTGGGGCTGATCCACTGGCTAGTGCCCGCCACCCGAATAATGCCGTTAGCGGCCGAGTTCACGTATTCGAAGCCCGCGGAGACCGAGCAACTGGAAGCACTCTTCGGCAAAAATATAACGTTCAACGCCCCCGTAAACGCGCTGACGTTTTTACGCACGGATTGCGATTTATCCATACCGACCGGCGATACATCGCTGCAGTCGATTCATGGAAACCACCTTGCCATGCAAAAACAGCAACTGGAAATGAACAGTGCAGTTGCCCAGACCCGGCGCGTTGTATTGCAACATCTTCATCAAGGCAAATCGTTGGCGATGGAAGATGTGCTGAACAGTTTGAACCTCACCCAACGTCAACTTTCGCGTTTCCTGAAAGCCGAGGGCATGTGCTTTCAACGTCTGGTCGACGACGTAAAGCATCAGCACGCCATTCATTTGCTGATCAATACTTCAATGGCGCTCAAAGAAGTTGCTTATCGTTTAGGATTTAAAAATCAAAGTGCATTCAACAAAGCATGTGAACGATGGTTTGGCAAGTCGCCGGGTAACTACCGTATCACCACCAGACCCCCGTGCTGATGTACCTCGTCAAAAGATGAGCCAGTTTAATCGGTTCGATGCAGTTGCGCCGCCCAGGTCAGGTGTTTCCATTTGTCCTGAGGCGCCATGCGCTTATCCCCGGCATACTTTCAGGCGACACGGGTGGTCCAGCAATGCCTGGCCAACTCACGAACCTGATTTCACTTTATCGGTGGAAGTTCGCCCACTGGGTCGTGCCAAAGGATGAACACACACCACAGTCGACGCTTGCAGTCAGGAAGAGGCGGAGATCCGCGCCATCGATGCGCAGATTGGTTGAAGGGTTCAGCCGGCCCGGCACATGGCCGGGCCGGGAGGCATTACAGCGAGTTGAACAGATAGCTCACGATGAACCGGTTTTCATCGATGTCACGTCCGTCATCACTGCGATAAGTGGCGTTTCTCAACCGTACCGACAGACCTTTTAATGTCGTCTGGAAGGCATAAGCGATGTCTATGTCCCGCTCCCACTCTTGCTCGGCACCCTGTTTCTTCAGACCGTCACCTTTGATGTACGCGGTGAAAAAGCTCAGTCCCGGAATACCCAGTGCCGCAAAATCATAGCCATAACGCGCCTGCCAACTGCGTTCACCCGCGCTCCCGAAGTCGTGATATTGGACGTAGTTCGGCAGATAGGGGTTATTGACGTAGGGGAAGCCAGTGGCGCCTTTCATTATCTGATAGGTCGCCATGACGCTATGTCCCGAATCGAAGCTGTAGCCGAAAGCTGCAGAATAGGCTCGGTTATCAACTTCTCCGGTCCTCGCGGCGCCCACCTCGTCGCTGGCAAACGCGCGCAGGTCACTGGTTAATACACCGTCTGCAATTCGGGTCGTGTGGGTAAGGCCGAGAAACTGCTGGCGATAGACGTTTTCAAGTTCGCCATAGTAGTAAGTCGCGGTTAAAGCCGGCGTCAGCTTATAGCTCCCGCCCCCATAGCGAAAAGATTCACCGATCCCGGTAGCGCGGTAACGCCCATCTTTCGGGTTAATGCTGATGTCCTGAAGGTTTGTAGAATCCGGCGTGATGGTTTTCTCGAAACTTGCCAGGTTGACCGTCAAACGGTCGACCTCAGTGGAGGTCAGTTGCCAGCCCTGGAATGTCTGGGGAAACAGTCGGCTGTTGTTGTACTGCAGCACCGGTGTTTTCGGCAGGGACATGCCGTAACGCAAAGATGTGTTAGCTATTTTGAATTTAACCCCACCACCCGCCTTGGCGTATTCCGGCGCCGCCTCGCCTGAGGCTCGCTTGGGTAACAGCCCGCTGCCGCTGCGGTCAGGACTGGAGTCCAGCTGAAAACCGGCGAATGCCAGTACGTCGAGTCCGAAACCAACTGTGCCTTCGGTATAACCGGACTCGGCATTGATCAAGAAACCTTGCGCCCACTCTTCTCTTTTCGACACACCCGCGCCATCGCGAAAGTCGCCGTTGTAGTAGAAGTTACGTGCTTCAAGGCGAATCTTGCTGTCATCGATAAAGCCCTGCGCCCATGCGCTGCTGAAACTCACTAAGCCTGAGCCCAGAAAAATGCCAAAGAGGGTTCGATTCATTTTTATTATTTTCCGGATGCAAGGCGTCGCTGCCCGGTATGAACCGGACAGGACGCAGTTATTGTTAGAGGTGCAGGTGTTGGAGGTACCGCTAAGCGGGTTACGACTTGCTGTTCAATTCCCTGGCCAGCACGTCGCGATCGAGTTCTTTCTCCCAGGCAGATATCACCAGTGCGGCCACGCCGTTACCGATCAGGTTGGTGATGGCCAATCCAGTGCCCATGAAGCGGTGAATACCCAGAATCAGGACCATGCCTGCCACCGGTACCAGCGGCACAACCATCAACGTGCTGGTCAGCATCACGAAGGCTGCACCTGAAACGCCGCTGGCACCTTTGGAGGTCATCATGGCCACCAGAACCAGCGTGAGCTGTTGGGTCAGGGTCAAATCGATATTCAAGGCCTGAGCAATGAACAGCACCGCCATGGTCAGATAAATGTTGGTGCCATCAAGGTTGAAGGAATATCCGGTCGGAATGACCAGCCCGACAACATGCTTCGAGCAGCCAAGCCGCTGCATCTTCTCCATGATTTGCGGCAGTACCACTTCCGAGGAACTGGTGCCCAGCACAACCAATAGCTCTTCCTTGATGTAGCCCATGAAACGGATGATGCTGAAACCGCAGCCCCGTGCCACCGCCCCCAATACCAGTACGACGAACAGCGCACAGAGTATGTAAAAGCTGCCCACCAGTTTCATCAGCGGTAACAGTGAGCCAACGCCATAAGTGCCCACGGTGAACGCTATGGCGCCAAACGCGCCGATAGCAGAGAGCTTGGCGATGATGTGCACGATACGAAAGAAAACGCCCGACAACCCTTCGATCATGTCGTAAACAGGCTTGCCCTTTTCACCCATGGACGACAGGGCGCAACCGAACAGGATCGACACCAGCAAGATGCACAGCACGTTCCCTTCCGAGAAAGCCTGGGCGAATGTCGAGGGGATGATGCCCATCAGGAAGTCCACCATGTGCATATGCTGGGCTTTTTCGGCGTAACCGGTGACCGCAGATGCATCCAGGCTATTCACGTCGACGTTGAACCCGCCGCCTGCGTTGAACAGATGCCCGCCAATCAGGCCAATGATCAGCGACACAGTGGAAATCACTTCGAAGTAAAGCAGCGCTTTCCCCCCTACCCGCCCTACCTTCTTCAAGTCACGCATGCCCGCAATACCGCTGACAACAGTGCAGAACACCACCGGCCCGATGATCATCTTGATCAGCTTGATGAATGCGTCGCCCAGTGGCTTCAGGTCGGCGGCAAATGTCGGCCAGTAATGGCCGACAGCAATACCGGCGACGATGCCTATCAGTACCTGAAAGTACATCGCCTTGTAGAACGGTTGCTTGGCCTTCACACCTTGCGCGGGAGGCGACTGTGCTTCAGCAGATGTCGGATGCGGGGTCATGATCTGGACTCTTGTCTGTCTTATTGTTGGAAGGCGTTGCGTGATACGAGCTAATCAACGTCCGTAGAGCTTGAGAGGGTTTTCAACCAGTAACTTGTGACGCACAGAGGCGTCCGGGCAGAACTGGAACATCAAGTCCACGAGCCCGCCATCGTTAGGCATGTCCTTGGTTATATTCGGGTGCGGCCAGTCAGTGCCCCACAGAACACGCCCTGGCGCGGCCTGAATCAGTTGTTGCGCGAAGGGAACAGCGTCGTCGAATGGCCGACGCCCTGCCGACACACGCTCCGCTCCGCACACTTTGACCCATGCCAATGGATTTTCCATCAACCCCAGCAGGGCTTCGAATGCCGGTTGCCGAAGGCCGTCCTGGGCTTTGACCCGTCCCATGTGGTCAATGATGAAGGGCACGGGTATGCGTGCCAGCCGCTCTGCATACGTCACGATGTCCTGCGCATCCAGATGCAGCACCACATGCCAACCGAGATCAGCCAGGCGGTCGACGGTCTGATCGAACACGTCGAGATCCGGTGCACCGCCCAGATGAGCAACGAAATTGAACCGAACCCCACGCACGCCGCCCTCATCGAGCTCTGCGAGTTGTTCATCGGTTTCGCTGCCATCAACAATCGCAACACCGCGATACCGCCCTTCTGCCCGAGCAATGGTGTCGAGCATGGCGCGGTTATCACTGCCGTGGCAGCTGGCCTGCACAATCACACCGCGACTGAAGCCCAGATAGTGATGCAGCGCGCGCAGATTTTCATAAGGTGCATCTGGGGGCGTATAGCTTCTGTCATCGGCGTAGGGGAATTGGTCGGCAGGACCGAACACATGGCAGTGAGCATCCCATGCGCCCTCAGGTAGGGCATGTCGAGGGCGCGTTGGATGGGCGTCCGGAGCAAGGCAACTTTTCATCTCGTGTCCTTTTATTGGTGTTAGTGGAATCGATGCCTGATGGTGGCGTTGTCGATTCCCTACAACAACAGGACCTGTTTTCTAGCAGCTATGCACATTTCGCATAGCTAATCCTCAGGGATGCAAATTTCATGAACCAGCGCCAATGCCTGCTCCGCGAGGCGCGAAAGCGGCCGCTGTTCGGCGGTGGCCACAAACAGGTGCGTTTGAATGAC
Source organism: Pseudomonas sp. HP_14 (assembly GCF_055283875.1). Classification (NCBI taxonomy): domain Bacteria; kingdom Pseudomonadati; phylum Pseudomonadota; class Gammaproteobacteria; order Pseudomonadales; family Pseudomonadaceae; genus Pseudomonas; species Pseudomonas sp. HP_14. The sequence continues at coordinate 9,438 of NZ_JBTOQI010000001.1, read as the reverse complement.
AGGATCGATGATTTGTGCGGCCTTGAGTCCCTCGAACGAATCATCGCGTCTGGTCAGCGCCGACTGGAAAAGCACACCGTAGCCCATGCCAAGACGTATCAGCTCCAGTACTGAAGGGATGCTGTCTATTTCCAGACGGACATCGATGGCGACCGAATGACGAGCCGCTTCGGACTCGATCAGGCGCCGTATTGAATGGGGTTCGCTGGGTGTGATCAACGGGTAACGGCCAAGATCGAGCATGGAGACTTCGGCGGGAAGCTCCGAGTCGGCACTGCCGATCAACATGAGTGGCTCGGCACGCACATGCTGGTAGTTCAACTGCCCGCTCTGGCCGGGATTGAACAGCAACGCGAAGTCCAGGCGACCCAGCAGCAGCCATTCGCGCATCGAATGGCTCAGGCCTTCTTTGATTCCCAGCGTGCAGCCTGGGAATCGCTCCTGGAAGGCTGAGACCAATGCGACCGTATGACGTCGGGAGATGCTTGGCGGCAAGCCAATGACTACCTTGCCGGAAAGCGTGCCACGTTGCTCTCGCAACTCTTCACGCGCGACCTGTATTTGCCGCAGAATGCCCTTGCCGTGGCTGAATAAGCGCTGCCCTGATGCCGTCAGTTGCACGCTGCGGCCATTGCGTAAAAGAAGATGTTCCTGCAACTCGACTTCGAGCTGACGCACTTGCCGACTGACTGCCGACTGCGAGAGATTCAATACTGCGGCGGCACGGGTGAAGCTGCCAAACTCGGCCACCCGGACAAAACATTCCAGTTGCTTAAGATCCATAAGGAACGCCAGAGCAAAACACCACTTTAACGTGTGTTCGCTCTGGCGGCTAACCACGAGGGAAGATCAACTGCTTGCAACGGCCAGCTCCGGGATCAGCACATGACCGTCGAACAACAGGCGCGCCGTGCGTAACAAGCCGCATCCGGCGATCTCACCCTTGTCGCGGCGTATCTCGACGGTGAACTCCCCAGTGGGATGCTCTACCGACAGCGCGAGATTGTCGCCCGGTGGAACATTGGCCAGGCCTTCCGTGACAGCACCTGGAACCAGGCACGCACTGGCTACGCTCACCGCGCCGAAGACACCAATTGCGGTATGGCAGGTATGAGGAATAAAAGTCCGGCTGCTGATTGATCCGCCCTTGGTCGGTGACGACACAATGCCCATTTTGGGCACTGTGCGAGCGCTGACGTCCCCCAATTTCATTAGCGTTCCCGCCTGCAAGCGAATCGACTCCAGTTGCGCCTTCAAAGCTTCATTGGCGTTAAGCTCGGCTGGGCTTTCCTGGCCATTCAGCCCCAGATCGGCGGCTCGTAACAGCACAACGGGCATACCGTTATCGATGCAGGTGACCTCGATGCCGTTGAAACTGTCACGGGCATTACCTGTAGGCAATAAAGCGCCACAACTTGATCCGGCGATGTCATCAAAACGGACAACCACCGCCGCAGCAGTACCGGGTACTCCGTCAATCCGTGCTTCACCGTCGTAACGCACTTGCCCGTTAGCGGTCTGCACCAGCGCAGTTGCGGTCTGACCGGTGTTCTCCATGTAGATCCGGACCGGGGTCTGCCCGTCCACGATCGGTAACAGGCCACGCTCCAGGGCAAAAGGTCCGACGCCAGCGAGGATATTGCCGCAGTTCTGGCCGTAATCCACGCGTGGTTCGTTGACCACAACCTGAGCAAACAGGTAATCCACATCAACCCCGGGACGTGATGAGGGACGGATGATTGCGACTTTGCTGGTCAGCGAATCTGCACCACCAATACCGTCGATTTGTCTTGGGTCCGGCGATCCCATGGCAGCCAGCAACAATGCATCACGCCGAACCGCGTCGGATGGCAGATCGTCAGCAAGGAAATAGGCGCCTTTGGAGGTGCCCCCGCGCATCATCAAACAGGGAATACGGTTTTGCACCATTGCTCAGGTCCCCGTTTGATCGCGAATCGCCTGGTCGAGGCTGTCGTAATACTTGAGTCCTTTTTCAGTCAGACGTGGACGCATGTTGTAGATATCCAGCCCCAGCTCGCCCGCCGCAAGACGCAGGCGTTTCTGCTCTTCAAGATCGGCACGCTGGCGGCTCGCGTCTATCACTTGCGCCAACTCATCGCGCCGCACAATGACCACTCCGTCATCATCTGCCAGCACCACGTCACCCGGGTTGATCAATTGCCCCGCGCAAACAATCGGAATATTGACCGAACCAAGGGTTTCCTTGACGGTGCCTTGAGCATGGACTGCCCTCGACCACACGGCGAAGCCCATCTCACGCAGAGTCTGCGTATCCCGTACGCCTGCATCCAGCACCAGGCCTTTGACGCCGCGAGCCTGCAGCGAAGTGGCCAGCAAGTCGCCAAAGAAACCATCGGAGCATGGCGAAACGGGCGCGACCACCACGATATCGCCAGGCTGACATTGCTCCACCGCGACATGGAACATCCAGTTATCACCGGGGGCTACCAGCACCGTTATGGCGGAACCGCTGATTGCAACGTCGCGCATGACCGGTCGAATTTCAGGCCCCAGCAAGCCTTTACGGCCCTGCGACTCGTGCACCGTGGCAACGCCATACCGAGTCAGTTCAGTGATCAGCGACGCATCGGCACGTTGAATGTTACGCACCACTACGCCGGTCTTGCCGATAAGGCTCATCGCAGATTCTCCGTTACCCGCGGGAAGATGCTCTGATACCCCTCGCCGTACACGATATTTTTGCTGGCGGTGATACCTATGTTGCGCTTGGCCTGCACACCTCGTTGCAGGGCGACGCGGGTGTAGTACTCCCAAAGGTGTTCTTGACCTGCCATGCACTGAATAGCTGCGTATTTTTTGTCCCAGACCTCTGTGATGTTCAGCAGCACGTCGGGACGCCACTCACATTGTTCTGGCTGGTGCGGTTCAAAGCTGTAGACCGGAGGGGCACCGACGATTTGCTCTCCGGGCTTGTAGCCTTCAGCTTGAGCGATGATGCGCGCTTCCTGGGTCAGGTGGATGGCCAGCGGGTGATCGTAGTTGTAGGGATCTTTCAGCGAATGGCTAAGCACAAACTCCGGTTGCACGCGACGGAAAACATCGGCGAGCCGAAACAGCGTGTCCTTGTCGGCCCGCATCGGGTAGTCCCCGATGTCAAAGAACTCCACGGTGGCGCCGAGAATATCGGCCGCCGCCTGAGCCTCTTCACGACGAGCAGCCTTAACCTTCTCTTCGGTCATTTCGGCGCCCTTGCGCCACAACTTGGCCGACTCACCGCGCTCACCGAATGAGAGGCAGACGATATGCACCTCGTAACCCTGAGCAGCATGCAACGCGATGGCACCACCCGCGCGCCAGACGAAATCGGCAGAGTGAGCGCTCACCACGAGAGCGGTTTTTTTTGGAGAAGTCATGTTGCCTGGTCCTTTGTTAGTCATTGTTTGCGCAACCGAGGAATTGATGGTGGCTTCATCAATCCCTCGCAACAACATGACGGACGTTCTAGCAGCTATGCAGGATTTGCATTGCCGGAAGGCTTTTCATGGCTGACAACTTCGATTTGATGTTCCTGAGAGCGGCCGGAACCGGAAGGCTTGTTTCAATAGCCGGGACTTCAGCCCTACCTCGCAGTGCTGAGAATCACCATGTCAGGCCCCATCTCTCTGGCGTATTGCTCAAGCGTGTGACGCGCAATGCTCACCACCTGCTCCGTGAGTTCCAGGCCGACCCCGGCGCGCCAGCAAGCAATGATATCCAGTGCCTGAGGCCGGGCTACGTTTTCAAGGATGAACAGCTTGCCATCGGCCAATTCCTTGCTCACCAACGAGGCCGGCAAGGCGCCGATGCCAAATCCGTCGCAGACCAGCCGGGTCATGGCAGCCACCGAGTTGACACAACTGATCCGCGGATTTTCGACGCCGCCTGCATGCAGCAGATTGAGGATGTCCTGATGCGGACGGGAATTACGGGAATAGGTGATGATCCGCTCACCCGCCAGGTCATCTATGGATGCATAGCTGCGCTGGTAGATGGAGCCTGCCGGAACAATCCACTCAACCGGGAATACGGCCAGATGCTGATTGCGCACTGAATCACTGCGGACCATATCGGTCTGCACGATCAAATCCAGATAGCCTTTCTGTAGCTGGTCGCACAAGTTGAGCGATGTATCGACCGTAAGCTCGATTTCAACCGCCGGGTAGCATTCCATGAGGGTCGATATGAACGGGCTCAGCCACGTGTGAATGACCGTATCCATGATGCCGATACGCAGGCATCCTTTCAGATCGCTGGTCGCGCTGATCGATTGCTGGAGCGCGTGCAGGGTGTCGATCATTTGCTCGGCATAATCGAGCACCCGCTCGCCCTCGGGCGTCAGGGACACGCGTTTGGAGTCACGCAGGAACAACTTGGCTCCGAGTTCTTCCTCCAGCGCGGCAATCCGGTTGGAAATGGAAGCTTGGGTGCTGAACATTTTTTCGGCGGTCAGGCGAAAGCTTTTCAGCCGTGCGACCCATACAAAGGTTTCCAGAAACTTCATGTTCATGCACAACAGCCCGTACAGAAAATAGTTGATCTACCCACGCAAACGGCGTCAGTACGCCGGATCCACACGCAAGTTGCACGCCAGAGTTTTCAATGCACGGGATGTGGGGACAGATCGGCGCACACGCTGTACACGCGTCGGTCAGTTATGCGGACCTGTCAGAGGGTGCGCATGATGGCTCGGCGGAAGTCGTCGATATGATGGTGGATGGCCTTAATGGCCGCTTCACTGTCGCGGTTCTGCATCGCAGTCAGAATCTGCATGTGCTCGTCGTAGATACGTTCACTGTGATGCATTTCAGACAGCGTCAAAAACCAGAAGCGCGCCTGCTTCTCATGCAACGTGCGCAGCAGTTCGGCCAACACCCGATTGCGCGCAGCGGCAGATATCGCCAGATGAAACTGCAGGTCGACTTCCATCAGGCCCTTTACATCGCGGCGCTCCAGCAGTGGCTGGGTACGCCCGATAATTTCGCGCATGCGCGTGAAGTCTTCTTCCTGAGCGCGTTCGACAGCCAGTCTCACGCACAACTCTTCGTTGGTCCTGCGCACTTCGATCATGTCGAGGATGTCGTTAAGCGAAATCGGCGTCACCATCACGCCCTTGCGCGGCAGGATGGTTACCATGCCTTCCATTTCCAGGCGGTGCAGCGCCTGATGCACCGGGGTACGGCCCAGCCCCAGCAACTGGGTCAGTTGCGCCTCATTGATAGCCTCGCCCGGCCGCAAGTGGCAGGAAATGATCCGTTGCTTGATCTGTACATACGCCAGTTCGCGCAGACTGGCCCCACTTTTGGCGGGTGATTTGCCAACTTCGTCGGCGTTCGGCAGGTCAGTTGAATCAAGCAATCGGTTAATCCTCAAGGCGTCGCTGATATATCACTGTATTTCATATCGGCTGGATTGTCGCTTTCTACGCCGCTGGCAGCCGGTAACAAAACGCGCCATTAGTGAGCGCTAATCGCCCAAATGTGGTGCGCCATGGGTAACAGGTAACGCTCCCTGTTGCCTCACGAAAGCGCTGAAAATTTCACAACCTGTTGATAAAAATCATTTTATTTGAATAGGAAAGCGAGCTGGCATATCAATTGCGTATTGATAAACCTGTGATATATCAGTGTAACTTCACGACGCACTGATGTTCTTCCTACTCAAACGAGGGCACCGCTTTGACTCAGCTAAATCTTCAGGTCGCTAACCATGGCGAAGTTGTTGTAGACATCGATCACTTGATCATCGCCGGTTGGGCCGGTCGCAACAGTGCCGCAGTGGAACACCATATTGCCGAGCTGGAAGCCCTTGGGGTTCGCCGCCCGACACAGATTCCTTGCTTCTATCGTGTCGCCGCCAGCCTGCTAAACCCATCTGAAACCATTCAGGTGCCAGGGAAAGATTCCTCCGGCGAAACCGAGTTCGTGCTCATCCCCAGCAGCCTTGGCCTGCTGGTCGGGTTGGGCTCGGACCACACAGACCGCAAGGTTGAGGCTTTCGACGTCACCGTTTCCAAGCAAATGTGTGACAAGCCGATTGCCGCTACTGCGTGGCTTTTCGATGAAGTCCAGGGGCATTGGGATCAACTGATCATGCGCACCTGGCGTACTCGCGACGGTGCTCGCACGCTCTATCAGGAAGGTCCGGTCACCAGCCTGCTGGCCCCGGCAACCCTGCTGGCCAAACTCAATGACAGCGCGCGCCTTGAGCCAGGCACCGCAATGTTCTGCGGTACTCAACCCGTGATTGGTGAATTGGGCTACGGCGAAACCTTCGAAATGGAGTTGTTCGACCCTGTACTTAACCGCAGCCTGCGCCATGCCTACAGCGTGGAACCTTTGCCAGTCGCGGAGTGATATCAATGAAGCCAATCAAAGAGCTTGCTGAAGATCTCGCCAGTGGCGCCACGACCAGTCAGGCGCTGGTCGCGGCTGCGCTGGAACGTATCAATGCGCACCGCGCGCAAGGCGGTAGTGCCTATATAACGGTGGATGCTGACAGTGCCATGCAAGCCGCGCAGGCCAGTGACCTCGCCCGCGCCGCAGGCTATGTGCCCTCCCCGTTGGCTGGCCTGCCGGTTTCGATCAAGGATTTGTTCGACGTGACCGGCCAGGTCACAGCCGCGGGTTCCAAAGTGTTGGCCGGTAGTGCCCCGGCTACCGCCGACGCGCCGGTCGTCGCTCGCTTGAAAGCTGCCGGTGCGATTCTGCTGGGTCGCACCAACATGAGCGAGTTCGCGTTCTCCGGTTTGGGGCTGAACCCGCATCACGGCTCACCTGTCAGCCCTGTCGCTGCCGGGCGCATCGCCGGCGGATCGAGTTCCGGCGCAGCGGTCAGCGTCGCCGAAGGCATGGCAGTGGCCGGGCTGGGTACTGACACCGGTGGATCGCTTCGCATCCCTGCGGCGTTCTGCTCACTGGTAGGGTTCAAGCCCACCGCCAGCCGTGTCTCTGCCCAAGGGGCATTCCCGCTGGCAACGAGCCTGGACTCGATTGGCGCGCTGACCGCCAATGTCGACGACAGTATTTTGCTCGACAGCGTCCTGTCAGGCGAAAGCCTTGATACTCGCCCTGCCTCACTGCAAGGGCTGCGTCTGGCCGTCACCCGTGATTTCGTCATGGACAATGTCGATGCAACCGTCGCCGCTGCGTTTGAACGCAGCCTGCAACGCCTGAGTGACGCCGGTGCCTCGATTCGCTGGTTCGACTTTTCCGAATTGCACGAACTGCCGAATATCAACGCTGCGGGTGGACTGACGGCCGCTGAAGCCTGGTACCTGCATCAGGGCTGGCTCACCGGTGAGCACGCTACGGACTACGACCCACGCGTGGCACAGCGCATTCGTCGCGGCGAGGCGTTGAGCGCCGCCGATTACCTGCACCTGCTGTCCCAGCGTCAGAAGATGATCGCACTGGCCAGCCAGAAGCTGGCGGATGCCGATGCATGGCTGATGCCCAGTGTTGCGGTGGTACCTCCGGAACTGGCGCCACTGGAGCAGGACGATGCTCATTTCTTCGCCACTAACGGCCTGGTTCTGCGCAACACCAGCGTGATCAATTTTCTCGACGGGTGCGCATTGGGTCTGCCGTGTCATAAAACGGGTGAATTACCGGTGGGGTTGTCGATTGCCGGGCTGAACGGCCAGGACGCCCGTGTATTGCAAATCGCGCGCAGTGTCGAAGCCCTGTTGCGCGCCCGTTAAACGTAAGCGTGATTGTCGTTGCGCTCGTGGCCGATACCACGCGCGAACCGGTATGGCGGCCTCTGAAGGCCGCCAGCTCTTGATCGATGGAGATGCAACATGAACCACAATCCCGCCCTGCCCGCCAGCTCAGCTGAAGGTGCCTCTGAAAAGGCCGCGACCGCTGCAACCTACCGCAAGATTGCCTGGCGCTTGCTTCCGTTTCTGGTGTTTCTGTTTGTGCTGGCCTGGATCGATCGGGTCAACGTCGGCTTCGCCAAGCTGGCCATGCTCGATGACCTGGGCTTCAGCGAGGCCGTCTACGGGCTTGGAGCCGGTATCTTTTTCATCGGCTACTTCCTGTTTGAGGTGCCCAGCAACCTCTTGCTGGAAAAGATCGGTGCACGTCGCACCCTGGCCCGGATCACGATCCTGTGGGGCCTGACGTCGATGGCGATGGCCTACGTCTCCAGTCCGATGTCGTTTTACATTTTGCGCTTCTTGCTGGGTGTGTTCGAAGCCGGGTTCTTTCCTGGCGTGGTGCTGTACCTGACTTACTGGTTCCCTGCCGCACAACGGGCACGCATCAACGGGATGTTCATGACCTCGTTCGCGATCGCCGGTGTCGTCGGTGGGCCGCTTGCCGGTTTTATCATGAGCCGCATGGTGGGTGTCGGTAGCCTGGCGAACTGGCAGTGGCTGTTCATCCTCGAAGGCATACCTTCGGTGATCGCGGGCTTCGCCGTGCTGCGTTATTTGCCGGAAAAACCCGTCAACGCCAAATGGCTGAGCCCTGCTGAACAGCAAATGGTCAGCGCGGTAATTGCCCGCGAAGATGCGGAGCCGGAGAAACATAGCGACCTGAAAGCCCTGATCCGCAATCCCAAGGTCTGGCTGTGTACGCTGGTGTATTTCTGCATCGTTTCGGGTAACGCCACCATTGCCTTCTGGACGCCTTCGGTGATTAAGTCACTGGGCGTCAACGACACCATGAGCATCGGCTTGCTGGCGGCGATTCCCTTTATCGTCGGCACCCTGGCCATGCTGTGGAACGGTCATCACTCGGACAAAACCGCCGAGCGTCGCATTCATTGCGCCACTGCCGCCTTGCTGGCAGGTCTGGGTTTGATCGCCACCGGTCTTTGCCTGGGCAATGCGACCATGGCCCTGATTGCGTTGACCATTGCAGCAGCCGGCATCCTTGCTGCGTTTCCTGTGTTCTGGTCGATCCCAGGCGCGTTCCTCGCCGGTACCGCAGCGGCTGGCGGCATTGCACTGATCAACTGCATCGGTAACCTGGCAGGCTTCATCGCGCCTTACATGATCGGCTGGCTGCGCACACTGACTGGCAGCCTGGCAGCAGGTCTGTACTTCGTTGCTGCGCTGGAAATCCTTGCTGCTGTACTGGTGTTCTGCCTGTTCAAGGATGTGAAAGTCAGCCGTACGAAATGAGTTGTCTGATTAATTGATAAAGATCGGGGCATTGCGCTGTGTAATGCCCCGATCTTTATTCCCCTCCCGTAAGCACACCCACCTGTCTTCTTTAAAAGCGCACGCGCGCCGACTACCGCCGCAGTCGTCATGACCTTCTTGTGCGCCTGTCTCTCTGACTTGAAATGCTTTTTTACCTGCAGGAGCGGGGGGGGGGCCGCGTGGGTGAGTTAGTTCGCGGATGTCAGATCTGTGGTATCCACACGCGGGGCCCGCCCGCCCGCCACCCCCCCCAACAAAAAACAAGC